>DASTYO010000177.1:0-71438 GCA_035764875.1 Acidimicrobiales bacterium | reverse complement strand
AGCAGCGCCTCGAGCAGCGTGGAGCCGACCGCCGTGCTGCCGCCGGCGATGGCGACCTCGGCGCCGGTGAGCCCGCCCGTGTGGGCGAACACGCCGACCATGAGCACGAGCGCCGCGCCGTTGAGGCCGTAGGACAGCAGCTTGGCGGCGGTGCGCTTGCCGGCACCCTCCTCACGGAGCAGGTCGAGCAGCGCGCCCTGCCAGTCCCGCACCAGGCGGGCCGTGCGGTCGCCGAGGTCGGGGGAGGGGCGGGTCAGGTCGTGACCCTCCTCGTGCGCGGCCTCGAGGAGGGCCGCGCCGGCGGGAGCGGCGCGCCACCGGGCGACCACGTCCTCGTAGGCCTCGGTGGTCCGCTCGCGCAGCAGGGTCTCGACGCCGCTCTCGACCGCGCCCTGGAACCGGTCGACGTGGCGGGGTCGCCCGGTGACGCCGGCGGCGATTCGGTCCCGCAGCCGACCGATGCGCGACTGCAGCTCCCGCAGCAGCTCGCCGGTGCCCACCAGGTCCTGCCAGCGGGCGAGGACCTCGCCCCGCATCACCGTCCCGTCCCGCACGTCGCGCCCGATCTGCCGGGCGGCCTCGGCGAACGCGTCGCGGGCGGTGGCGACGAGCGCGTCGGCGCTCGCCTGCTGGTCGGCGACGGCGGCGGCCAGCTCGTCGCTCGTGCCGGCCGCGTCGTGGATGGCGCCGGCCAGGCTCCGTCGCACCAGCGCGGCTCGCGCCTCGCGGTCGGCCACCAGGCCGTCCAGCCACGCCCGCACGTCGGCGACGGCGGCGGTCGGCAGCCGACCGTCCACCAGCGGCTGCTCCTCGACGACGAAGAGCGGTGCGTCGCCGAGGCCCTGCTCGGCCAGCATCGCCGCCAGGTGGGCGCGGATCTCCTCGCCGGCGCCCGGCGGCACCCGGTCGAGCACGAGCCCGATGCCGACGCCCCGGCGAGCCGCCGTGCGGAGGAAACCCCACGGCACGGCGTCGGCGTAGCGGGCGGCCGTCGTGACGAACACCCAGAGGTCGGCAGCGTCGAGCAGGTGCTCGGCGACGGCGCGGTTGCGGTCGACCACCGAGTCGATGTCCGGTGCGTCGAGCAGCGCGAGGTCGGGCGGCAGCGCGTCCGACGCGACGAGCTGGAGCTGGTCGGCGCCCGCGGCCTCGCCGCCCCGGACCCGGGGCAGCGACCCGAGCACCCGGTCGTCCTCGAACCACCGGGCGGCGTCGGGGTGGTGGATCAGCACCGGCGACCGGGTGGTCGGCCGCAGCACGCCCGGCGCCGTCACCTGCGCGCCCACGACGCTGTTCACCAGCGTCGACTTCCCCGCACCGGTGGACCCGCCCACCACGGCCAGCACCGGCGCGTCGAGGTCGCGCAGCCGGGGCAGCACGTAGTCGTCGAGCTGGCGGCGAACCAGGTCGGCGCGGACGCGGGCGGCGTCGGCTCCCGGTGTGGCCAGCGGGAGCTCCAGTGCGGCCAGCTGGCCGCGCAGGTCGGTGGCGGTGGCGTGCAACCGCTCGATGTCGAAGCGCTCGGTGCTGGGCCGCGGCATGGTGGCTGCCTCCATATCCCGTTCCCGTGCGCACGGGTCCGGGGTGGGCGGGAGCGTGCCACGCCGGAGCGACGAGCGTCCGCCCCGAACGTGAGGATCCTCGCCGACGTCGGCCTGGGTGGGACGAACGTGAGGATCCTCGCCGACGTCGACGTGGGGCCGTCGGCCGGCGCCACCGAGTTGGTCGGCCCGGGAGGCGACCGGTTCACTTGATCCGTGACCGATCCCGTCTCCGAGGCCCAGCGGCGTCGCACCTTCGCCATCATCAGCCACCCGGACGCGGGCAAGACCACGCTCACCGAGAAGTTCCTGCTCTACGGCGGTGCCGTCCAGGACGCCGGCCAGGTGAAGGCCCGGGGCGAGCGCCGGCGGGTGCGGTCGGACTGGATGGAGATGGAGCAGCAGCGCGGGATCTCGATCACGTCGACCGTGCTCCAGTTCCCGTACCGCGACCGGGTGCTCAACCTGCTCGACACACCCGGCCACCGGGACTTCTCCGAGGACACGTACCGGGTGCTGGCCGCGGCCGACACGGCCATCATGGTCCTGGACGCGGCGGCGGGCATCGAGCCCCAGACGCTCAAGCTGTTCGAGGTGTGCCGGGAGCGCCGCATCCCGCTGCTCACATTCATCAACAAGTGGGACCGGCCGGGCAAGGACCCGCTCGAGCTCACCGACGAGATCGAGACCACCCTCGAGCTGGCCACCATGCCGATCTCCTGGCCGGTGGGCATCGCCGGCGACTTCCGCGGCCTCGTCGACCGGCGCAGCGGCGACTACATCCGCTTCACCCGATCGGCCCACGGGGCGACCCGGGCCGGCGAGGAGATCCTCGACCCCGAGCGGGCGCAGGAGGTCGAGGGCGACAGCTACGCCACCGCCGTCGAGCAGATCGAGCTGCTCGAGGCCGTGGGCTCCGACTTCGACCAGGAGCTGTTCGAGGGCGCCGAGGCCACGCCCGTGTTCTTCGGGTCGGCCCTCACCAACTACGGCGTGCGCCTGCTGCTCGATGCGGTGGCCGACCTCGCCCCCTCCCCGCGGCCCCGCCCCGACGTCGACGGGAAGCCTCGCCCGCTCGACAGCCCGTTCTCCGGGTTCGCGTTCAAGGTGCAGGCGAACATGGACCCCAGCCACCGCGACCGCATCGCGTTCGTGCGGGTGTGCTCCGGCCGGTTCGAGCGCGGCATGGTCGTCACCCACGGCCGCACCGGCAAGCCGTTCGCCACGAAGTACGCCCACGCCGTGTTCGGCCAGGACCGGGAGACCCTCGAGGAGGCGTACCCGGGCGATGTCATCGGCCTCGTCAACGCCACCGAGGTGCGCGTGGGCGACACGCTCTACCTCGAGGACCCGGTCGAGTTCCCGGGCATCCCGGCCTTCGCCCCTGAGCTGTTCGCCGTGGCCCGGCCGAAGGACGTCGGACGGTTCAAGCAGTTCCGCAAGGGCATCGCCCAGCTCGACGAGGAGGGCGTGGTGCAGGTGCTGCGCGACCGCGACCTCGGCGACCAGGAGCCGATGCTCGCCGCGGTGGGCCAGATGCAGTTCGAGGTCGCGTCGGCGCGCCTGGCCGACGAGTTCGGGTCGGCGGCCGAGATCTCGATGACCCGCTACTCGATCGCCCGGGTGACCGACGAGGAGACGATGGCGAACCTGCGGGGCATGAGCGGGGTGCGGGTGCTCGAGCGCTCCGACGGCACCCTGCTCGCGCTGTTCGAGTCCGTGTACTGGTTGCAGCGCATCGAGTCCGACCACCCCGACTGGCGGCTCGAGCCGCTCGTCGCGGAGGGCATGGCCGGCTGACCACCGGCTCCGACACCGGTCGCCCCGCGGGCGGCGCCTAGCCTCGGCGCATGGCACGGTCGCGGGATCGGGACGTGCCCGCCGACCCGTCGGCGTTCGACGACGAGCTGCTGGGGCCGCCGCTCCGAGGCGTCATCGAGGTGGACTGGGACGGCTGGGACGACGACGTCAGCCGGTCGCGCGCCGCCTGGGTCGTCGGGGCCGTCTTCGTCCTCCTGCTGGTGGCCGTCGCGGTGCTGGTCGTGCGGGCGGTGAACACCGACGCCGAGCTCTCGTCGCCGGCCGCGGACGTCGCCGACGGCACCCCCGCCGCCGCCGAGGACCCCGCGCCGGACGGTGCGGCGCCGACGCTCGACGCCCTGGCCGCCCTGCTCCCCACCGGCATCGAGGGCTGCGTGCCCGATGCGACGCAGCCCACGGATGGGTCGGTTCGGATGGCGTGCCCGCGCCCGCAGCCACCGGAGCTGGTGACGTTCACGCTGTTCCCCGACGAGGCGGCCCGCGACCAGGCCTTCGACGACGCGGTGGCCACCCTCGAGCTCGATCCCGCCCGGCGGGGCGAGTGCGCGCTGTCCGACGATGCCGTGCACGACTACGTGAGCGAGCGGGGCCGTGGTCGGGTGGCGTGCCGCCACGCCGGCGACCGCATCGACCTCGCGTGGACCCACGCTGGTGCGCCGGTGCTGGGCACCGCCGGCGGGTACGGCGCCTACGCCGACCACTACCGGTTCTGGTCCGAGCTGGTGGGGCGGGGCGACGACGCGTTCCCGCTGCGGGCGGAGCAGGCGCTGCTCGACGAGGTCCACCAGGAGCTGCGGGCGCGGTGCCGTCGCGACCTCGCCCTGCTCGAGGCGGCGGCCGGCCAGGTGGCGGTCACCTGCGAGCCGGCCACGGGCGCAGCCGAGACCGTGTCCTGGGTGCGCTTCGGTGACGCCGACGCCATGGCTGCGTGGCTCGACGGGTGGGTGTTCACCCGCGCCGCCGGCACCGCCGACCCGTCACCGGGGGCGTGCAGCCCGGACGGGGCCGGCCCGACGGGGCAGCTCCCGGTGCCCTGGTACGGCACCGACGCCTACGACCTCGACGGCCGCACCGGCCGGGTGCTGTGCGCCGTGGGCGAGGACGGCCGGAACGTGCTCGTGTGGACCCGGGCCGGCTCCGGCATCGGCTCGGTCGCCGAGTCCGACGCTGCGATCCCCGGCTCGATGGTCGAGCTGCTGTGGTGGTGGGAGGACGGCGGCCACCGCCCCTGACGCCACGGTCCCCGGCGCCACCGTCGCGGCGCGTCAGCAGGTGGTGCCCTCGCCGGGGACGGTGCCGTCGACGAGGTAGTCGATCGCCACGCGGTCGACGCACTGGCTGCCCTGGAAGACGATCGTGTGGCCGTCGCCCTCGTGGGTGAGGAGCACGCCGCCGGCCAGGCGGTCGGCCACGGCCACGCCGCTCTCGTACGGCGTGGCCGGGTCGCCGGTGGTCGAGACCACGAGGACTGGTGGGGTGCCGGGAGCGGTGATCGCGCCCAGCGGGTCCTCCTCGGCCGGCCAGACCGCGCACCGCAGGTAGTCGTTGACGATGGCCTCGCCGAAGCGCGGCGACGCCGCCCCTGCGGCCTCGGCCGCGGCCAGGTGCTCCGCGGTGCGCTCGGGCCAGTCGCTGTCGAGGCACGACACCGCGAAGTAGGTGGAGAAGTCCACGAGCCGCGTGTACTGGTCGGCCAAGGCGACGATGCCGGTGCCGTCGCCGGCCAGCGCGCCGGCGACCGCGCCGTCGAGGGTCGGCCAGTACGCCGGGTTGTAGAGGGCCATGGCCAGGCCGATGGCCGCCTCGCCCGGACCGAGGTCGCGGCCGCCGCTGGACGGCACCCCGGCCTCGGCCGCGGCCAGCAGCTGGTCGACCGCGGCGACCGGGTCGCCGAGCGAGCACGAGTCCCGGTTCCCGCAGCCGGCCGCCCACCGGTCGAGCGCGGCTTCGAAGCCCCGCGCCTGCTGGGTCGCCACCTCGAGCCCGCTGGGGGCCGGGTCGACGACACCGTCGAGGATGAGGGACCGGACCCGCCGGGGGAACAGGTCGGCATACGCCTGGCCGATCGAGGTGCCGTAGCTGTAGCCGACGAAGCTCAGCTGCTCGTCGCCCATCCCGGCGCGGACGAGGTCCATGTCGCGCGCCACGTCCCGGGTGCCGACGTGGGGGAGCAGGTCTCCTCGTGCCTGCTCGCAGTCGTCGGCGTATCGGCGGCTGATGCCGACCAGGGCCTCGACGTCGGCGTCGTCCTCGACCGTGGGGTCGACGGCGTACAGCTCGGTGGGGTCGACGCCGCAGTCGAGGGGCACCGACCCGCCGACGCCGCGGGGGTCGATGGCGACGATGTCGAAGCGCTCTCGGACCTCCTCCGGGAACGGGAAGGTCGGGAGCAGGTCGATGGTGCCGCTGCCCGGGCCGCCGAAGTTCACGAACAGCGGGCCGATGCGGTCGCCCCGGGCGGGCAGGCGCAGCACGGCGAGGTCGACCGAGGGGCCGCTGGGGTCCTCGTGGTCGAGGGGCACGGCGACCGTGGCGCACTCGGCGGTCCCGCAGGACGTCCACTCGACGGTGGGCGCCGGGGTCGGCGCGGTCGTGCTCGACCCGCCGTCGGCAGGCGCCGACGTCGTGGAGGGCGCGGTGGTGGTCGAGCGGTCGGCGCGCTCGAGGGCCGTGTCGGACTCCGAGCACGCGGCGAGGAGGAGCAGCGCCGCGGCCGCAGCCGCCAGCCGCCCCGGCCCGGTGGGGCGTGGGTTCATCCCGTCTCCCCGTCGGGGCGCTCCGCCTCCTGCTGCTCGGCCGGCTCGAGCTTGTCCTCGATGCGGGCGAGCGCCTCGCCGAGGGTCTTCACCGCGTCCTGCAGCTCGGCCACCGTGGCGACGTCGGAGAGGGTGAGCCGCACGGACGCCAGCTCGCGGGCGAGGAACTCGGCTTCGGCCTGGGTGCGGGCGTTGACCTCGCGGTCCTGCTCGGCCTGGGCGCGGTCGCGCTCGTCCTGGCGGTTCTGGGCCAGCAGGATCAGCGGCGCCGCGTAGGCGGCCTGGGTGGAGAACGCCAGGTTCAGGAGGATGAAGGGGTACGGGTCCCAGCGCAGCCGCACGGCGGCGACGTTGAAGATGATCCACACCGCGACCAACACGGTCTGGCCGGCGAGGAAGCGGCCCGTGCCGAGGAACCGGGCGATCGCCTCGGAGAAGCGGCCGAAGGCGTCGGGGTCGAAGTGGACGCCGATGACGCTGCCCGTGGCCGGGCGGGCGAGGTCGTCCGTCCGTCGGAACCGCAGCATCTACTGACCTGCCGCGCGTGGGTTGGGGAGCAGTCGTCGGCGCCAGCCTCGAGGCAGCAGGTGGTCCATGACGTCGTCGATGGTGACGACGCCGACGAGGTGGCGCGCCGAGTCGCACACGGCGACGGCGACCATGTCGTACGCGGCGAGCCGGCCGGCCACCTCGAGCAGCGGCGTGTCCGGCGTGAGGAACTCGGAGGTCTCCGGGATGATGTCGCCGAGCGTCTCGGAGGGCGGGTGGCGGAGGAGGCGCTGGAAGCCGACGGTGCCGAGGAAGCGGCCCGTGGGCACCGAGAGCGGCGGCTGGACGACGAACACCTGGGCGGCGAGCGCGACGGCGAGCGAGTGCTCGCGGATGCGAGCCAGCGCCTCGGCGACGGTGGCGGTGTGGGGCATGATCACCGGCTCGGGCGTCATCAGGCCGCCGGCGGTGCCCGACGCGTAGGTGAGGAGCCGGCGCACCGGCGTGGCCTCGTCGGGCTCCATGGCCTCGAGCAGCCGGGCCCGCTCCTCGGCCGACATCTCGCCGAGGAGGTCGGCGGCGTCGTCGGGGTCCATCTCCTCGAGGATGTCGGCCGCCCGCTCCAGGTCGAGGCCGCTGATGAGGCGCACCTGCTCGTCCTCGGGCAGCTCCTCGAGGAGGTCGGCGAGCCGCTCGTCCTCCATGAGCTCGGCCAGCCGCTGGCGCTTCTCGAGGGGCAGCGCCCGGATGCGGTTGGCGACGTCAGCCGGGCGCATCTCGCGCATGGCCGCGACCTCGGCGGCGTCGGCGCCGATGGCGAAGAGCTCGGGGCAGCGGTCCCACGGCACGATCACCGGGCTGCGCCGGCGCGACAGCGGGCCGCGGCCGCCGAGCGCGAGCGTGGCCAGCTCCCACTGCGAGCCCGGCGCCTCCGACGCGGCGATGCCGACGTCGCGCACGTAGCGCTCGACGCCGTCGACGGTGACCCGCTGGTTCACGACGTCCTCGAGGGCGAGCAGCTCGCCCTCGTGCTTGCGGAACGGCCGCACGTCGATGGACCCGCTCCGCATGCGCACGCCGGTGGGCTCGAGGTCGTCGATGCGGTTGGCGTTCACGAAGATCCGCCGGCGCTGCACCTGGGTGACGAAGCCGAGGACGCGGGGCGCGAGGCGTCCGGCAGGCGCGAGGACGACGTCCTCGACCTGCCCGATCGGCTCGCCGTCGCCGTCGAGCAGCGGCAGACGGGCGACCCGGGACACGTAGCGCAGCGTCTCCGGCACGGGGGGAGGCTACCGGGGCTCGCGCACCGCGTAGATGAGCGAGCCCTCGGCGACGAGGCGCCCGTCGCTGGTGGCCTCGGCGCGGCAGAACACCGTGGACCGCCCCCGCCGGGTGATCCACCCCTCGGCCACCACGTCGGCCTCGCGCACCGCGCCCAGGTAGCTGATGTTCATCGTCAGCGTCAGGTACTGCGTGTCCGGCCCGTAGGCCGACCCGATCGGTGGCACCACCACCGTGTCGATCAGGGTGGCCAGCGCGCCGCCGTGGACGAAGCCGTGGGGCTGGTCGAGGTCGGGGCGGTAGGGCAGCCGCATCCGGCAGTAGTCGCGCTTGAGCTCCTCGATCTGCAGGCCGACCAGGCTCGGGAAGTAGGTGCGGTCCGGCCAGCGGCCGAAGGTGGACCAGCGGTCGAGGACGTCGTCGGGGAGCGGTTCGAAGCCGTCAGCGCGCATCCGCTGAACGTAGACGCCCGTACACTTCCCGCCCGTGCCCCGCCGTGTGCCGCTGCTGCCGGTCGCACTGGTGAGCGTGCTGGTCATCCTGGCCACGTGGTGGATCGACGACCGCGGCGACGCCACCGCCGGCGACCCCGTCGCCGCGGCATCCGACGGTGACGCCACCACGACGAGCTCCTCGGTGCCGCCCTACGACGGCTGGTCCGACCCGTCGCTCGCCGGCGAGCCCTACCCGGGGGCCACCGTGGAGGGCCTGCTCACCTTCCGCGGCAACCCGACCCGCAGCTGGTACGGGAAGGGCCCGGTGCCGGCGTCGCCCACCGTCGCCTTCCGCTTCCCCGAGGAGGGCGGCATGTGCGGGGAGTCCACCAACCTCGGCGAGACCAAGATCTGGTGCGGCATGGGCTGGACCGGGCAGCCGGCGGTGTTCGAGCGCGCCGGCCCCGACGGCACCAACCGGACGTGGGCGGTGTTCGGCGCCTACGACGGCGCGGTCCACTTCGTCGATGCCGACACCGGCGAGCGCATCCTCCCCGACTTCCCCACCGGCGACCTCATCAAGGGCTCCGTGACGATCGATCCCGACGGCTACCCGCTCGTCTACACCGGCTCCCGCGACAACGAGTACCGCATCCTCTCCATCGAGGGCGACGAGGCGGTCGAGCTGTGGTCGCTCGACGCCGACGACGTCTCGCCCACGCTGTGGAACGACGACTGGGACAGCTCCGGCGTCATCATCGACGACCACCTGTTCCTCGGCGGGGAGAACAGCCAGTTCTTCGTCATCCGGCTCAACCGCGGGACGGGCGAGGACGGCTCGGTCACGGTTGACCCGCAGCTCGTCTTCAACACCCCCGGCTGGGACCCCGAGCTGCTCGACGCCCTCGGCGACGAGGTGGTCTCGATCGAGGTTTCGCCCACGGTCGTCGGCAACACCGTGTACTTCACGAACTCCGGCGGCCTGGTGCAGGGCTACGACATCGGCGGGCTGCATGAGGGCGCCACCCCGACCCGCACGTTCCGCTACTGGATGGGTGACGACACGGACGCGTCGATCGTCGCCGACCGGGACGGGAACCTGTACGTCGCGGCCGAGTACGAGCGCACCAGCACGGCGGCGCGCTCGGACGCGGTGGGGCAGCTGGTGAAGCTCGACCCCAGCGCCGACGTCGCGGCCGGCGAGGATCCGCTGGTGTGGTCGTTCTTCGACAACGAGGTGCGCCCGGGCGGCATCTGGGGCACGCCGGCCGTCGTCGACGGCGTCGTCTACGCGGCCACCAACGGCGGGCGGCTGGTGGCCCTGCGCGCCGACAGCGGCGAGGAGCTGTGGAGCACCCGCCTGCCCGGCCCGCTGTGGGGATCGCCGGTGGTGGTCGACGGCGTGCTCCTCATCGGCGACTGCGACGGGGTGCTGCACGCCCTCGACCTGCCGCGCCGCGGCGCCCAGCCCACCGAGCGGTGGCGGGTCGAGCTCGGCGGCTGCATCGAGGCCACGCCCGCGGTGTGGGATGGACGGGTGCTGATCGGGACGCGCGGCGGCGCGCTCTACTCCATCGTCGAGGAGTAGCCCGAGCCGCGGTCAGTCGGCGAGCCAGGCCCAGCCCCACGGCGGCAGCTGGATCTCGTCGTCCTCGATCTTCACGCCGCCGTCGGACGCCAGCGCCACGGTGGGGTTGTGCAGGCCGGCGTCGGCCATCACGTGCCGGGCGATGCTGGTGGGCCCGTCGGCGAACGCGGCCAGGCCGAGGAAGGGCCGGTGCCGGGGATGGGTCCGCCGCCAGGCGAACACCGACGGGTGGCCCGTCCACCACGGGACGGTGTCGCCGCCCCCGCGCATCACCGGGAGGTCGCGCCGGGCGTCGACCTGGCGGCGGAGCCCGGCGAACACCCGGCCCTCCACCGTCCGGGGGTCGTGCCGGCGGTCGACCGCGTCCCAATCCATGACCGGCCGGTGGATCCAGCGGTTGTCGTCGGCGTGCTCGGGGTCGTCGGCGAAGGCGCGGTCGTTCGCGAGCGCGATCTCGTCGCCCATGTACAGCAGGGGGACCGACCCGCCCCACCCCATGATCACCGCGTGGAGCAGGAGGAAGCGGCGGATGGCGAAGTACAGCGCCTCGTCGTCGCCCCGCTCACGTGCGTCGTCGATGCCGCACAGCGCGGCGGTGGTGCCCGAGATGCGGGCGTCGCCCGTGAGCGGGTTCGACTGGAAGCGCACGCCCTGGGCCCAGCTGGCCTCGTGCTCGCCGGCGTAGAAGCGGTTGAGGAACGAGCGGTGCTCGAACCCGTTCCAGCCCACCGCGGCGGCGTCCTCGTCGCTGACCGCCCAGCCGATGTCGTCGTGGCAGCGCACGTAGGTGACCCAGCCGGTGCCCACCGGTGGCCGGCGCATCCGCTGCAGCGCGTGGGTCATGAGCCGGGCGTCGCGCGCGGCCAGCGACGACCACAGCATCACCATGAGCTGGTTGTGGTAGGCGAGCTCGCACTCGCGCACCTCGGGCTCGTGGCCGCCGAGGTACTGGACGAGCTGCTCGGGCGGCACGATGGCCTCGGCCTTGCAGATCACCCCGGGCGCCGAGATGCGCAGCACGGCCCGCAGGACCTGGACGATGCGGTGGGCCTCGGGCAGGTTCTCGCAGTCGGTGCCCTTCTGCTTCCAGAGGAACGGGACGGCGTCGAGGCGCAGCACGTCCACCCCCCGGTTGGCGAGGGCGCCCATGACCTCGCACATGGCCGTGAGGACCTCGGGGTTGGCGTAGTTGAGGTCCCACTGCCACTCGCGGAAGGTGGTCCACACCCAGCCGAGGCCCTCGACCTCGGTGAAGCTGCCCGGCGCCATCTCGGGGAACACCTCGCGCAGGGTCTGCTCGTACTCGTCGGGCTCGCGCCGGCTCGGGAAGATGCGGTAGTACCGCTTGTGGCGATCGTCCCCAGCCCGCGCCGCCTGCGCCCACGGGTGCTCGGCCGCGGTGTGGTTCACGACGAGGTCGATGCACAGTGCCATGTCGAGCCGGTGGAGCTCGGCCGCGAGCGCCTCGAGGTCGTCCATGGTGCCGAGCCGGGGGTCGACCTCGCCGTAGTCGGCCACCGCGTAGCCGCCGTCGCTCTCACCCTCCCGCGGCCGGAGCAGCGGCATCAGGTGCAGGTAGGTGATGCCGAGCTCGTCGAGGTGCTCGAGGCGCTCGCGGACCCCCTGCAGCGTGCCGGCGAAGCGGTCGGTGTAGGCCACGTAGCCCACCTGGCGAGCCCGGAGGAACCACTGCGGGTCGATCTCCCGGCGGTGGTCGAGGACGCGCAGGGCGGGGGAGCGATCGGTGGCCGTGGCGAGGGCGAGCATCACGAGGCGCAGCACGAGGTCGTCAGCGCCGTGGCCGAGCGGCGTGTAGACGTCGTCGACCGCCTCGTGCAGCTCGTCGATGACCACGTCGGCCCGGGCGGCGAACGCCTGGCCGTCGGCGTCGCCGAGCGCGTCGACCGCCTTGGCGAGCAGCCCGGGGCGGATGGTCCGCCACCAGGCCCGCACGCGGGCCCGCTGCTCCGCTCCTCGCACGCTCACGGCCCGGACGGTAGCGGGCGCTGATCACCGCGGGCCCTGCGGTGGATACGCTCCCGTGATGGCTCGCGTGCGGGAGCAGCAGTTCGAGCGCCACATGAGCGACAGCGAGGCGCTGATGTGGAACCTCGAGAAGGACCCCACGTTCAGCTCCTGGTTCGCCAGCATCACCCTCCTCGACCGCACGCCGTCCATCGAGCGGCTGCGGGCGCGCCTCGCCCACGCCGTCGTCGCCGTGCCCCGCCTGCGCCAGCGGGTGGTGGCGAGCGTCGGGCGGCTCAGCCCGCCGATGTGGGCCGACGACCCCGGCTTCGACCTGGACCACCACCTCTGGCGCGTCGCCCTGCCCGCGCCGGGCACCGAGGCCGAGCTCTACGACCTCTGCGTGCGCATGCTGCTCGAGCCCTTCGAGCGCACCCGGCCGCTCTGGCAGTTCGTGGTCATCGAGGGCCTCCCCGGCGGCCGGGCGGCGCTGTTCCAGAAGATGCACCACACGATCACCGACGGCGAGGGCGGCGTCCGGCTGGCCGAGCAGTTCGTCGACCTCGAGCGCGACCCGAACGAGCCCGATCCCGCCGTGCTCCCCCTGCCCGAGGTGCACCAGGACTCCTTCGTCGAGTCGGCACGCGAGGTGGTCGGCCACAACGTCCGTCGGGTCGGTGGCGTGGCCCAGCGCATGGTGCGCTCGGTGGTCACCAACCCGCTCGGCACGGCCCTCGGCGTGGGCGGCGCCCTGCGCGAGGTCGAGCGCTCGCTCCGCCCGTCGGTGGACGACGAGGGCGAGCGCGTCGGCTCGCCGCTGTGGCAGCCCCGCACCCTCAAGCGGTGGTTCGGCGCCATCCGCGTCCCCCTCGACGACGCCAAGCGGGCCGGCAAGGCGCTGGGCGGGACGGTCAACGACGTGTTCGTCGCCGGCGCCCTCGCCGGCGCGGCCGCCTACCACCACGAGCGCGGCGCCCACCCGCACCGCCTCCGCGTGGCCATGCCCGTCAGCACCCGCCGGGGCGGCACGGTCGGCGGCAACGCGTTCGCGATCACCACCACCGACCTCGAGGCGCCCGCCGACCCGGTCGCCGCCTTCACGGTGGTGCACGAGGGCCTCGCCGGCGTGAAGGGCCAGGCGTCCACCGACCTGCTCGGCAGCCTGGCGATGGTGGTGAACCTGCTCCCGACGTCGGTCATCACGTCGGTCGCCCGCGACGCCGCCTCCGCCGTCGACTTCACGGTCTCGAACGTGCGGGGCGGCCCGGTCGAGCTCTACATCGCCGGCGCCCGCTGCGACGCCGTGCTCCCCATGGGCCCGATCTCGGGCACGGCGTTCAACCTGAGCACGCTCAGCTACAACGGCAGCCTCGACATGGGCCTCGTCGTCGACGCCGGAGCGGTCGCCGACCCGCAGGCGCTGCGCGACCACATCGCCGCCGCCTACGACACGCTCCTCGACGCCACCCGTTCCTGAAGCTGGACGCGGATGCTGCGCACGCGCGCGCTCAAGGACCCCGAGGATGCGCCGATGGAACAAGGGTGCAGATCGAGAACGAGTCGGAGCGCCGGCTCCTCCGGGCGCTCGTCGCCGAGGACGACCGCGGCATCCGGCGGCTGATCGCCGGCATGCTCGAGCTCGACGGCTGGGAGGTCCGGGAAGCGTCCGACGGCGCCGAGGCCGTGGCGCTCGCCGAGGGCTGGTACCCGGACGCGCTCGTGATGGACGTGATGATGCCCAACGTGGACGGCATCACGGCCACCCAGGACATCCGCCGGCAACCGGGCAACGAGGACTGCGTGGTGATCGTCGTGTCGGCCGAGCCGGCTGCCGAGGCCCGCGCCCGGGCCATCGGCTCCGATGACTTCGTCGCCAAGCCCTTCGACCCCGACGACCTCTCGGCCCGCACGCGCGCCGCCCTGCGCTGGCGCCGGGCCCCCGACGGCGTCCGCTGACGGGGAGCTGGACGCGGCTGCGTACCAGCCGGCCGGGCCTCAGATGCCGAGCTGGCGTGACGCGAGGTCGCGCATGATCTCCTCGGAGCCGCCGCCGATGGCCTGCACGCGCACCTCGCGGTAGAGCCGCTCGACGGTGTCGCCCCGCAGGTAGCTGGCGCCGCCGAGGATCTGGGCGGCCTCACGTGCGCACGCCTCGAAGCACAGGGTGGCGTTCACCTTCGCCTCGGCGATCTCGGCCACCGGGTTGTCGCCCTGGTTGAGGCGCCACGACAGCAGCTCGAGCCACGCCTTCGACGCGTTGATCATGCGGTCCATCTCGGCCAGCTTGTGGCGGATCACCTGGTGGTCGGCCAGCCGCTTGCCGAACGTCTCCCGCTCGCGGGCCCAGGCGACCGCTTCGTCGAAGCACACCCGGCTGAACGCCGTCGACTGGACGGCCAGGTCGATGCGCTCGGCGTTGAAGTTGTTCACGATCGCGGAGAACCCGGCGTTCTCCTCGGTGATCAGGTTCTCGACCGGGACTCGCACGTCGTCGAAGTACAGCGTCGCCGTGTCGGACGCGAGCCAGCCCATCTTGTCGAGCTTCGTCCGGTCGACGCCGGGCCGGTCGCCCTCGATGAGCAGCAGCGAGATCCCGGAGGGGCCCTCGGCCCCGGTGCGCACCGCGGTGGTGAAGAAGTCGGCGCGCATGCCGGAGGTGATGAAGGTCTTCGAGCCGTTCACCACGTACTCGTCGCCGTCGCGCCGCGCCGTGGTGCGGATGCGGGCCACGTCCGAACCGCCCGAGGGCTCGGTGATGGCGAGCGCGGCGATCTTCTCGCCGCTCATGCACGGCGCGATCACCCGCGCCTTCATCTCGTCGGACGCGAACCGCTGGACGGGTGGCAGGCCGATGTAGTTCGAGAAGAGGGCGGCGACCACCCCGCCGGAGCCCGCCCGGCAGAGCTCCTCCATCAGCACGAGGCGCATGAGGGCGTCGCGCTGGCCGTGCCCGCCGTGCTCCTCGTCGAAGCCGTCGCCGAACAGGCCGATGGCCCCGGCCTTCACGTACAGCTCGCGTGGCACCTCGCCGGCCAGGTCCCACTCGTGGACGTGGGGGGCGATCTCCTTCTCGGTGAAGGCCCGGACGACCTCCCGGTAGGCCTCGTGCTCGTCGGTGTAGAAGGGGCTGGACACGGTGCTCATCGCCTCCGAGCCTCCCACGATCGGCGCCGTCGTGCGTAGCCGGTCTTCCGCTGCCGACCCTGTGGGTATGGCTCGCACCATGGCTGACAACAACGACCCCAGCACCCTCGAAGAGCCCACCCCCGACGAGGAGGCGGCGGCCGAGCGAGCCGCAGAGCAGGCACCCGACGTCGAGGAGACCTACCGGGACATGACCGAGAAGGGCGCCCACCAGAAGGGCGAGGGCGCCATCGACTGAGCGGACGCCCGGGCGGGCTCAGTGCCCGTGCTCGGGAGTCCCCGGTTCGTGGGGGTGGTCGTCACCGGCGGCCACCCCCGCTTCCGCGTCTGGGGCCTCGTCGTGCGCGTGGCCGCAGCCCGAGCCGTGCGACCCCTCGATGCCGGCGAAGGGCCCGCACGGGTGGTCGATCATCCAGACGTGGAGCATCGGCTGGGTGGGCCGGAACGCCCCGCGGGCGCACGAGCCGGTGGCGTCGGTGGTGCCGACGACGCGCACGCCGTCCCAGCAGAGGTTCTGGTGGTCGTGCCACGTGGTGAGGTCGCCGGCGACGTCGGGCACGTCGGCCATGGTGGAGCCGAACGGCAGCAGGTACATCGCCGACGCGACCTCCTTGGTGCCGTCGGGGTCGACCTTCAGCACGATCGACTCGATGTCGGCGGGGTCGAGCACGCGCGGGTCGATGATGCGCTGCACGTGGACGTAGTGCTCCCAGCCGGTGCCGCCGTCGCCGATCGAGACGAAGCCGGCGGCCTGGATCGCCGCCTCGTCCGGGAACGCCGCCATGGCCTTCGTGGTGTCGATGATCAGCTGCTCGGCCCGTTCGCGCTGGGTGGCGGTGTCGGCTCGGTCGAGCCACGACGCGAAGCTCACCGGGTAGCCGAGGTCGGCTTCGGTCGGCACGGCGGCCGGGTCGTCGTCGTGGTGGCTGTCGTGGTCGCCGTCGGCGTGGCTGTCGTCGTGGACGTGGGAGTCGTCGTGTTCGTGCGCGGCCGCCAGCCCGGCCTCGTCGTGGGCGTGGATGCCGTGGTCGTGGGGCGTGGCCATCGCCGGCACGGTGGCCAGCGCGAGCACGCCGACGAGCGCCGGCGCGGCGACCCGACCCAGTCGCGGCACGGACCGGACACTCAGCGACAGCACCCCGGCGAAGGCGGCGAGCGCTGCGGCGCCCGCGGCGAGCGTGTCGGGGAAGCCGGCGTCCTGGGCCACCTCGAGCCCCTCGATCGCGGAGATGCCGGCGGAGCGGGTGACGCCCCACGCGGCGAGGGCGCCGAGGTTCACCGCCACGCCGGCCAGCACGACGGGGCGGGTCCGGCGCAGGAGCACCGCGGCGGCCCACGCGATCTGCAGCACGGCGGCCGCGCCGAACAGGCGCGACAGCGTGGTGAGCTCGGCGTGCGAGCCCGCGGCGGCGGCGTGGATCAGGCCCGCAGCGGTTGATGCAGCAGCGGCGACGAGCGCCGCGGGGTGTGACGTCGAGGGCACCGAGCCCCTCCTGGTGTGCCGACGGATCGATCAGCCTACGGGGCTGCGCCCCCGTTCGGATGGCGGAGCGCCGGTGACCGAGCCGTCCCGACGCCTCAGCGCAGATCGATGGTCCGCCGGCGGCCCCACCGGTGCAGCGCCGTGCCGAGGGCGAGGAGCACGGCGCCGGACGCCAGGAACCCCAGGTCCCACAGCAGCACGTTGTCGACGTCGGCCTCCATCCGGACGTGGTGGATCTGCAGGATGTGGTGGTCGACGATGCCCTCGACCAGGTTGAACAGGCCCCAGCCGGCGAGCACGGCGCCGAGGAGCGCCCGACCCGACCACGGCCCGGGTCGCTTCACGACCCGCCGCCACAGCACGGCGAGGCCGAGGACCACGGCGATCCAGGTGCCGACGTGGAAGAAGCCGTCGGCGAGCGTGTTGGTCTCGAGGCCGGCGACCGTGTCGACCGGGTACGCCTCCAGGCCCAGGCTGTCGTCGGGCGTGTTCGACAGCATGTGATGCCACTGGAGCACCTGGTGCAGCACGATGCCGTCGACGAAGCCGCCGAGGCCGATGCCCAGGAGGAGCCCGGGCACCCCCACCCGCGGTGGCTTCCGTGGTGCGACGTCTCGCGCCTCGGTGCGGAGCTCCTGCTCCTCGGACGGCTCGGCCAGCTCGGTGTGCTCGGTGATGACCATCGGTCGCTCCTCTGCGGTGCGCGCCCGACCGGGCCGGGTCATACCCCGGGCGTGGCCGTTGCATGCCACCCACGTGCGCGCGCCTCCGGCCGAGCGCCCCTGGGGTTCGTGGGATGCTGGGCGGATGGCGAACTTCGGCGACTTCCAGGTCGGCATCTACCTCGAGGGCATGCTCGAGGGACGGACGAGGGAGCTGACGACCAACCTCGTCCAGCTCGAGGAGCAGGCCCGGCAGGTGCTGTCGCCCGAGGCCATGGGCTACATCGTCCCCAGCGCCGGTGACGGCGCCACCACCCGGGCCAACCGGGAGGCGTTCGACCGCTGGCGCATCGTGCCCCGCATGCTGCGGGGCGCACCCGAGCGCGACCTGTCGTGCACGGTGCTCGGCACCGAGATGGCGGCGCCCGTGCTCATCGCGCCGGTCGGCGTGCAGACCCTCGCCCACCCCGACGGGGAGCTCGCCACCGCCCGCGCCGCCGCCGAGCTCGGCATCACGTACATCCACTCCACGGCGGCGGCCCACGACTTCGAGCAGGTCGCCGAGGCCAGCGGCGCGGGCTCGCGCTGGTACCAGCTGTACTACCCGACCGACCCCGATGTGTGCGCCAGCTTCCTCGAGCGGGCAGCCGCGTCCGGCTACGAGACGCTCGTCGTCACCCTCGACACCACGCTGCTCGGCTGGCGGCCCGCCGACCTCGACCGCGGCTTCCTGCCCTTCCTCTCCAACGTCGGCGTGGCCAACTACCTCTCCGACCCCGCCTTCCGCTCCCGGCTGGAGAAGAGCCCGGAGGAGGACCCGGGCGCCGCCACGTTCCTGTGGGCCGGCATGTTCCCCAACCCCGGTCTGTCGCTCGACGACCTGCCCTTCCTGCGCGAGCGCTGGGACGGCCCCATCGTGCTGAAGGGCATCGTCCACCCCGACGACGCCCGCGCTGCTGTCGACCACGGGGCCGACGGCCTGGTCGTGTCGAACCACGGGGGCCGCCAGGTGGACGGCGGCGTGGGTGCGCTCGACGCCCTGCCCGGGGTCGTCGAGGCGGTGGGCGACCGGGCCACGATCCTGTTCGACTCCGGCATCCGCACCGGCACCGACGTGCTGAAGGCGCTGGCCCTCGGCGCTGATGCGGTCCTGCTCGGCCGCCCGTTCCTGTACGGCCTCGCGCTGGCCGGCCAGGCCGGCGTCGACCACGTGCTCCGCTGCCTGCTGGCCGAGCTCGACCTTGCGATGTGCCTCGCCGGCCACCCGACGCTCGAGTCGCTCACGCCCGAGGTCGTGCAGCGCTGGTGACTCGGATGGCGGACGCCCGAGGGTCACGACCTTCGACCCTGGACGTGCGCTGGGTGCGGGCGGACGATCGCGTCATGACAGGCGAGCTCATCGATCACGGATCGGAGGAGTGGGCAGCAGCTCGCAAGCGCATCGTCGATCGCCGAGACTTCGGCTCGCACCTCGTCGGCTACCTCGTGGTCAACGCCTTCCTCGTGGGCATCTGGCTCCTCGGGGGCGGCGGCTACTTCTGGCCGGCCTGGATCATGGGCGGCTGGGGCATCGGCCTGGTGATGCACGCGTGGGAGCTGTACGGCAAGCGGGAGGTCACCGACGCCGACGTCGAGGCCGAGCTGCGTCGCCGCCATCACCGCTGACCCCTTCGCCCACGCCGGGTCTCGCTCGTGGCGCGCTCAGGTGCTGTGCCAGCATTGGCGGACCGAGTCGGTGCGCGACGCACCACGCGGGGACGTAGCTCAGCTGGCTAGAGCACCTGCTTTGCAAGCAGGGGGTCGTGGGTTCGAGTCCCATCGTCTCCACCAGCGATCTGCGGGGTTGGCTGCGGTCCCGTGCCCACCACGTGCCCGCAGCTCACCCGCGGAGTCGGATGCGGGAGTTGTCCCAGCTGATGAGCGACCCGGCGGGGTCCAGGCGAACCATGGTCCGGCCCGAGTAGTGCTCGTTGGTCGCGCTGGGCATCCGAGAGGGCGCGGGCCGGAAGGCCGCGTACTTGTCGGCGAACGCTGCTTCGGCGCGGTCGGCTTCGGGACCGGACCCGAGGATCGTCGCCCGGACCGGCAGCTCGACCGCGGCGAGGTCGGCCCAGGCCTCGCCCCGCTCGACCAGCAGGCACCCGCGATCGTCGTTCCGGATGCGCTCCACCTTCTTGCTCCGAGTCGGAGTGCCGACGTAGATGGCTCGGTCCTGGACGACGTACCAGAGCGGGAGCGAGACCGGCCAGCCGTCTCGTCGCAGCGTGGTGAGGACGGCGGTGTGTCCGGCGGCGAGGAAGGCCCACGCCTCTTCCTCGCTCATGCGCACGCCCATCAGCTGGCGCAGCGGACGGGGACGTGCTTGGCGCCGCCCACGAAGTGGGACTTCGTCCACTCGGTCGGGCCGGTGGCCTCGATCGAGGTGAACCCGGCTCGCAGGCCGTCGAGGACGGCGGCGATCTCCATGTGCGCCAGCCGCGAGCCGATGCAGAAGTGGGCGCCGTGTCCCCACCCGACCTGCCGCATCGCGTTCGGGCGACCGAGGTCCAGACGGTGCGGATCGTCGAACAGGGCCGGGTCACGGTTGGCGCCCGGGTACGACAGCAGGATGCGGTCGCCCGGGGCGAACGTGTGCCCGGCGACCTCGGTCTCGGTCTGCGCGTGCCGGAGGAAGTGGCGCACCGGGGACGTGAGGCGGACCACCTCATAGGCCGCGTTCGGGACGAGGTCCGGGTCGGCGCGGAGGCGCTGGAACTCGTCGGGGAACCGGCACAGCGCGTCGACGCCGCCGGCCATGGCGAACGACGTGGTGTCGTGACCGGCGGTGGCGATGATGACGTAGAGGCCGATCGCCGTCATCGCCTCCAGCGGTGTGCCGTCGACGACGCCGTTCGCGATGGCCGACGAGAGGTCGTCCGTGGGGTTCGCCTGCCGGTCCTGCATCAGCTCGGTGAAGTAGCCGGCGACCTCCATCATCGCCGCGAACGGATCGCCCTGTCCCAGCTCGTCGTCCTCGGAGCTGAACATCTCCTGGGTCAGCTTCAGCAGGACGGGCTCGTCCTCGCGGGGGACGCCGAGCATCGACATGATCACGCGCAGCGGGAGCGGGAGCGCGACCTCCGTGGAGAAGTCGCACTCGCCGCCGAGCTCACGGAGCCGGGTCATCGACTCTGCGACCAGCTCCTGGACGGCGGGCTGCAGGACCCGCAGCGTCGAGTTCTTGAACCAGCTGACGATCAGCTTGCGGTGCGCCAGGTGGTCGTGGCCGTCCTGGTTGATCAGCATCTTGAGCTGCGCGCTGACCTCGTTGATGTCGGGGGCGTCGCCGCCAAGCTTGGGCGGGAGCAGGGGCGCGGTGGTGTTGGCGAACTCCTCGGGCCGCCGGGACACCTCGAGCAGCACCTCGAGGTCGACGGTGGCCCAGAACGTCCCGTGTGCCTCGTCGTCGACGCGGAGGAAGGGACCCTCGCCACGCAGCTCGTCGACGGAGCGGTGCCAGCGCTCCAGGTCGAGGAAGGCGGCACCGTCGGTGAAGAGCGCAGGGTCGAGTCGGGTGGTGGTGCGGTCGATGGCGGTCATGGGAGACTCCCTCCGTGGGGGTGCGGCGCGCTGGGGGCCGCCGGGCATAAACTGTACGAATGTCCAATAAATCGCCTGGCAAGCGGATCGGCAGGCCACCCGGTGCTGACGCCGACAAGACGAAGGCGGCTCTCCTCGACGCAGCGCTCCGCGCCTTCGCCGAGCGCGGCTTCGAGGGCGCCTCGATCCGCGAGATCACGGGCTCGGTCGGCGTCGGGCACAACCTCGTGCGCCACTACTTCGGGTCGAAGGACGACCTCTGGCGAGCCGCGGTCTGGCACGGCCTCGGCCCGGTCGCCACGCGCATCACCGAGATGTTCGACGTGCAGGCGGCTCGGCCGCTGCGCCCGACCTTGCGAGCCGGTCTCGAGCTGCTGGTGGTCGAGGCGGCGGCGAACCCCGATGCGTTCCGACTGCTCCTCGCCGAGGCGCTGCGAGGCGGTCCGCGGTTCGAGCAGATCTACGACGACGTCCTGGAGCCCGTCGCGCAGGCGCTGCTCGCCTACGCCGCCGGCACCGACGAGCTCCCCTCGACGGTCGACCTGCGTGTCCTCGGCGTCTTCGTGTTCGGTGCTGTGTTCAGCCCGTTCACCTTCGAGGGCTTCGCGGCACGGGTCGGCTTCGCCCAGCCACGCCGCGGCGAGCCGCTCGACGCGCAGGTCGAGCAGCTGATCGACATGATCGTCGCCGGCATGACCCGCATCGACGGCTGAGCGCCCGGCACCCCACCTCATGCCGTGGCCGCGCCCGCCTGCTCGAGGAGGCGGCGCTTGAGGAGCTTGCCGCTCTCGAGGCGGGGGAGCTCGTCGACGAACGCGAGCTCGCGCGGGCACTTGTAGTGCGCGAGCTCGGCGCGGCAGTGCTCGATGAGCTCGGCCGCGAGGCCGGCCGGGTCCGCCGGCGGGTGGACGGCGACGACGAAGGCCTTCACCCGCTCGCCCATCTCTGCGTCGGGCACGCCGAGCACGGCGACGTCGTGCACGGCCGGGTGGGCGGCAAGGACGTTCTCGGCCTCCTGGGGGTAGATGTTCACCCCGCCCGAGATGATCATGTTCGACACGCGATCGGTGAGGTACAGGTAGCCGTCCTCGTCGACGTGGCCGACGTCGCCGTAGGTGGCCCAGCCCCGGGGATCCGTGGCCCGTCGCGTCTTGTCGGGGTCGCCGTGGTACTCGAACCGTCCGGCGGCCTCGAACCAGACCTGGCCCGTCTCCCCGGGGCCCAGCTCGGTGCCGTCCTCGTCGACGACGTGGATGGGGCCGAGCACCGAGCGCCCCACCGAGCCACGGTGGGCGAGCCACTCGTCGGCGGTGATGTTGCAGAAGCCGAAGCCCTCGGAGCCGCCGTAGTACTCGTCGACGATCGGGCCGACCCAGTCGATCATCTGCTGCTTGACCGGCTCGGGGCAGGGGGCGGCGGCGTGGATGACCTTGCGCAGCGACGACAGATCCGCCGCCGCGCGCACCTCCTCGGGGAGGCGGAGCATCCGGATGAAGTGGGTGGGCACGAACTGGGCGTGCGTGACCGCGTGCCGCTCGATCGCGTCGAGGGCGGCGGCGGCGTCGAAGCGCTCCATCACCACCACCGTCGAGCCGAGCCGGTGGGCGGCGATCGTCCAGCCGAGCGGGGCGGCGTGGTACATCGGCGCCGTGCTCAGGTACGTGGACGTCTCGTCCATCCCGTAGAGGTGCTCGGCCACCGGTGTGATGCCGCCCTTCGCGGCGCCGAAGGGCGACCGGGGGAGCGGGGGGAGGATCCCCTTCGGGCGCCCGGTCGTGCCCGAGGAGTACAGCATCAGCTGGCCCTCGCGCTCATCGGTGCGCGGGGTGCCGGGCAGCTGCGCCAGCACGTCGTCCAGGTCGTCGTAGCCGTCGATGCCGCCGCCCACGGACAGGCGCACGTCGAGCCCTGCGGCGGCGGAGCCGAGCTCGCCGACGACGTCGGCCATGGCCGCCGAGGTGACCAGCGCCCTGGCACCGCAGTCCTCGAGGATGTAGCCGGTCTCGGCTGGGCCCAGGTGCCAGCTGACCGGCGTCACGTACAGGCCGGACCGCAGGGCGGCCCACACGGCATCGAGGTACTCGAGCCCGTTGTGGAGCAGGACGGCGACGTGGTCGCCCGGAACCAGGCCGGCCTCGTCGAAGGCGCGGGCCAGCCTGGTCGAGCGGTCGTCCAGCTCTGCGTAGGTGCGCGACGCCCCCGACCCCGCCATCACGATGGCGATGCGGCCTCCGCGCCGTCGCAGCAGGTCGCCGGGGTGCATCGCTGCGTCGTCGTCCATGCGTCCAGGCCCCCTCAGGAGGCGGCCGGGACCTTCAGGCCGGTGAGCTCGGCGGCGTTGTCGAACACGATCCGGCGCTGGTCCGCCTCGGACAGGTGGCCGATCTCGTCGAAGATCTGCTTCGGCTCCTCGAGGCCCTCCATGTGCGGGAAGTCCGAGCCGAACAGCACGTGGTCGGCGCCCATGAAGGAGATCACCTCGTCGATGTCGTCCTCCCAGAACGGGTTGATCCACGCGTGGGCCTTGAACACCTCGACGGGGTCGTCCTGGAACCAGTGCTTGTAGCGGTCCTTGAGCGACGCCAGCATCCGGAAGAGGTCGTGCAGGTAGACGGCACCGTTCTCCACCGAGGCGACGCGCACGCCCGGGAACCGCTCGAAGACCCGGTCGAAGCAGAGGGCGGAGAACCAATCGCAGATGGCGCGCTCCATCTTCCAGACCGAGAGGGTCGGCTTGCGGCCACCGCCCAGGGTCTCGATGGTGCCGCCGTCGGGGTAGCCGTTGGTCGTGTAGCCCGAGTTGCCGACGTGCGCCACGACGACGATGCCGGTCTCGGCGATGCGCTCCCAGAACGGGTCGAACACCTCGTCCCCGGGCGAGCGCGGGCCGTCCTTCGTGAGCACGGGCCCCGGCACCACGACGACGATGCGGGCGCCCTTGTCGGCGACGTAGTCGATCTCGCGGCACGCCCACTCGGGATCGGCCAGGGTGATGTAGGGCGAGGCGAAGATGCGGTCCTGGTAGGCGAAGCCCCAGTCCTCTTCGATCCAGCGGTTGTAGCCCTGGTGCACCGCGGTGAGCGCCTCGATGTCGTGCTTGAGCCGCTGCTCGTAGTGGACGCCGGTGGTGGGGAACAGCCACGCCGCGTCGAGCCCCTGCTGGTCCATCACCGCCAAGCGGGCGTCGCGGTCCTGGTAGGCGGCGGGCAGCGGCTCCAGGTTCGACCTGATGAGCTCGCCGAAGGACTTCCCGTCGGGGTTGCCCTTGTAGTACTCGCGCAGCACGCCGGGCTTGGAGATGGGGTCGTAGGTGGGGTTCGGCACCTGGAAGTCGATCTTCCCGCCGACCAGGTGGCGCTTGTGGCCGTTGTCGAGCGTGACCCACTGCACGCCCCGCTTGTGGAACTGCCGGGGAACGTGGCGGGTGAAGGCGTCGTGGGCCTCGTAGAAGTGGTTGTCGGCGTCGAACATGCGCATGGGGGTCTCCCGTCTCGAGGTGCGGCGGCCGGGTGCCACCGTAGCAGCAGAACTGGACAGTTGTACTATTCGTCGGACGTCAGTCGTCAGCGGACCGGTACCGGTTGCCGAAGGTCTCCTCCCGCCAGGCCATGGCCGCCCGCAGCCCGTCGCGCTCCGCGCGCTTCTGGAACTCGTCGCCACCTTCGCCGGTCTCCGGGTCGCGCTTGGCGTACAGGCCCTCTTCCCGGAAGCTCGACACCGCGAGCAGGTCGACGCTGGCGGCGATGCCGGTGCGGAAGCCCATGATCTCGAACTGGCGGTTGATGCTCCGCTTCGTGAGCATGATGAGGTCGGTGGGCGTCAGCGCGATCTGGCGCGCGAGCTCCTCGGTGCGCGCCTCGAGCTGGTCGGCCGGCACCGACTCCGAGGCCCACTGGCACTCGGCGGCCTCCGTGCCGCTCATCGGCTCGCAGGTGAACATGTAGTACGTCGCCTTGGTCATGCCGACGAGCCACGGGATGTACTGCAGGTTCCCTGGCGACCAGTTGCGGCCCACGGGCCAGCCGATCTTGGCGTCGTCGGCCACGATCCGCAGGTCGCAGAAGCCGGCCAGCTCCGTCCCGCCGGCCAGGCAGTGGCCGTGGATCTGGGCGATCACCGGCTTCTGCAGGTCGAACAGCGTGAAGTACACGCGCGCGTGCTCGAGGTCGTAGGACTGCCAGAGGCGGTCGCGCTTGGGATGGATGTAGCCGCCCGGCGGGAAGTTCCGCGCCCGCTCGCCCCGCTTCACCGGCGTCATGTCGTACCCGGCGCAGAACGAGGGGCCCTCGCCCTTGATGATGATGACGCGGATCTCTTCGTCGAGCTCGAGCCACTTGGCGGCCATCTCGAGCTGCAGCAGGCGCTCGTATCCGAGCGGGTTCCGCTGCTCCGGGGAGTTGAGGATGATGCGACCGATGGGGCCGTCGCGCTCGATGTCGACGAGGTCGAACTCGGGGAGCTCGACGTTCTCCTTGCGGTAGGGGGGCGACCACTTCACCATCCGGTGCGGGTCGTCGGGGCGGGTCGTGTGGGTGACGTGGTCGTCGGCCATGGGTCGTGTGGTCCTCGTGGTCGTTGGTCAGTCCGGCTGGCGGAGGGTCTCGGCGATGGTCGGCCAGGCGTTCCGGGTGGGATCCGGGTGCGGTCGCTCGTAGCTGGTCACGCGGCGGACGACGTCGCCGTAGCGGCGGTGCAGCTCCCGCCCGACCTCGTCGGGGCGGCCGACGACGGCGAAGGTCTCGAGGACCTCGTCGCTGATGAGGCCGCCCATGGCGGCCCACTCGCCGCGCTTGGACATGGCGTGCAGGTCGGTCTGCAGGTCGCCCCAGCCGTGCAGCTCCAGCACCGGCCGGTACGCGGGCGTCGAGCCGTAGAAGGCCATCTGCCGGCGGGTGGCCGCGGCGGCGGCCTCGATCGCGGCGTCGTCGACGCCGGTCACCACGAAGCCCGGCGCGACGACCTCGATGTCGTCGAGGTCGCGGCCGGCACGCTCGCAGCCCCGCTGCAGCGCGGGCAGCGTGCACTCGCGCAGGTACCGCTCGGACGAGAAGCCGTGGCAGATGAACCCGTCGGCCACCTCGCCCGCGACCTCGGTCATGCGGGGACCGACGCCGGCGAGGAACACCTTCGGCGCGCCGTGCCCGTGCGCCCGGGGCGTGAACATGGGCGTCATGAGGGTGTGCCGGTAGAACTCGCCCTCGAAGCGCAGCGGCGTCCCGTGCTCCCACGTGTCCCAGATCGCGCGCAGCGCGAGGACGAACTCGCGCATGCGGCGGGCCGGCTGCGACCACGGCATGGAGTAGCGGTTCTCGATGTGGGGCTTGATCTGGCTGCCGAGCCCGAGCACGAAGCGCCCGCCGCTCAGGGACTGCAGGTCGTGGGCGGTGCTCGCCAGCGTCATCGGGCTCCGGGCGAACGCGATCGCGATCGCCGTGCCGATCTCGATCGACTCGGTCGCGGTCGCGGCGAGCGCGCACGACAGGAACGGGTCGTGGTTCGTCTCGGCCGCCCACAGGGCGTCGAAGCCGGCGGCCTCGGTGGCGCGCCCGAGCTCGGCGGCCGCCGCCGGCCGGATGGTGGCGCCCAGGTCGACCTTCACGCCTTCCCCCCGTAGGACGACAGCCGGGCCCGGAAGGCCGGGTCGTCGCGCTGCACCTCGAGCTGGATGTCGAGCTCCAGCTGGACGACCTCGGCCAGGTCGTCGAAGGAGAAGGCCTGGTTGAGCATCTCCTTGGTGCGCCGCAGCCCGAGGGCCGACTTCGTGCAGAGCTCCTCCGCCAGCGCTGTGCCTGCCGCCTCCAGGTACGCGTCCGGCACGACCTCCGACACCAGCCCGAGCCGCTCGGCCCGCCTCGCGTCGATGGCGCGCCCCGTGAGCATGAGCTCGGAGGCCACGGACAGGCCCACCAGGCGGGGGAGCAGGTAGGTGATGCCGACGTCGCACCCGCTGAGGCCGATGTTGATGAACGTCTCGTCCATGCGGGCGCTCTCGCCGGCGATCCGGATGTCGCTCGCCAGCCCCATCACGAAGCCACCGCCCTTGACCGCGCCGTGGAGCAGCGAGATCACCGGCTGGGGGGAGGCCCGCATCAGCGGCACGAGCTCGACGACGCGCTTCGTCGCCTCGCCGCGGCTGGCCACGTGGGCGGCCAGGTCGAGCCCGGCGCAGAACGACGCCCCGTTCCCGCGCAGGACGACGGCGCGCACGTCGTCGCGCTCGGGCAGCTGGGCGAAGTGGTCGCACAGCGCGTCGATGAGCGCCCCGTCCAGCGCGTTGTGCTTCCGGGGCCGGTCGAGGGTGAGCCAGTCGACGCCGTCGCGGTGCTCGACCAGCAGGACGTGATCGCTCACGCCGCGCACCGCACGGGCACGTGCTTGGCGCCGCCGACGAAGTGCGCCTTGGTCCACTGGGTGGGGCCCGTCGCCTCGATGGAGCGGAACTCGCGTGCGAGGCCTCCGAGCAGCGTGGCCAGCTCCATCTGGGCGAGGCGCGCGCCGAGGCAGAAGTGGGGACCGTGGCCCCAGCCGACCTGCCGGTTCGCGTTCGGGCGGGCGACGTCGAGCCGGTGGGGGTCGTCGAAGACCGACGGGTCCCGGTTGGCTGCGGGGTACGACAGGAGGATGCGATCGCCGGGGCCGAAGCGGTGGCCGGCGACCTCGGCACCGATCTGGGCGTGGCGGACGAAGTGGCGGACCGGCGACGTCAAGCGGACCACCTCGTGAGCGGCCTGGTCGGCGAGCGACGGGTCGGCCCGGAGGCGCTCGAACTCCTCGGGGAACCGGCACAGCGCGTCGATGCCGCCCGACATGGCGAACGAGGTGGTGTCGTGGCCGGCGGTCGAGATGATCACGTGCAGCCCCAGCGCCGCCATGGTCTCGATCGGCGTGCCGTCGACGACGCCGTGGACGATGGCCGAGCACAGGTCGTCGGTGGGTCGGGCCTTGCGGTCCTTCATCATCTGCAGCAGGTAGCCGGCCACCTCGTGGATGGCGGCGAGCGGGTCGCTGCTCCCGAGCTCTTCGTCCTCCGAGCTGAACATCTCCTGCGTCAGCTTCAGCATGACCGGCTCGTCCTCGCGAGGGACGCCGAGCATCGACATGATCACCCGGAGCGGCAGCGGGAGGGCGATCTCGGTCGCGAAGTCGCACTCGCCTCCGAGGTCTCGCAGACGGTCCATCGACTCGGCCACCAGGTCCTCGACGGCGGGCTTCAGCACCCGCAGCGTCGAGTTCTTGAACCAGTCGACGACGACCTTGCGGTGCGCCAGGTGATCGGGACCGTCCATGTTCACCAGCATCTGGAGCTGGCCCCACACCTCGTCCTTGCCCTCGCCCACGAGGCCCGGGGTTGCGAGCAGCGCCGGCTCCTCGGTGTTGGCGAACTCGGCCGGACGCCTCGAGACCTCGAGGAGCACCTCGAGGTCGGTGACGACCCACACCGTCCCGTACACCCGGTCCTCGACCGGCACGAACGGCGCCGTCCCGCGCAGGTCGTCGACTTGGCGGTGCCAGGCCTCCGGGTCGAGGAAGGAGGAGCCGCGCAGGAACAGCCGTGCTGCCTCCGCCTGGGCGCCACAGGACTCGGTCGCCGTCATGTCGACGAACGCTAGCAGACGAACTGGACAATCGTATAGTAAACGCCTTACGTTCCCAGATGTGCACTTCGAGGACACACCGGAGCAGGCCGCATGGCGCGAGGAGTGCCGGGCCTGGATCACCGACGCGCTGGACCGCATCCGGCGCCACGTCGATCCGATCGCCCGTTCCAAGGCCTGGCAGGCGGAGAAGTTCGACGCCGGACTGGCCAAGATCACATGGGAGGCCGAGCTCGGCGGCCGCGGCGGATCGCCGCAGGAGCAGATCGTCTTCGACCAGGAGGAGGCGGCGCAGAAGACCCCGCCCAACCTCTTCACGATCGGCCTCGACTTCGTGGCGCCGACGCTGCGCGTGCACGGCACGCCGGCGCAGAAGGAGACGTACCTCCGGCCGCTGCTGCGAGGCGACACCGTCTGGTGCCAGATGTTCTCCGAGCCCGGCGCCGGCTCGGACTCGGCGGGCCTGGCCACGAAGGCCGTGCGCGACGGTGACGAGTGGGTGCTCGACGGGCAGAAGGTGTGGACGTCCCACGCCCACTTCGCCGACTACGCCGAGGTGCTGTGCCGCACGAACCCAGACGTGCCGAAGCACCAGGGCATCACCGCGTTCGTCCTCGATCTGCGTGCCCCGGGCGTCACCGTCCGCCCCCTGAAGCAGATGACGGGCACCGCCGACTTCAACGAGGTGTTCCTCGAGGGCGTGCGCGTCCCGCACGAGAACGTCATCGGCGCGGTCGACGACGGCTGGCACGTCGCCGTCACGACGCTCATGAACGAGCGCACGTCGATCGGGGGCAGCGGCGGCCTGAAGCGCAGCACGCTCGCCTTCCGGCTCGCGGAGCTGGGTCGTCGCCGGGGGACGCTGGACGACGTCGCCCGCCAGCGGATCGCCGACGTGCACATCCGCAGCGAGCTCCAGCGCTTCCTCAGCATGCGCATGCTGACCGCCGCCCTCCAGGGCCGACAGCCGGGCCCCGAGGGCTCCGTCGCCAAGCTCGGGCTCACCAAGCTCAAGGTCGACTCCGCGCAGCTCGGCATCGAGCTCCTCGGTGCCGGCGGCCTCCTGGACGAGGGGGAGGACGCGGCGCGCTGGGTGCAGAAGTTCCTGTGGTCGCCCGGCATGCGCCTCGGCGGCGGCACCGACGAGGTGAACCGCAACATCGTGGCCGAGCGGGTGCTCGGCCTCCCAGGCGAGCCGCGCACCGACGACACCCTGCCGTGGAACCAGGTGCCTCGTTGACGGGCGCGACCGAGCGATGAGCGACCAGGTCTGGCTGTTCGTCACCGTGCCCGCGGTGACGGCCTTCATCGGCTACATCACCAACTGGGCGGCCGTGCGGATGACGTTCCACCCGGCCGAACCGCGGGGCATCGGCCCGCTGCGGTGGCAGGGGATCGTCTACCGGATGGCACCCAAGCTCGCCCGCGAGATCGCGAACACCACCGGGCACGTCCTCACGCCGGCGGACATCGCCGAGCGCGTCGATCTCGCCGGCCTCGTCGAGCGCCTCTACGCCGAGCACGAGGACGTGCTCGACCGGGCCGTCGGCGAGGCGCTCGACGTGCTGGCGCCCGGCGTCTGGGCATCGATGGCGCCGGAGGCCCGGGTGCAGGTGCGCACGGCGGTGCTGGCGCAGGCCACTGGCTCGGTCGACGGCCTCGTCGGGGCGCTCGGCGACCGGCTGCCCGCGCTGCTCGACCTCGACGCGCTCCTCATCGAAGAGCTGACCGGTGAGAACGCCGACCGCCTCGCCCGCGTCGCGGGCGAGATCGCGTGGCGGGAGCTGCGCTTCATCGAGCTCTCCGGCGCGTACTTCGGCCTCGCCGTCGGCATCGTCCAGGCGGCCCTGTACGAGGTGTTCGGCGTCTGGTGGACCATGCCGATCGTCGGCGCGATCGTCGGCCTCGGGACCAACTGGCTCGCGATCCAGATGATCTTCCGGCCGCTGGAACCGCGACGGTTCCTCGGGCTCGTGACCTACCAGGGCATGTTCCCGAAGCGGCAGCGCGAGATCGCGGCCGACTACGGCCGGATCACGGCCCAGGAGATCTTCACGCCGGCGAAGCTCGTGTCGGCCGTCGTCGACGGTCCTGGCCTGTCCGGCTCCGGCGCCGAGCTCCGCTGCCTCGCCGTCGAGCGCCTCGCCGAGCTCCGCCCGGTGCTCGGGATGGTCGCGGGCGGCGTCGACCCGTCGGATGGCGCCCTGCGAGGTCTCGTCGACGTGCTGTTCGACCGGCTGCTGGTCCTCGAGCCGACCTTGCGGCCGACGGTCGAGGCGCACCTGGCGGCGTCGCTGCGGCTCGACGAGCTGATCGAGGACCGGCTCGGTTCCCTCGACAAGGCCCAGTTCGAGCGGATGCTCCGCGGCATCTTCGAGGAGGACGAGTGGATCCTGGTCGTCATCGGCGGGGTCCTCGGCGGGGCCATCGGGCTCGCGCAGGGCCTCGTGACCCGGTCCTTCGACCTGTGAGCGCGCGACCGGTGCGCACCGACCACCCCCACCGACGACACCCAGGATCCCACCCACGAGGAGGTGCGACGTGAGCACGTCGCGAGGAGCACAGATGACCACGCTCGACCCGAAGGACGTGGGCCTGTTCCACGACCCGGCTCAGTGGGAGGACATGGTGGCCTGGCACGACCGGGTCGCCGCGCTGCGGCGCGAGCACCGGGCCGTGTGGATCGACGAGCCCGACTACGCCCCGTACCTCGTGCTCCTGCGCCACGGCGACATCTTCGAGGTCGAGCGCAACCACGACGTGTGGCACAACACCACCCGCGTGACGCTGGCGCCCGATGCGTTCTTCGAGCAGATCGAGGGCATGGGCATCCCCGAGCCGAAGGCCCTCGTGCAGCTCGACGGCCACGACCACCGCGTGCACCGCCAGGTGGCCAACGACTGGTTCAAGCCTGCTGCGACGCAGCGCTGGCAGGCGCGCATCGACGAGATCGCCGATGAGTTCGTGCAACGCATGCAGGACCTCGGCGGGTCGTGCGACTTCGCCGTCGACATCGCGCAGCCGTACACGCTCCGGGTGATCATGGAGATCTACGGCGTCCCACCCGAGGACGAGCCGCTCATGCTCGAGCTGACGCAGGGGGTCTTCGGAAGCTCGGACCCCGAGTTCGCGAGCGGGGGCGACGACATGCTCATGTCCGCCGCCGCCTCCGTGTTCACGTTCATCCAGTACTTCAACCAGGTCACGGAGGACCGGCGAGCGAACCCACGGGACGACCTGGCCAGCGTCATCGCCAACGGCGAGGTGGAAGGGCGCCTGATGGATGACGAGCACCGACTCTGGTACTACATCATCGTCGCCACCGCCGGGCACGACACGACCTCGTTCGCCCTCGCCGGCGGGTTGCAGGCGCTGCTCGAGAACCCCGAGCAGCTCGACGCGCTCCGGCAGCAGCCGGAGCTGGTGGTGAACGCCGCCGAGGAGTGCATCCGGTGGACCTCACCGGTTCGCCACATGATGCGGTACGCGGACATCGACACCGAGGTCGCCGGCCACGCGGTGCCAGCCGGCTCGCGCGTGCTGCTCTGCTACCCGAGCGCGAACCGCGACGAGACGGTGTTCGAGCGACCGATGGAGTTCGACGTCACCCGTCCCGACGTGGCGAACCTCATCTCGTTCGGCCTCGGGCCGCACTTCTGCCTCGGGGCGCACTTCGCCCGGCGGGAGCTCCGCACGATGCTCGGGAAGCTGGCGACGCAGCTCGACTCGATCGAGCTCGCCGGCACCCCGGAGAGCTCGCGGGCCCACTTCGTGTCCGGCACCAAGCACCTGCCGATCGCCTACCGCTTCCGCTGAGGTCCCGACCAGGGTCTGGACAGTTTCGACATATGTCCAACATTGCATGATCCTCGCAAAAGTGAGAAGGTGGGCGTTCCGGACGCCGCGTCACACGGGGGGTGCTCATGGCCGGACAGCCACGTCTGCTGCAGCTGCCGGGCGCGTTCCTCGACGCGCTCGGCGGCATGTCGGCGCTCGCCCTCGAGGCGGCCCGCCGCACCTGGGACGTCCGCCGGTGGTGGCGCGAGTTCCTCGACCAGTGCGACTTCCTCGCCAGCGTGACGATCCTGCCGGTGATGCTCGTGGCCATCCCATTCGGCGCGGTCATCTCGCTGCAGCTGGGGCAGCTGGTCGCGCAGCTCGGCGCGCAGTCGCTGACGGGCGCCGCCGCGGTCACCGGGATGATCCAGCAGGTCGCCCCCATCGTCACCGCGCTGCTGATCTCCGGCGCCGGCGGCGCAGCGATGGCCGCCGACATGGGCGCGAGGAACGTCCGTGACGAGCTCGCTGCCATGGAGGTGATGTCGGTCAACCCGACCCACCGCCTCGTCACGCCGCGGCTCTGGGCGGCCACCGTCGTCGCGATCTTCCTCATCTCGCTCGTCGTCGTCGCCGGCACCGCCGGCGCGTTCGTGTTCAACGTGCTCGTGCAGGGCGTCTCGCCGGGGGCCTTCTTCAACGGCGCCACGACGCTGGTGAGCCTGCCCGACCTGCTCGTCGGCCTGTTCAAGGCAGGCGTCTTCGGGTTCGTGGCCGGGTCGATCGCCTGCTACCGGGGGATGACGTGCGAGCTCGGGCCCGTCGGCGTCGGCAAGGGCGTCACCGAGTCCGTCGTGCAGACCTTCATCGCCGTCTTCCTCCTCAACTACGTGATCACCGCCCTCTACCTCACGATCTTCCCGCCCTCGATCTGATGACCCTCGTCGCCGCGCCCTCCAACCCCTTCGCCCGGACGACCCGGGTGGTCCGCCGGTCGGGCAGCTCGCTCGCCCGCTCGATCTCCCAGGTCGGCGACTTCGTCCTGTTCTCGGCCGCGGCCATCGGGGCGCTCGTGACCGAGCTGCTCCTGCGTCGTCGCTTCGCCAAGGAGGTGGCCCGGCAGATCTCCGACGTCGTGTCGGGCGCGGGCGCGTTCGTGGTCGGCGGCGGCATGGTCTTCGTCGTCGGCGCCATGTCGCTGGCGACCGGCGGCACGGTCGGCATCCAGGCCTACGAGGGCCTCGGGACCATCGGTGCCGAGTCGCTGACCGGCATCGTCACCAGCCTCGGGAACGTGCGCGAGATCACACCGGTCATCGCGGGGATCGCGCTGGCCGCCCAGGTCGGGTCGAGCTTCACCGCCGAGCTCGGCGCGAAGCGCATCAGCGACGAGATCGACGCGCTCTCGGTGATGAGCATCCCGCCGGTCGCGTACCTCGTGTCCACCCGGATCCTGGCCGCGCTCATCGCCATCGTCCCGCTGTACCTGGTGTCGCTGTTCGCGTCGTTCCTCGCGTCCGAGGTCGTGACCGTGCACGTCCTCGGGCTCTCCGAGGGCGTGTACGACTACTACTTCAACCTGTTCCTGCCGCCGATCGACCTTCTCTACAGCCTGATCAAGGCCACGGTGTTCGCGGTGCTGGTGGTGCTCATCCACTGCTGGTACGGCTACCGCGCCCAGGGCGGGCCCGCCGACGTCGGCGTCGCCGTGGGCCGCGCGATCCGCACGTCGATGATGACCATCGTCGTGGTCAACCTGCTCCTCTCGTTCCTGTTCTGGGGGACGACGACGACGGCGTCGCTGACGGGCTGAGCCGTGCTCCTCGACGCCGCCAGGACCAAGCTCGCCGTCGGTCTCATCGCCATCGTCTCGGTGGGCGCCGTGACGTCGGTGCTGGTGTCGGCGGCGAACGGCGCGTACGCCGACGACTACCGGCTCACCGCCCGCACCGCCCGCTCCGGGTTCGGGCTCGACGACACGTCCGAGGTGAAGATCCGGGGGATCAAGGTGGGCACCGTCGAGCGCCTCGAGCTGCTCGACGACGGGACGGTCGAGCTCACGCTGAACATCGCCCGCGACGTCCGGATCCCGGTCGACGCCTCGGCCACGATCGAGCCGCTCTCGGTGTTCGGACCGAAGTTCGTCGACATCCGCCCGGGTCCGGGCGAGGCCGACGGCCCGTTCCTCGCCCCGGGCGCGTCGATGGGCACGGCGGTCGAGCCCACCGAGCTCGCCGAGACCCTCGACGGGCTGACCCGCCTGCTGGAGCAGGTCGACGCTCGCGACGTGTCGACGATCGTGTCGGAGCTCGCCCGGGGCGTCGACGGCCTCGGCCCCGAGATCGGGTCGACGATCACGGACGCGGAGGACCTCCTCTCGCGGATCGCGGCGAAGCGCCCCGTCATCGACGAGCTGCTCGCCGACGCCCGCCTCCTCAGCGCGACGCTGGCCAGCCGCAGCGACAGCCTGCGCGCCATCGCCAGCGACGGGCAGGAGCTGCTGCGCACGATCGACGCGGACGGCGAGGCGTTCGGCGAGCTGCTCGCCGGCGTCAGCGAGCTCGCCGTCCGGGGCGAGGACCTGCTCGGCGCCGTCGGCGACGACCTCGACCCGACGCTGATCGGGTTGGAGCGGGGGGCCCTGGTGCTGCGCGAGCAGCTCCGCTTCCTCCCCGACTTCGTCGACGGCCTGGACGCCACCAGCGCGCTCCTCGGCACCGGGCTGCTGCAGTGGGACCGGGGCGGTGGGCGGTGGGCGGGCATCGGGCACGGCATCCTCGACTTCTCCCCGTGCGGCCTCCTCGCCGACGACCGCTGCCCGCCGCGGGCGGGGTACCCGGGCTGATGCTGCGCCACGCACGGCTGCTCGCGTTCCTGGGGATCAGCGGGTTCCTCACGTTCTGGATCGGCGCCGAGATCACCGGCTTCGAGCGGTCGCAGGACCGCTACGAGCTCAGCGCCACGTTCGCCGACGTCGGCACCCTCGGGGCCGGCGATCCGGTCAAGCTCGCCGGCGTGCGCGTCGGCTCCGTGCGCGCCGTCCGCCTCGAGGCCGGCGAGGCCGTGGTCCGCTTCGCCGTCGACCGGGAGGTCGAGCTGCCCGAGGACTCCACCGTGGCGGTGCAGGCCCAGGACCTGCTCGGCCGCCGGCTGCTCAGCATCGAGCCCGGCGACGGGCGCCGGCTGCTCGCCGACGGCGACGTCGTCACCGACGCCTCCTCGGCCGTCGAGCTCGGCGACCTGGTCAACGAGCTCGGCCCGCTGCTCGAGGCGGTGCGCCCCGACCAGGTGAACGCGCTCGTGACGGCGCTCAACGAGGCCCTCACCGGCAACCGGGACACGATCTCGGGGCTGACCACCGACCTCGCCACCGTGCTGGACACCGCCGCCTCGCGCAGCGACACGATCGCGTCGCTCACCGAGGACTACGCGCTGCTGGTCGACGAGGTCGCCCGCCGGGACCGGAGCATCCAGCGCCTGCTGGAGAACCTCGTGCGCCTCACCGAGACGTTCCAGGCGTCGGAGGACGTCCTGGTCGACGCGCTCGACACGCTGCCGGGCACGACCAGCGCGCTCCAGGCGTTGCTCACCGACAACGCCGAGGACCTGGACGCGCTCCTGGCCGACCTGTCGACCGTGACCAGCTCGGTGCGGCCGTCGCTGGACCAGGTCGACCGCATCCTCGCCGGGCTGCCCCTGTTCCTCGAGGACGCGTGGTCGCTCCTCGACGAGGGCGAGTACATCAAGATCAACTTCGCCTGCGTCGCCGCCACGCCGCCGCCGTGCCCGCACCCGCTGGTCGGACGAGCCGGCGCGTCCGACGCCGACCTCGGCGAGACCCTGCTCGGGGTGCTGGGCCTGTGACCCTGTTCCGCTCCTCCTTCCGCGACCTCCCGGTGCGGCTCGTCGGCGTGGTCACGCTCGTCGCCGCCCTCGCTGCGTCGCTCGGCGCCTACGCGGTCGGCTCCACGAACCTGCTCGACGACACCTACTCGGTCCGCGCCGTCTTCGAGGAGACGGGCGGCATCCGCGGCGGGGACCCGGTCCGCATGGCCGGCATCGAGGTCGGTCGGGTCACGGGCATCGAGCCGGACTTCGACCGCGGGGTGGTCGTCGTGACCTTCGACGTCGACGCCGGCGTCGACCTCGGCTCGGAGACCACGGCCGAGGTCGCGCTCGCCACGCTGCTCGGCGGCCGGTACCTCCGGCTGGGCGGCGTCGTCGAGGAGCCGTACCTCGAGGACCTCGCACCGGACGAGCGGCGCATCCCCGTCGAGCGCACGCGGCTCCCGCTCGGCGTCATCGACGCCCTCGGGCAGCTCACGTCGACCGCCGAGCAGCTCGACGCCGAGGCCATCGACCAGCTGCTGCGGGAGGCGGCCGCCGTCGCCGGCGACACCGCCGGCCAGGCCGGCGACATCGTCGACGACGTCGTCACCCTCACCGAGGTGCTGAACGCCCGACGGCAGCAGATCGACGAGCTCGTCGCCGACACGGCGCAGGTGACCGACGCCCTCGCGCAGCGGGACCAGTCGATCGCCGCGCTCATCGACTCGTCGCAGGCCCTGCTCGCCGAGATCGCGGCGCGAGAGGAGCAGGTGCGTGTGCTGCTCGGGTCGGGCAGCGAGGCGGCGACCACCCTCGCCGGCCTGGTCGAGCGGAACCGGGAGGAGCTGGCCACGATCCTCGACGACCTCGACGCCACCACCGACGTGCTCGACGGACGCACGGCTGAGCTGAACACCTCCCTCGCTGCCGCCGGCCCCGCCGTCGGCGCGCTCGCCTCGATCGGCAAGTCCGGTCCGTGGGTCGACGTGGTCCTCACCGGCCTGTCGATCGTGCAGCTGCGCGACGTGCTGCTGGAGGCCGTCGGATGACGCGGGTGCAGCGCCTGGTCGGGACGGCGCTCGTCCCGCTGCTGGCGGTGGCCGCCGCCGGGTGCGGCGGGTCCGACGGGGGCACCTACGAGGTCGTCGCCCGCTTCGGCCGCGCCGTCGCGGTGTACGAGCAGAGCGACGTCAAGGTGATGGGGGTCACGGTCGGCCACGTCCGCGACATCGAGATCGACGGCGACGAGATCGTGGTGACCCTCGCCGTCGACGACGACGTGCCGCTGCCGGCCGACGCGACCGTGGCCGTCGCCCCGGTGTCGCTGATCGGCGAGCGCGACGTCGTGCTGCCCGCCTGGAAGCCGGGCGACGAGCGCCTCGAACCCGGCTCCGTCATCGGTCGGGAGCGCACCATCGTCCCGGTCGAGCCCGACGAGGCCCTGCAGGCGGTCACCGACCTGGTCGGCGCGCTCGATCCCGACTCGGTGAACGAGCTGCTGACCTCGTCGGCCCGCGCGCTGGAGGGGAACGGCGCCACGATCAACCGCGCGCTGGTCCAGCTGTCGAGGCTCATCCCCACGCTCGCCGAGCAGGACGAGGAGCTACTGGCCATCGCCGGCGACGTCGACCGGCTCGCCGCCGTCGTGCGGGCGAGGGAGGCCGAGATCGGTCGCCTCCTCGAGGACTTCTCCACCGTCGCCGGGGTGCTCGACCAGGAGCGCCAGGAGATCATCGAGTTCGTCGACGCGATGGTCCGGCTCACCCGCGAGGGCAAGGCGCTGCTGACGGCGTACGAGGTGACGCTGCCCGAGGACCTGCAGACCGTGGGCACCGTCGCGCTGACCATCAAGGTCAACGCCGACGCGGTGGAGGAGCTCGTCGACAACCTGTTCTCCCTGAACGTCGAGGCCATCGACGCGTACGACGCGCAGCACATGGCGCTGCGGGGCCGTGGCCCCGCCGAGCGGTCCGTGCTCGAGCAGCTGGTGCCGATCCTCGAGCAGCTCGGCGCCGGCGTGCCGTGCCTCCCCACGGTGGGCGTGACGTGCGAGTGACGCGCATCCCCCGCCTGCTGGCGCTGCCCGTGCTCGCCGGCCTCCTGGCCTCGGCCTGCACGCTCGAGACCACGGGTGCGATCAAGGGAGACGCGCGCTACTTCGGCCGCTTCGACGACGTGCAGGAGCTGGCCATCGGCCACACCGTCCGGATCTCCGACATCAACGTGGGAACGGTGCTCGGCATCGAGCTCGACGGCTACGACGCGGTCGTGGAGTTCACGGTGGAGGACGGGCGCGAGCTCCCGGAGGGCACCACCGCCTCCATCAGCGCGACCTCCCTCCTCGGCGAGAGCTACGTCGCCCTGGCGCTGCCCGACGATCCCACGGGCGCGCCGCCCCTGGCGTCGGGCTCGACGCTCCCGGCCGGGGGCTCCACGGCGACGATCGAGGAGCTCGCCACCCAGCTCCTCTCGCTGACCCGCGCGGTCCGGGGGCGGGACGCAGCGGCGATCGTCGAGGCGGGTGCGCTGGGCGTCGGCGGGCGCGGTGCCGAGCTGGGCGAGCTGATCGGCGCCATCGGGTCGGTCACCGACGGCCTGGCGTCGCAGTCGAGCGCCTTCGACGCGCTGCTCACCGACCTCGACGTGGTCGTCGGGACGCTGGCCGCCGACGCCACCGACATCGGGCAGACGATCGAGCTCGCAGCCGATGCCTCCGGCTCGCTCGCCCGCCAGCGAGAGCGGCTCGTCGCCGTGGTCGAGGACCTGACCGCCCTCGCGGTCCGCCTCGACGCCGAGGTCCTCGCCCCGCACCGGGAGCGCCTCACCCGGATCCTCGGTGACCTCCGCCCCGTCGTGGCGGGGATCCGCGGCCAGCGCGACCGCCTGGTCCGCACGATCGACCAGCTGGTCGTCGCCACCGAGCGGCTGCCGATCGCCGTCGACGGTGGCCAGATCATCGCGTACGCGTGGCTCGACGACTTCAACGTCGGCGGCGTCGGCCTCGACTCGAGCGACCTCGGCACCTCGCTCCGCGACCTGCTCCTCGGGGGGCAGCCGTGAGGCGCATCTACCTGAACATCGCCGCCTTCCTGGTGCTGACGGCAGCCACCATCGCGTGGTCCGTGATCAACCTGCTGCACCTCGACGTCGTCGAGCGGCCCTACGTCGTGACGGTGGAGTTCGAGCAGTCGCCCGGCCTGCGCGAGGGCTACGAGGTCACGTACCTCGGCCACGCCGTCGGGCGCATCCGCGACGTCGAGCTCGTGGCCGGGATGAGCGAGGTCCAGCTGGCGATCGACCGGGGGACCGAGCTGCCCGCAGCGGTCGTCGCGGCCGCCCGCCGGCGGTCGGCGATCGGCGAGCCCTACGTCGACCTGTCGCCGGTGCCGGGCAGCGACGCCGACGCCGGCCCGCGCCTCGCCGACGGCGACCGCATCTCGCTCGAGCGCACCACCAGCCCGCTGCAGTACGGCGACCTGTTCCGCTCGCTCGACACGCTGGTGCGACGGGTCGACGCGGACGCCCTCGCGGTGGTGACCGACGAGCTGGCGACGGCGCTCGACGGCAGGGGCGACGACATCCGCCGCATCGTCGACGGCACCGCCGACCTGACGGCCACGCTGTCGGAGGGCGGCGACGAGATCGAGGCGCTCATCGACGGGGTCGCCGAGGTCACCGACGTCCTCGCCACGCACCGGGACGCCCTCGGGTCGGGCATCGACAGCCTCGCCGGGCTGACGGACGCGCTGGAGCAGGCCCGGCCCTCGATCGAGGCGCTCGCCGAGGAGGGCCCGTCGACCCTGGCCCTCGTCAACGCCGTCGTCGACGCCGCCGACCACGCGATCGTCTGCACCGTCGACGGCACGTCGGTCCTCGCCGCGGTCCTCGACGCCGAGGCGGTGCGCTCCCTCGAGGGCCTCTTCCAGCGATCGGCGGCGTTCGCCGACGTCATCCGCCTCGTCCAGGATCCCCGGGACGGGATCTTCCGCCTCTACATCTCGCCGAGCGGCGGCAGCCCGCCGACGGTCGAGTTCGTCGAGCGCCGGACGTTCCCCGCGGCGCCCGAGGTGCCCGCCTGCCCGACCCGCACCGTCGACGTGACCGGCGCGCCCGTCGCCGACGAGGCCGGCGCCGGCGCCGGCGGCGACCGGGCCGGGGGTGGTGGGCCGTCCGGGCCGCCGGGACCGTCCTCGGGCGACGACCCCGACCTCGCCAGCGGCACGAGCGACGAGCGGCCGGGTGACTCCCCGCTCGAACGGGTCCTCGGCGCGCTGCGAGCGTCGCTTCCCGCGCTCACGCTTGCCCTGGTCGGTGGAGGTCTGCTGTACCTGTGGAACCGTCGACGGAAGGAGAACCCGTGAACGAGGACCTCAACGGTTCGGCGGCGTCCGACCCGGGCGCACCGCCGCGTCGCTGGACCGTGGTCCTGGGCGCGCTCGCCGTCGCGGCGATCGTGATCGCGACCGCCGCGTGGGGCGTGGTGCAGCGCGGGGACGCGACGGATGCGAAGGGCGAGCTCGCACGGCAGCGGGACGCGGTGCTGGTCGCGAGCGGGTTCGTCGAGGCGCTCCTCAGCTACGACTTCGAGGACCTCGATGCCCAGCAGGCCGCAGTCGAGCGGTTCGCCACCGAGGAGTTCCGGTCCGACTTCACCGAAGCGTTCACCGACGAGGTCCGCGACGAGATCCTTGCCGAGCAGGCGAGCGCCACGGCCACCGTCGAGGACGTGTACGTCGCAGGAAGCGAGGCGGACGAGGCGCGGGCCATCGTGCACGCGACGTCGAAGGTGTCGAGCCGGGGCGGTGCGTCGGCCGAGCTCGAGTCGTACCTGCAGGTGCGGCTCGTGCGTCTCGGTGCGCGCTGGCGGGTGGGCGATCTCACATCGCTGGGGAGCCGTGACCTCAGCGCTCCCCTGCCAACGCCGGAGGCGAGGGAGGGCGGTGAGGAGGCGGGATGACGGGGCTGCGAGAGCGGAACAAGTCCAAGCGGCGGGAGGCGATCCTGGATGCAGCGGTGTCGTTGCTCCGCGAGCGCGAGTTCGGTGACGTGACGATCGAAGCGGTGGCCTCTCTGGCAGAGGTGTCGCCGCACACCGTCTACAACCTCGTCGGCCCGCGCGATGAGCTGGCCTACCAGCTGATGGGCCGCGTCGTGCGGGGCATGGCCAAGACCGCTCCCCTCCCCGACGTGATCCCGGACGATCCAGCAGATGGACTGCGAGCGGTCACCGACCACGGGGTCGAGGCCCTGACCGCCGAGCCGGCCGCCTACCGTGCGATCGTACGGGCGGTGTCCTCCCTGCCGCGCTGGCCAGCCGATGGCCGTGAGCCGTTCGTCGTGTACGAGAAGGCTGCCGAGATGCTGCAGCACGCGGGCGCGCTGCGGTCTGGCGTGACCTACAGGGTCGTGGCCAGGCACACGATCCTCGGCATGTTCGGATCGATGATGGCCTGGGCGCGAGGTCAGAGCGACGACCGGTTCCGCGACGACGCCCGACTCAACCTCGCGCTGGTCCTCGCATCGACGACCAGAGGCGTCGCCCATGAGCGGGCCATGCGCGACGTGGCGAAGCTCGGCCGGGGTGTCCAGCTCCTCAGGTGATCGCGCGAGACATCCCGTCGACGCGGGACTCCCGCGGACCATCACGGCGCCCAGGCTCGGGGCATCGCCGTGGAGGTCGTGGTATCCAGGAGCCGTGGCGATCGAGGTGCGCCCCGCGACGGTCTTCGAGGACGTGTGCACGATGGTCGGTCCCAAGCGGCCGGACGCCAACGTGTGCTGGTGCCTGTCCTACCGCATCCCCTCGAAGGAGAACCGGGCGCTGCTGGGCCCGGCCCGAGGGGAGCGGGTGCGGCAGCTGCTCGACGACGGTCCGCCCGGCGTGCTGGCCTACGACGGCGACGAGGTCGTGGGCTGGGCGGCGGTGGCGCCCCGGGCCGACACCACGTTCGCCCGCAACCGCAAGATCCCCCACGTGGACGATCTCGACGTCTGGTCGGTGTGGTGCATCCGGGTCCGCCCGGGACATCGTCGGAAGGGCATCTCGCACGACCTCCTCCGAGGGGCCGTCGAGCTCGCCCGCGACAGCGGTGCCCCTGCCATCGAGGGCTACCCCGTCGACAACCAGGGCCAGAAGGTCGACCTGACCATGGCGTACGTGGGCACTCGGGCGCTCTTCGAGCGGGCCGGGTTCACGAAGGTGGCTGACACCGGCTCGGTGCTCGACGGCTTCCCCCGCGTCCTCATGCGCCTCCCGCTGCGCTGATCCCCGCGTGCTGGGGATCTCCACTTCCCCAAATACCGGCTCTCCGGTAGGATTTGGGGCTATGCCCGAGCTGCTCATCGCTGCCCTCGCCGGGTTCGTGGCCTCGCTGGTCGACGGCGCCCTGGGGATGGGGTTCGGCCCGACGTCGGCCACGCTGCTCCTGAGCACCGGCGTGAGCCCCGCCACCACGTCCACGATGGTGAACCTCGCCAAGGTGGCGACCGGGCTGGCCGCCGGGGCGTCGCACTGGCGGTTGGGCAACGTCGACCGGCGGCTCGTGCTCCAGCTCGCCGTGCCGGGCGCGTGCGGCGCTGTCATCGGCGTCGCCGTCCTCGCCACCGTCGACGGCGACCGGTTGCGCCCGGCCCTGGCCGTCCTCCTCCTGGCGGTCGGGGTGCGGATCCTCGTGCGCTTCAGCCGCCCGCTCACCGCCGCCCCGACCGCGGCTGCCGGAGATCGCCGCCGGTCCTCGGCCATGGCCGTGACCGGCGCGGCCGGCGGCATCACCAACGGGCTGGTCGGTGCGTGGGGGCCGGTGGTCACGCCGGTGCTCCTGCACCGCGGGGTCGCGCCCCGCATCGCCGTCGGTTCCGTCAACACCGCCGAGGTCGCGGTGGCGGTGACCGCAGCCGGCTCGCTCATCGGATCGATGGGCAGCCGTGGGATCGAGATCCCGATGGTCCTGGCCATGCTGGCGGGCGGTGTGGGCGCCGCCCCCCTGGCCGCCGTCGTCGTGCAACGGATCCCGGCACGCCTGCTCGGCGTCGCCGTCGCCGCGCTCCTGCTGCTGACCCAGACGCGCGAGCTGCTCCACGCCGGGGCGGTCCCGCCGGTGCCGGCGGTCGCCTACGGCGCGGTGGCCGTCGCCGTCGCCGCTGCCCTGGTGCGCCCGCGGCTGCGAGGCGCTCTCGCTGTCCCCTAACGGGGGAGCCAGGCCGCCGGGTCGTCGACGAGGCGCTGGACCTCGGGCGGCAGACGTCCGGCGAGCACGTCGGCGATGGTCACGCCCTCCAGCACCGATCGGACCGCAGCCCGCAGGCCGATCCAGAGCTCCACCAGGTGCTCGCTGGCGCCGTCGTAGGAGACGTGCTCAGGCCGCACGCCCTGCACGAGCGAGAGCGGCCCGTCCACCGCCCGGGACACCTCGGCGATGGTGATCTCCGACGCCGGGCGCCCGAGCGAGTACCCACCAGACGCCCCGCGCTGGCCGCGGACCAGGCCGGCGTGACGGAGCTGACCGAGGATCGCCTCCAGGTAGCGGGGCGGGATCTCCTGCGCGGCAGCGAGCTCGTCGCGCGTCGCCCGCCCGTCGCCACGGGCGGCGAGCTCGAGCAGCGCCCGCACCGCGTAGTCGACCTTCGCCGTCACCTGCATGCGGTCATGGTGACACCGCCGCCAGGCAGCGGGCGCGCAGGACGAGGGCGCGTCGTCAGCCGCCCTCGAGCGTTGCGCGCGCCTGCCGCAGCTGGGCGCGGAGGTCGGCGTCCTCGTCGCCGAGGTCCATGATCCACCGGTCGAGCGCGTCGAGGGCGAGCTTCTCCGGCGCATCGCCTGCCTGGACGGCGTGCGTCGGCTCCCCGACGGTGGACCCCACGGCCTCACCCGCGCCCATGTCGGCGGAGCCGCTGCGCTTGGAGAACGCGATGGCGCCGAGGAGCACGACGAGGGCGACGCCGGCGATCGCGTAGCGGGCGCCGTCGTCGTCCTGGAGGTTGATGACCGCCGGGAGGATGAGCAGGGCCACCAGGTTCATGACCTTGATCAGCGGGTTGAGGGCCGGGCCGGCCGTGTCCTTGAACGGGTCGCCCACGGTGTCCCCGATGACGGCGGCCTTGTGGGCCTCCGATCCCTTGCCGCCCTCGTGTCCGTCCTCGATGAACTTCTTGGCGTTGTCCCAGGCGCCGCCGGAGTTGGAGAGGAAGTTGGCCATGAGCTGACCGGTGAGGATGACGGCCGCCAGGAACGCCCCCAGGGCGTAGAAGTTGATGCCGAAGCCGATGATCACCGGGGTGAGCACCGCGAGCAGAGCGGGCGTGGCCAGCTCCCGGAGGGACGCGGCGGTGCAGATGTCGATGACCGGCCCGTAGTCCGGGCGCTTCGTGCCCGCCATGATCTGGCCGTCGGCGAACTGGCGACGGACCTCCTGCACCACGGTGCCGGCGGTCCGACCGACCGCACGGATGGCGAGGGAGGAGAACATGAAGGCGATGGACCCACCGATCAGCAGGCCGATGAACGTCTTCGGGTCGGCGACGTTGATCTGGAACGCGTCGAACACGTTGCTGCCGAAGTAGGACACGCCGTCGACGACTGTCTCACCGGTCGCCTCCAGCTCCTCGATCCCCGCTGATCCGAGCACCTCGTCGGCGATGGTCTCGATGTACGACGCGAAGAGCGCGACGGCGGCGATGACGGCGGAGCCGATGGCGAAGCCCTTGGTGACGGCCTTCGTGGTGTTGCCCACGGCATCGAGGCTCACCATGATCCGCTCCGGCTCGCCGTGGAACTCGCCGGACATCTCGGCGATGCCCGCGGCGTTGTCGGCCACCGGCCCGAACGTGTCCTCGGAGACCACGACGCCGGTGGTGGCCAGCATGCCCATGCCGGCGAGGGCGACCAGGTAGAAGCTGAACTGGATGTTGCCGTCTCCCAGGCCGACGGCGACGGCGATGGCGCCCGCGATCGCGACGATGGCCCACACGGTGGACTCGAGCCCGGAGCTGATGCCGGACAGCACGGTCGTGGCCGGGCCGGTGCGGGCGGAGCGGGCGATCTCGCGCACGGGCGAGGTCTCGGTCGACGTGAAGTACTCGGTGAGGCGGCTCGCCACCTGGGCGAGGACGAGGCCGACGACGACCGCGCCGAGCATGCGCCAGCCGGCGTTGTTGTTGCCGTCGTTGCCGACGTAGGTGAGCGCCACGATCGCCGTGCCGATGACCGTGAGGACACCGGCGGTGATGAAGCCCCGGTTGATCGGCGCCATCGCCGACTTGTCCTTGTCGGTGGCGCGCACCGCGTAGACGCCGACGATCGAGGCGAGCACACCGATGGCACGAGCGGCGACGGGGAAGATGAGCCCGGCCACCGGGTTCTCGACGCCGAGCGACTCGAAGGCGGCGACGCCGAGGATGATCGAGGCGACCAGCGTGACCTCGTAGGACTCGAAGAGGTCGGCCGCCATGCCGGCGCAGTCACCGACGTTGTCGCCCACGTTGTCGGCGATGGTCGCCGGGTTGCGGGGGTCGTCCTCGGGGATCCCCGCCTCCACCTTGCCGACCAGGTCGGCGCCCACGTCGGCCGCCTTGGTGAAGATGCCGCCGCCCACGCGCAGGAACAGCGCGAGCAGCGAGCCCCCGAACCCGAAGCCGACGAGGATCGCCGAGCTCGTGTTCTGGAACACCATGATGATGATCGTGGCCCCGATGAGGCCCAGCCCCACGGTGAACATGCCGGCGACCCCGCCGGTGCGGAACGCCACCTTCAGGGCGGCGGGCAGCGAGCCGCTCTTCGCAGCCGCCGCGGTCCGCACGTTGCCCCGGACGGCGAGGCCCATGCCGATGAAGCCGGTGAGGCCCGACATCAGGCAGCCGGCGATGAAGGCCAGGGTGCGGAAGATCCCCGACTCGGCGAAGCTGAGCGCGACCTCGCCGTCGGGCTTGAGCACCTCGGTGGAGGTGACGAACACGATGATCGCGAGCGGCACCAGGATGATGCCGATGGTGCGGAACTGCCGGCGCAGGTAGGCGCTGGCCCCCTCCTGGATGGCGGTGGCGATCTCCACCATCTTCGGGGTGCCCTGCTCGGCGGCGAGGACGCCGCGCATGAGGGAGAAGCCGACGAGGATCGCCAGGACGGCGGTGGCGGCGGAGAAGATCAGCCAGAACCACTCCTCGCCACCCAGCTCGAAGGCCTGGTAGCCGCCCTCGGCGGCGAACACGCTCATGCTCCCACCTCCCCACGGCGTCGCAGCTCGGGCAAGGGTCCACGGACGGCGCCGGGCGCGGCGCCGCAGGGAAGGCGGTGCATGTCGATCCTCTGCTTCCAGGAAGCCGGCGAGCCGGCACGGTCCTCACGGCACAGCCGTGACCTGCGCGGTTCCAGCCCCGCTACGCAGGCGCCGGGAAGCGTACTGATCTGACGTTCACGTCAGTGCATCCGTGCCCCGTTCGCCGGTGCGGATCCGAACGGCGTGGTCGACGTCGGTGATCCACAGCTTCCCGTCGCCGATCTGCCCCGTGCGGGCCGCCGCGACGATGGCGTCGGCCACCGCCTCGGCGTCGAAGAGGTCGACGACCACGTCGATGCGCAGCTTGGGGACGAAGTCGATCGTGTACTCCGCGCCGCGGTACGTCTCGCGGTGCCCGGACTGCCGGCCGAAGCCGCGGACCTCGGTGACGGTCATGCCCTGGATGCCGGCGCCGACGAGGGCCTCCCGCACGGGCTCGAGCTGGTGCGGCTTGATGATGGCGGTCACGAGCTTGATCACCCGACCACCTCCCGGACCAGCGCGGCGGCCGGTGCCGTGCTCGCGGGAGCGGAGTCCTCGTGGTACGCCTGCTCCGCGTGCTCAGGGAGGTCGAGGCCCACCTGCTCGACGTCGTCGTCGACCCGGACCCCGATGGTCGCCTTCAGGGCCAGCATCAGCAGGCCGGTGACCACGAAGCTGTAGACGATCGTGGCGCCGTTGGCGAGGGCCTGCTCGAGCAGCAGCTCGACGCCGCCGCCGTGGAAGAGGCCCTCCATGTTCTCGGTCCCGAAGAACGCCGGGTCGGAGAACAGGCCGACGGCGAGCGAGCCCACGAGACCGCCGACGAAGTGGACGCCCACCACGTCGAGCGCGTCGTCGTAGCCGGCCCTGGACTTCAGGCGCACGGCGTAGCAGCAGACGACACCCGCGCCGATGCCGATCCAGATCGGCGCCATGCCCGACACGTAGCCCGCACCGGGCGTGATGGCCACCAGACCGGCGACGATGCCGGAGGCGGCGCCGAGGTTGGTGAAGTGGCCGTCGCGGACCCGCTCGACGAGCGCCCACGCCAGCCCGGCCGCAGCGGCAGCCAGGAACGTGTTCACGAACGCCTGCACCGCGGTGCCGTTCGCGGCCAGGGCGGAGCCGGCGTTGAAGCCGAACCAGCCGAACCACAGGACCCCGGTGCCCAGCATCACCAGCGGCATCGAGTGCGGCGGCGACCCGGCGTGGGGGAACCCGCGACGCTTGCCCAGCACCAGCACGCACGCGAGCGCGGCGATGCCGGCGTTCACGTGGATGGCCGTGCCCCCCGCGAAGTCGAGCGAACCCCGCTGGCCGAGCCACCCGCCGTACACCCACTTGAAGACGGGCACGAAGACGAGCAGCGTCCACGCCGGTGCGAACACCGCCCACGCTGCGAACTTCATGCGGCCGGCCACGGCGCCCGAGATGAGCGCCGGCGTGATGACGGCGAACATGCCGAGGAACACCATGACCAGGAGGCCGAAGCCGCCGTCCTCACCGCCGATCGCCATGCCCCGGAGGAACGCGTTGTCGAGGCCGCCGATGAGGTCGTTCTCGAAGGGCGACTGCGCCAGCGAGTAGCCGACCACGACCCACAGCACCGGGATGGTGAGCAGGCACCAGAAGTTCATCATCAGCATGTTGAGGACGTTGCGGGATCGGTCCATCCCGCCGTAGAAGAACGCCAGACCTGGCGTCATGAAGAGCACGAGTGCGGCCGAGACCAGCACCCACGCGGCGTCACCGCTGTTCACGGGATTGCATCTCCTTCGTTCGTGCGCTGCGTTCGACAGCGCGTCGGTCGGGCCCGAGACGCTCGACGTGAGATGCCATGGATCTGCTCCACTGCTTCCGGGCACCGATGGTGCGACCGTGCCCCGACGACTGCCGGACACCCTTCGTGCGGTTCCAGCCCCGCTACACGAAGTGGCGTCAGACTCGCTTCACATCGTTTCGGGCGCCGACCACGCCTGTGAACGTCGTGTGAACCGCCAGCCCGGCGTCGATGAGGCATCTTCCGGGTGGTTTGGGTAGGGAGGCCGGTGCGGCGGCGGGGTGGTGCGCACCGACCCTCCGACCCCACCCCACACCACCGGAGCCCGACATGGCCGTCGCAACCCACGCTGCCGCCCGTCCGACGTCGCCGACCGCCGCCGGGGTGCGCCCGTGAGCCCGGACACGCAGGTGCGGCCGCCGTCGGAGGCGCCCGAGGATCTGTCGCCCCGGCATGCCACGGAGCGGAGGTCGTCGGACCCTCCGATCTGGCTGCTGGTCGTGGTGGGGCTCCCGTGGGCGACCAGCCTGCGGCTGATCGCGGCAGCCCGCCGAGCGCTCCGGTGGAGCCGCCGGTGGGGTGGGAGCAGCGCCACCACGCTGCGCCACGTCGGTGGACCGCACGTCGCGACGGCATGGCGGTGGCTCCGCCGTGCCGACCACCAGGTCGCGTGGGCCGGCCTGTCGCTCGACCGGCGCGTGCTCGACGGCACGGCGTACGCCCTCCGACGCTGGCGGACGGGCGCACCGCTGCTGGCGGCCACGGGCGCGTGGAGCGTCCGACGGCGGCTGCCGTCCTGGCGCGCTCGAGCCGCGGTGCTCCTGCGGCGCGACCTCGGCCACCTGGCCGGCGCAGCCCGGACCACCGGCGGGCTGCTCCGGCGGCGGTGGCTCGCCGCCCTCGCCGTCGTCGTGCTGGCCGTGCCGCTGCTGGCGTGGGCGATGAGCGGTCCCGCGCTTCGACTCGGGGCCGAGGTGCTGGCCAGCGAGGTCGAGGAGGAGGGCCTCGAGCCGCTCGAGGCCCGGTCGGCCGTGCTGACGCCCGACGGCCGCGTGCTCACCGAGCTCCCGGGTGGCCCTGACCGCGACCTGGCGACCCTCGACCAGGTGCCCGACGTGCTCGAGGAGATGGTCGTCGCCGTCGAGGACGACCGGTTCTGGGAGCACGGCGGCTGGGACGGCGAGGGCATGCTGCGGGCGGCCACCCGCAACGTCCGGTCGGGTGGTGTGCGCGAGGGCGGGTCGACCATCAGCCAGCAGCTGGCCAAGCTGAACTTCGTCGGCGCCGACCGCACGGTGCAGCGCAAGGTCGAGGAGCTGCTCTACGCCGTCGCCCTCGAGGAGCGCTACGACAAGGAGCGGCTCCTGCAGCGCTACCTCAACCAGGTGTACCTCGGGTCGGGCGCCCACGGCGTGGCGGCGGCGTCCTTCGAGTACTTCGGCGTGCCGGTCAGCGAGCTCACGGGCGATCAGGCGGCGCTGCTCGCCGGGCTCATCCGATCGCCGGGGTCGCTCGACCCCCGGCGGCACCCCGAGCAGGCGCGACAGCGCCGCGACCTCGTGCTGCGCATCGCCGGCGCGAAGGGGATCCTCGAGCAGGACGAGGTCGAGGAGCTCCAGGGCCGGCCGCTCGAGCTCGCCCCGCCCCAGCCCGACGTGACCGATCCCCTCCTCGTGCAGGCGGTGCGCCGGGAGCTGCTCGCAGAGCCGGCGCTCGGGGAGACGGTGGAGGAGCGGGCCGAGCTGCTCGCCACCGGCGGCCTGCGCATCCAGACCAGCATCGACCCGAGGCTCCAGGACGCCGCGGTCCGCGCCGTCCAGTCCGGGGTCGACGCGTGGCCCGGGCTCGGCGGGGCGCTGGCCGCGGTGAGCACCGACGGTCGGGTGCTCGCACTCGCCAGCGTGAACCCGCCCGGCACGGAGCGCTTCGACCTCGCGGCGCAGGGGCGCCGCCAGCCGGGCAGCACGTTCAAGCCGCTGGCGGCCATGGCCGCGCTCGAGGCGGGTCTCGACCCGGACGAGCGCTTCGTGGGCGACGGGCCGGTGCGCATCGAGCACGCGCCCGGCCAGGAGTGGATCGTCGACAACTACGCCGAGTCCGACCACGGCACGATCGATCTGCGGGAGGCGCTCGTCTCGAGCGTGAACACCGCCTTCGCGCAGATCGGCGTGGCCACCGGGATCGACCGCCTCGTCGACGTCAGCGAGCGGCTCGGCATCGACGTCGAGGCCGCGCTGGGCACCCCCGACCAGCGGGGCCCGTCGGTGGCGCTCGGTGCGCTCAGCCGTGGCGTGTCGCCGCTCGAGATGGCGAGCGCGTACACGGTGCTCGCCTCCGGCGGCTGGCACGTCGACGCGACGGTGGTCGAGCGGGTGGTCGACCGCGACGGCCGTGAGCTGCTCCGCCGGACGCACGAGCCGGACCCGGCCGTCGAGCCGGCCGTGGTGGGTGAGGTCCGTGACATCCTCCAGGACGTGGTCGCCGAGGGCACCGGGCGGGCCGCCCAGCTGCCCGGCTGGGATCCGGCCGGCAAGACCGGCACCAGCCAGCAGAACGCCGACGCGTGGTTCGTGGGCACGGTGCCGACGCTGACCGCGGCCACCTGGCTCGGTCACCCCGACGGGTCCCAGCCGGTGGAGGACCTCACCGGCGGCACCGCCGCGGCGCCGATGTGGCAGGCGTTCATGGCCGAGGCGCTCGAGGGCGTCCCGCCGGTCCCGTTCGTCGAGGTGCCCGACGAGCTCGACGACCCCGACGATCCCCTCGAGCTGCCCGACACCGAGCCGGCGCCCGAGGAGGACGACGACGACGGGTGATCCGGCGCCGGTCGGGTCAGACCGGATGAACCGGACGTACCAGCGGTGACGGTGACCTGAATGGTTCCAACGGGCCATCAGGTTCCGCTCCGGATGTGCCGATGGCTCCACCCTGAGCACCTTCGAGACCTCCGTCACTCGCAGCGACGAGCTGGTCGGCCGAGGTCCCGGCGCGCTCGCGCTCCTGCGCGGCGGCGCCGCCCCTCGGTCGCAGCAGCTGCTCGTGGCGGTGCTCGTGGTCGTGGCCGCGGCCGGTGCGTGGACGAGCCCGTCCATCATCCGCATCGCCGGCGCCCTGGGTGTGCTGGCCATGGCCGCGGCGGTGGCCGTCGACCGTGACCCCGATGTGGCGCGCAGCCGGGTGCTCGCCGCCGTCGGCATGACCGCGCTGAACCTTGCCGACGCCGGGCTGGACGACCTCACGGCCCTCGACCTGGCAGCCGTCGGTGGCCTGTGGCGGCCGCTGGCCGCCGTGGTCGCCTACCCCGTGCTGGGCCGGGCCCTGCTGCTGATGGTGGGGCGCTTCCGCCAGGTGCGGCCCACCGACGTGATCGTCGAAGCGGCGCTCATCGGCTCCGCCGCCGCGATCGCCGTCCAGGTGACCGTGACGCGGCTGTGGGTCGAGGGCGGGACTGCCTCGGCGGGCGTCGCCCTCGGCTCGCTGCTCGTCGGGCTCGACGTGGCCCTCGTGGTGGTGGTCGCGCGCTCGCTGACCACGGAGGCCGCCCGCCTGGCATCGGTCGCCGTGGTGACCGGCTCGGTCGGCGCGCTGCTCGTCGGGCACGTCGCCGCCGCCCTGGACGTGGCGAAGGGAGGCGCGCCGAGCGCCGCGGCGGCCGTTGCGGTCGCCGGCGCGATCGTGGCCCTCGGCGCGGGGTCGCTGCACGACGCGCTCGTCGCTCGTCCGGCGCAGATCCCCGCCGAGGCGCCGCTGTTCTCGCGCTCCCACGCCGCCATCGTCGTGGTGGCGGTCCTCGCCCCGCCCGCCGTCCTCGCCGCGCAGGTCGTGTGGGGTGTCTCGGTCTCCGGCGCCGTCGCCGTCGGCGCCGGCCTCATCGGCACCGTGCTGGCCGGGCACGTGATCAGCCTGCTCCAGGAGCGGGCCGGCAGCGAGCACCAGGCCACGCACGATGCGCTCACCGACCTGCCCAACCGCGTGCTGTTCATGGACCGGCTCGAGCGGGCCCTGGCCCACGCCATCCGCAACGACGTGCCCGTGGGCGTGCTGTACATCGACCTCGACCGCTTCAAGGACGTGAACGACACGTTCGGCCACGACGCCGGCGACCACCTGCTGCGGGAGACGGCCCGCCGGCTCGCCGACTGCGCCCGCCACGAGGACACGGTGGCCCGCCTCGCCGGCGACGAGTTCGCCGTCCTCCTGCCCCACCTGCGCGCCGCCGACGACATCGTGCTCGTCGCCGACCGCATGCTCGCCGCACTGCGCGAGCCGATCACCGTGGCCGAGCACGCCGTCCACGGCGGCGGCAGCGTCGGCGTCGCGGTGTTCCCCCACGACGGCAGCACGCCCGCCGACCTCCTCAACGCCGCCGACGCCGCCATGTACCGCGCGAAGGAGCACGGCGGCTGCCGGATCGAGATGTACAGCGCCGAGCTGCACGAGGCGGCCGTCACCCGGCTCGAGCTGGAGACCGCCCTCCACCACGCCATCGAGGACGACCAGCTCCTGCTGCTCTACCAGCCGATCCTCGATGCGGAGACGGGCCGCACGCTGGGCGCCGAGGCCCTCGTCCGCTGGATGCACCCCGAGCGGGGCATGGTGCCGCCCGGCGAGTTCATCCCCGTGGCCGAGCAGTCGGACCTGATCGTCGACCTCGGCAACTGGGTGATCCGCGAGGCGTGCCGCCAGCTCGCCGAGTGGGCGCGCGCCGGGCTGGGCGACCGGTTCATCGCGATCAACGTGAGCCCCCGCCACTTCCGCGAGGACCTGGCCCGCTCCGTCGCCTCCGCCCTGCGCGACACCGGGGCCGACCCGTCGAACCTGGTCGTGGAGCTCACCGAGAACGCCGCCGTGGACGACGTGGGCATGGTGGCGTCGCGGCTGCGCGAGCTGCGCGACCTCGGTGTGGAGGCCGCCATCGATGACTTCGGCACCGGCTACAGCGGGCTGCAGTACCTCGGTGACCTGCCGGTGAGCACGTTGAAGATCGACCGGTCGTTCGTGCAGGCGATGACCCCCACTTCCGCCGCCATCGTCGCCGGCACCATCGCCATGGCCCGCACGCTCGGCCTCACGATCGTGGCCGAGGGCGTGGAGACCGAGGAGCAGCGCCGCTTCCTCCGCACCCAGGGCTGCGACCGCCTGCAGGGCTACCACCTCGGGCGCCCCATGCCGGCGCAGGACTTCGCCGACCGGCTTCGCGAGGAGGACCGGGTCTTCGCCGAGGCGCACACCCACGGCCGGCTCACCTCCCTCATGGCGCTGCCACCGACGGCCGCCGGCGAGGGCGGCCCGCGCCGGGACGGGCCGGTCGAGGACCTCGACGCTCGCCGCACCGACGGCGCGTCGACGTCCCCGCAGCGCTGAGCGCCCGGAGAAGCGCGCCGCGCCGCAGGCCGGTGCGTGCATACGATCGGGGCCCGACCGACTCCAGGGGGTGTCCGTGGACCTCGTGACCGATCGAATCCGCAACGTCGCCCTCGTGGGGCACGACGGCAACGGGAAGACCACGCTGGCCGAGGCGCTGCTCTTCCGCGCGGGGGTCCTCCAGCGCATGGGCTCGGTGGAGGCCGGCACCACCGCCTCCGACACCGACGACGAGGAGCGCCGCCGCGGCCAGTCGCTGTCGGCCACGTTGCTCCACTTCACGTGGGGCGACTGCCACGTGAACCTCCTCGACACGCCGGGCTACGCCGACTTCACCGGCGAGGTGCAGGCGGCGATGCGGGTGGCCGATCTGCTCGTCTTCGTGGTCGACGCGGTGGCCGGCGTGCAGAGCCAGGACGAGCGGCTGTGGCGCATGGCTGCCGAGCTCGACAAGCCGCGGTTGATCTTCGTCAACAAGATGGACCGCGAGCGCGCCGACTTCGACCGCACCCTCGACCAGATCCGCGAGCGGTTCTCCCCGGCGGGCATCGAGCCGGTCGAGCTGCCCATCGGCCAGGAGGCCGCCTTCCACGGCGTGGCCGACCTCATCACCGAGCACGTGTGGCTCTACGACTCCGGGCGCGGCGAGGAGAGCGACGACCTGCCGCCCGAGGTCGCCGAGCGTGAGCACGCCGAGCACGAGCACCTGGTCGAGGACGTGGTCGAGCACGACGACGCCCTGCTCGAGCGCTACCTCGACGGTGAGGTCCCCGGCCCCGCGGACCTCGAGCGGGCCCTCCACGACGGCGTCGACCGGGCGGTCGTGTTCCCCGTCCTCGTCGGCTCGGCCGCCGGCCCGGTGGCCGTCGACCGCCTGGCCGAGTTCATCACCCACGTCGGGCCCGCGCCCACCGACGTGCCGGCGCCCATGGCCGAGGCCGGCGGCGACGTGGTGGAGATCCCGTGCGATGCGTCGGGCTCGCCGGTGGCCTTCGTGTTCAAGACGGTCACCGACCCCTACGTGGGCCAGCTCTCGTACTTCAAGGTGCTCTCGGGCACCGTCGCCGTCGACGACACGCTCATCGACGTGCGCACCGGCGACAAGCACCGCCTCCACGGCCTGGTGCGGGTGCGGGGTGCCGAGCAGGAACCGCTCCACCGGGTGGTGGCCGGCGACATCGCCGCGGTCACGAAGCTCACCGGCCTCGACGCCGGCGACACCCTCGCTCCCGACGGCCTGCCGGTGCGGCTCCCGCCGATCGAGCGGCCGGAGCCGGTGCACGGCGTGGCCATCGCGGCGGCCACGCAGACCGACGAGGACAAGCTCGCCATCGCGCTCCAGAAGGTGCTGCACGAGGATCCGTCGCTGGTCGTCGAACACGACGACGAGACCCACCAGACGATCCTGCGGGGGGTCGGCGACACGCAGGTGCAGGTGACGCTCGAGCGCATCGAGCGCCGGCACGGCGTGAAGGTCGTGACCCAGCCGGTCAAGATCGCCTACCGCGAGACCCTGCGCCAGCCGGTGGAGGTCGAGGGCCGGCACAAGAAGCAGTCCGGCGGCCGCGGCCAGTTCGGCGTGGTCCAGATGCGCTTCGAGCCCCTCGAGCGCGGCACCGGGTTCGAGTTCGTCGACGCCGTCGTCGGCGGCGCCGTGCCGAAGGGGCTCATCCCCGCGGTGGAGAAGGGCATCGTGGAGTCGATGCGGCGGGGCGGCGCCCGGGGCTTCCCGGTGGTCGACCTGCGGGCCACGCTCGTCGACGGGAAGTACCACTCGGTCGACTCCGACGAGGCCAGCTTCAAGATGGCCGGGTCCCTGGCGCTGCGCGCGGCGCTGCAGGACGGGGGCACGGCGGTGCTCGAGCCGATCTCGTCGCTCGAGATCGCCGTGCCCAGCGAGCTGCAGGGCGACGTCATCGGCGACCTGAACTCCCGTCGCGGCCAGGTCACCGGCACGCAGGCCGGGCCGGGCCCCGGCGAGGTCACCATCCTCGCCACGGCGCCGGCGTCCGAGCTCGTCAGCTACGCCACCGACATCCGCTCGATGACGCATGGGCGGGGCCGGTTCCGGGCCTCCTTCGACCACTACGAGGAGCTCAGCCCCCAGCTGGCCGACAAGCTGCCGTCGGCCGATCAGGCCTGAGGTCCCGGCTTCGTCGGGACCTCGGCGACTTCAGCGCGGTGCCCGACTGCTGCGACGCTCGCCAGGCGATCGGCCTCCACCGGTCGTGCACCGCCCGCCCGCGCGCTCAAGGGAACTGGATCGGCGTCCGATGGGTAGGGGAGGGAGCCGGAGCCGAACAGGGAGAGGCCGTGTCGATCGACGTCGTGGATCGCACGGACGGGGGGCACCCGTCCGTCAGCTCGGAGCAGCAGGCGCCGCCTCGGCGCGGTCCGCTGCAGCGGGTCCGCACCGTGGCCGTGCGCTCGGTCGCCGCGCTGGTCCTGTTCCTGCTGGTCGGCAACGGGCTGATCATGGCCTCGATGGCGTGGTTCCGGCTCACCGGACCGGCCGTCGCCGAGGTCCCCACCGGCATCGACAACCTCCGGTGGGTCGACAGCCAGGTGCTGCGGGGCGCCGCCCCGTCCGACCAGGGCATCCGCAACCTGCACGACGCCGGCGTCACCACCATCGTCGACCTGCGGGCGGAGGCCGACCTCGACACCGACGAGGACCTGCTCGCCGAGCTGGGCATGGTGCGGTACCACCTGCCCATCCGCGACGGGCAGCTCCCGTCGGAGGAGCAGGCCGCCCGGTTCCTCGAGATCGTCGACGCCGCTGACGGCGCGGTGTACGTGCACTGCGGCGCCGGCGTGGGCCGCACCGGTGCGATGAGCGCCTTCTACCTGAACGCCACCGGGCAGACGAGCGGGACGGCGGCGCTCGAGCGGAACCTCTCCGTCGGTCCCCCGTCGCTCGAGCAGATCGTCTTCTCCCTGCAGACGTCGGACGGCGACTACGACCGGCCCGGCTTCGGCATCACGGCGATGAGCCGGGTGCTGGACGCCCCCCGCCGCATCTGGCACAACGTCACCTGAGCCGCGGGTGGCCCGGGGTCAGGAGCCGGTCAGCACCGTCGACGACACCACCCGGGCCTGGACCTTGTCGATGGTGGCGTCGTTGAGGCAGCCGCGCAGCCGCTCCATGCCGTTCGCGCCGACATCGGTCTGCAGCCGGACGTGCACGTAGCCGGCGGCGCGGTGGGCGACGTCGGGATCCGGAAGTGAGCGGAGCCGGAACACGTCCGGGCCCGTGCACACCGACCACAGGTGCTCGAAGGCCCGCTGCGGGTTGCGGCTGGCGAGCTCGCCGCGCAGCTCCAGCTCGATCTCGGTGATCGCCCCGCTCACCCTGCTGTCGGGTCGGCTCTGCGTGCGGTCGGCCACGAAGTCGATCGCGCCGATGGTGCCGTAGGCCGCGATGCCGAGGGCCGCCGCGGCGACGGCGGCACGCAGGGCGCGCCGCTCGGGGCGTGGCGCGGGCGGGTGGTGGGGTGGCCCGGTGAGCCCGCCGGGCGGGGGCTGGAGCACGCCGAGGCGCTCGACCAGGCGGCGCTCGGCCACCGGGGAGAACGTGGCGTGGGCGACGCGCTCGACCACCCAGGCCAGCGACGACGCGAGCACGCCGGCGCCGAGCAGCACCGGGAGGAACACGTTGGTGGTGCTGTGCTGGTCGCGGATCCAGGCGAAGTGGTCACGGGGCGGCGGTGCTGCCGCCTGGATCGCGTCGAGGGGGTCGGCCGCCGTCGACCGCCCGTCGTCTGCCGCGCTCACGGGTGCGGTGAGCTCGTCGAGGCGGTCCTCGATGCGCCGGAACCGGCCGAGCAGCACCAGGACGGCGAACACGATCTCGACGGCGACGAAGAACAGGCCGGCGATGATGGCCCGGTTCCACTCCCAGCGGACCAGGTAGATGATGGTGTAGGCGCCGCACACCGCCCCCATCACGGCCGGCAGCGCGAGCGTCAGGCGCCTCACGGCAGCACCACCCCCGCGTCGCCGGCCAGCACCTGCATGGTGCCGGCTCGCCCGTCGACGACGACGACGTCGCCCGGGGCGACCTGGTCGCGCGCGCCGGCGAGGCCGACCACGCAGGGCACGCCGTGCTCGCGGGCGAGGATGGCCAGGTGTGAGAGCGGGCTGCCGGTCTCGGCCACCAGCCCGGCGAGGCGGGGCAGCACCGGTGCGAGCGCCGGGTCGAGGTGGCGCACGACCAGCACGTCGCCGATGGCGGGATCGCCGAAGGCGACCCGACCGGTTCCTCGACCACCACCGGCACCGACGCCCCCCGCCCGACCGTCGCCGGCTTCGGCGACCACGGTGCCGTCGGCGGCCAGCCGGAAGCGGGAGGGGAGCGGCGCCGGGGTGGTGGACGGCGGTCGGTCCGGGACGGTGCCGCCGCCGAGCGCCACGCCGAGCTCGCGCCGGGAGAGCTGGGCGACGTGCGCAGCATCGGACAGGGCGCCTCGCAGGACCAGCCGCGTGGCGACCTCGCCCACCACGACGCGCATGAGCTCGTGGATCCACCGGATGCGCAGCCGCAGCTCCTCCCGCCGGCCCATCGGTGCGGGGGCGGACACCTCGGCCACCGACACCCGGGGCAGCGGCGGGCGGGGGCCGAGCGCCGGGGGCAGCACGGCGAGCGCCACCGGGTGGCGAGCGACGATGTCGTCGTCCGACCAGCCGAGGGCCTGGCCCTGGGCGATGGCCCGCAGGGCAGCGGCGGCACCGGGCTGCCCGGCGTCGTCGAGCAACGTGCCGGCCAGCATCTCGTACCCGTGCAGGGTCCGGAGGTACGCGGTGGCGTTGTCGAGCACCCGCAGCAGGGCGCGGTCGTCGAGGTCGGCCGCCGGCGGCAGCTCGCCGAGCTCGCGGTCGACCTCGTCGAGCACGTGCCCCGACAGCGTGGCCAGCGCGCCGCGCAGGCGGCCGACCTGCCACGAGACGGCCAGGTGGCGCAGGTGCGGGCGCGGGTCGAGCAGGGCGCGCGCCCGGCTGCGGGGACGCGCCTCGCCGAAGAGGTCGAGGTCGGCGACCGCTTGGCCCTCGACCACGGTGACGACCGCGCTGCCCCGGAGCCGGCGTCGGCTCGCCGCACCCGTGAGGGCGAGCACGTGCCGGGTCGCCTCCTGCAGCGGTGGGATCCACAGCTCCTGCTCGAGCGGCGACAGCGCGTGCGGGAACGTCTCGGCGATCGGGCCCGGCCCGAGCAGGGGCCCCTCGCCCCGGCCCGCGGTGGTGGTGACGGGCCGGCTCTGGAGCAGCACGAGCCGCCGGTCGACGATGGCCCACTCGATGTCCTGGGGGCCGCCGAACACCAGGCGGGCCCGCCGGGCGAGGGCGAGCAGGCGCAGTCGGTCGGTGGACCCGAGCACCGGTGCGGGGTCGCCGTCGGCCTCCCGGACCCGCCCGGCCCGGTCGAGCGAGGTGCGCCGGCCCTGGACGGCGCCGCTCACCAGCAGCTGCGGCCCGCCGGCCACCGCGGCGACCACGACGCGGTCGGTGCGGCCCGAGACCGGATCGACGCCGAAGAGCACGCCGCTGAGCTCCGGGTCGAGGTGGCGCTGGACCAGCACCGCCATGTCGCCGCCCCGGGCGGATCGCACCACCGTGGCGTAGGCCTGCACGAAGCCCACCCAGCCGACCACGTCCACGACGCTCTCGAACACGCCGGCCATCGAGCTGGCGCCCCCGTCCTCGTTCGGCGCCGACGACCGCACGACGAGCGGCAGCCGGCCCTGCGCGGACAGCCGGGCCCAGGCCTGCTCGATGCCGGGCGGCGGCAGCTCGCCATGGGCGGCCACCTCGGCCACCGGGACGGCGAACCCGTCGACGATGGGCAGGCCGTCGAACGCGGCCATCGCGAGGTTCGCGGCCTTCGCGCCGACCACGGCGCGCCGGCGCGCGGACGCATCGGTGAGCCACCGGACCACCGGATCCGGTGTCGCCACGGCCTGTGCCGGTGCGCGTCGTGTGGTGACGGCCATGGAGCCCCTTCGCCCGGACACCGACGGTCCGGTTCGCCCCGCGCATTCTCACGCCGTTGTCCGCGCGTTGTCTCCTGTTTTGTCGAACGTCACACGATCGCCACCGGATCGCGCGACGAGCGGCGTTGCCGCGTCAGTCGCCGAAGCGGTCGCGCAGCTCGAACTTGAGGATCTTCCCGGACGGGTTCCGGGGCAGCTCGTCGACGAGCTGGAGGCGCGTCGGCAGCTTGTACCGGGCCAGCTGGGAGCCGGCGAAGTCCCGGATCTCCTCGAGCGTGAGCTCGGCGCCGGGCGCCGGCACGACGACGGCGGTGACCGCCTCACCCCAGCGCTCGTCGGGCAGGCCGACGATGGCGACGTCGGCGATGCCCTCGTGCTGGTGGAGCACGGACTCGACCTCGGCCGGGTACACGTTCTCGCCGCCGGTGATGACCATGTCCTTGACCCGGTCGACCACGTAGAGGAAGCCCTCGTCGTCGAAGTAGCCGACGTCGCCGGTGTGGAACCAGCCGTCGCCGTCGATGACCTCCGCGGTGGCGTCGGGGCGGTTCCAGTAGCCGGCCATGACGTTCGGGCCCTTCACGCAGATCTCCCCCCGCTGGCCGGCGGCCACCGGGCGGTTGTCCTCGTCGACGCAGCGCACGTCGGTGTACAGCGGCGGCTGCCCGGCCGAGCCCACCTTCGACAGCGCGTCGCGTGGCAGCAGGAACGAGCACATCGGCGCCGTCTCGGTGAGGCCGTACCCCTGCGCGAACGGGGCGCCCTTGTCGAGGTACCGCCGGATGAGCGGCTCGGGGCACGGGGCGCCGCCCACGACGAGCACCCGCACGCTGGACAGGTCGGTGGTGTCGAACGCCGGCAGCTGGCTCATGAACAGGTACATCGCCGGCACGCCGAACATGTGGGTGATCTGGCGCTCCTCGATGGTGCGCAGGGCCTCGGCCGGGTCGAAGCTGCGGTGCAGCACGACCTCGCCGCCCTTCTGCCAGGTGAGGATGGTGGTCACGTTCATGCCGCCGATGTGGAAGATCGGCGCGGCCACGAGCGCGACCTCGTCTGCCGCGAGGTCGATGGCGTGCAGCGCGTTGACGTTGTTCCAGGCGATGTTGCCGTGGGTCAGCATCGCCCCCTTCGGCCGCCCGGTGGTGCCGGAGGTGTACATGATCACGGCGACGTCGGCGGGCTCGACCACCACCGGCTCGGCGAGGGGCTCGGCGCCGGCGAGCAGGTCGTCCATCGCCGGCCAGCCGTCCGCCGCCGTCTCCGAGGAGAGCAGCTGCTCGCAGGGGATGTCGCCGCGGATCTCGTCGACGACGGCTCGGTGCTGGTCGTCGGCGACGAGGGTGCGAGCGCCGGCGTCGCCGACGATGAACGCGAGCTCGGGCCCGGTGAGCCGGAAGTTGAGCGGCACGAAGGTGGCGCCGAGGCGGGCGGCGGCGAACATCGTCACGAAGAAGTTCGGGTGGTTGAGGCCGAGGTAGGCGACGCGGTCGCCGCGCCCGATGCCGCCGTCGGCCAGCACCGCGGCGAAGCGGTCGATGCGGTCGAGCATGTCCGCGTACGTCCACGTCCGACCCTCGAAGGTGAGGGCGGGGAGGTCAGGGGTGAGGCGGGCCCGGCGCCCGATCATCGAGCCCAGGCCGAGGTCCACGTCGTGGTGCTGCGTCACGCACCCACTGTTCCACGGCTGCCCGCGGCGATGTCGTCGAGGAACGCCTCGATCTCGCCGAGCATCCGCCGCGGGAAGAACCGCATGCCGAAGGGCAGGACACCGCGCACGAGGCGGGCGCCCGGCACCTGGCGGCTGAGGTTCTCGGCGTCGCTGAACGGGTGGATGAGGTCGGCCCGGTGGCCGATGACGAGGACGGGGATCTCCAGTGCCGCCCGGGCGTCGAAGGTGGGCGCGATCGGCCCGACGAGGATCCCGTGGAGGATGGCGGAGATCACGTCCGGGGGCAGCGACGCGGCGTCGAGCAGGCTGTCGAGCGCGTCGATCCCCGTGCGGGGCAGGCCGCGCACCAGGTCGGCCAGCGGCACCAGGGGCCGGCGGGCGTAGTGGGTGGCGAGCAGCAGCGGCACGAAGGTCAGCGCGGCGGCCGGCACCGCCCACTCGAGCACCGGCATCTCCACGACGAGACCCCGCACCCGCTCGGGGTGGGTGGCGGCGGCGAGGAGCGAGACGTTGGCGCCGAGCGAGACGCCCCCGAGCGTCGCCTGCTCGACCCCGAGGTGGTCGAGCAGCGCGATCACCTGCTCGACGTAGGTGTCGAACCGGTACTCGGCGGCGTGGACCGGCTTGTCGCTCTGGCCGTGGCCCAGCAGGTCGAGGAGCACCACCCGTCGGCCGTCGCCGGCCAGGCGCCGGGCGAAGCCCCGGTTCAGCTTCGTGTTGAGCAGCAGGCCGTGGAGCAGCACGACGACGTCGTCGCCCGATCCGAACGTCTCGAAGTGCAGCGAGCGCCCGTTCCACTCGAAGAGGTCGGCGGAGCTGGAGGGCGAGGTCATGCCCTGATCCTGCTCCCCCGACGACGAACGGACCACGTCCGGAGGTCCCGATCCGGCCGATCCGGCCGCAACCGGGCGGGTCAGGACGAGACGACCGGGCGGGCCCGATCGACGATCGCTGCGACGTCGAGGCCGGGCGGCAGCGTGCCGAGCGCACGTCCGGTGTCGTCGAGCCGGGACGCCACGAACGCGTCGGCCACCGCGGGCGGGGCGTGCTGCACCAGCAGCGACGCCTGGAACACCAGCGCCATCCGCTCGACCAGCCGGCGGGCCCGCAGCTCGAGGTCGTCGAGCTTGCCGAGCTCGGCCCGCAGGTCGGCGGCGGCGCCGTCGAGGCGGGCGTCGGCGCCGGCCGCACCCTCGACCTCCCCCCAGTACGCGTCGAGGGTCTGCGGTTCCCGCGCCACGGCGCGCAGCACGTCGAGGCAGATGACGTTGCCCGACCCCTCCCACACGCCGTTCACCGGCGCCTGGCGGTAGAGCCGGGGCAGGTCGGTCTCCTCGACGTAGCCCACGCCGCCCAGGCACTCGAGCGCCTCGGCCGCGTGCAGCGGCGCCCGCTTGCACGTCCAGTACTTGATGACGGGCGTGACCAGCCGCTTCACCAGCTGCTCGTGCTCGTCGTCGGCCGGCGCGTCGAAGGCCCGGGCCAGCCGCAGCGCGGCGAGCGTCGCCGCCTCGGACTCGATCGCCAGGTCGGCCAGCACGTTCTGCATGAGCGGCTGGTCGTCGAGCGTGGCGCCGAACGCGCTGCGGTGGTGGGCGTGCCAGGTGGCCTGCGCGACGCCCTGGCGCATGATGGCCGTGGACCCGAGCACGCAGTCGAGCCGGGTGTGGTTGACCATCTCGATGATGGTGCGCACGCCGCGGCCCTCGTCGCCCACCCGCTCGCCCCAGGCGTCGAGCAGCTCGATCTCGCTCGACGCGTTCGAGCGGTCGCCGAGCTTGTCCTTGAGCCGCTGGATGCGGATGGGGTTGCGGGTGCCGTCGGGTCGCCAGCGGGGCACGAGGAAGCAGGTGAGCCCGCCGTCCGCCTGGGCGAGCATGAGGAACGCGTCGCACATCGGCGCCGAGCAGAACCACTTGTGGCCGGTGAGGCGGTACGTGCCGTCGTCGGCGCGCGCCGCCGTCGTGGTGTTCACCCGCACGTCGGAGCCGCCCTGCTTCTCGGTCATCGCCATGCCGCAGGTGGCGCCCGCCTTCTCCGACGCCGGCCGGTTGGCGGGGTCGTAGGTGGGCGACGAGAGCCGCGGCTCCCACACCGCTGCGACGTCGGGCTGGTGCCGCAGCGCCGCGACGGACGAGTAGGTCATGGAGATCGGGCAGATGTGGCCGCCGTCGACCTGGTACCAGACGATGACCTTGGCGGCCCGGGCGACGTGCGCGCCCGGACGGCCGTCGGCCCACGGACCGGCGTGGAGGCCCTCGGCCACCGCGGTCGTCATCAGCTGGTGGTAGGCGGGGTGGTAGTCGACGACGTCGAGGCGGTTGCCGTAGCGGTCGTGGGTGCGCAGCTCGGGCACGTACCGGTTGGCGAGCCGCCCCCACTCGAGCGCCTCCGCCGAGCCCGCCCGCCCGCCGAGCCGGCGCAGGTCGTCGCCCGCCCAGGCTGCGCCCTCTCGCGCGACCGCGTCGACGAGCGGGGCGTCGGTGGCGAACACGTCGTGGCCCACCAGCGGCGGCGGCTGGTTGGTCACCTCATGGGTGTCGAATCCGGTGAGCACGACCCCGAGGGTACGACCGCCTTCGCCGGCGCGCAGGCGGCGCGCGCTCAGGTGTCGGTGGGAGGCGCGGCCTTCTTCGTGGCCGCCTTCGTCGCCTTCTTCGCTGCCTTCTTCGGGCTCGCCTTCTTGGCCGCGGCCTTCTTCTTCGCCGCCTTCTTCTTGGCGGGGGCCTTGGTGGCTGCCGCCTTCTTCGTGGCGGCCTTCCGCGGGGCGGCGGCCTTGGCGGGCGGCGGCGCCGCGGGCTCCTCCGGGACGACGACGACGGAGTCCGCGCCGCCGAAGTCGTTGCCGACGTAGTGGTCCGCGCTCCAATCGTTCTCCCAGCGGTCCTCGCCGAGGTGGTACCGGAACCGGTAGCTGCCGCCCGGCTCGAGGGCGATCGTCGCGTGCCAGCGGCCGTCGTGGTCGGTCGACATCGGGTTCGCCGACTCCGACCAGTCGTTGAACTCGCCCACGACCGCGGCCTGCTCGATGTCGAGCTCGGCCGGCAGGTCGAAGGTGACGTCGTACCGTCCGGTCTTCGGGTTCCAGGTCTTGGTGAGCACGTGTCCCCTTCCGCGGCGGCACCACCTGCGCGCCGATCCTGCACACAACTACCCGACTGGCCCAGCGACCAGAAGGGTCCGCAGTCACTGTTCACGCGCCTCACACCTTCCCGTCGGCTCGGAGAGGCGTTGCACAAGGGACACCTGCGGCGTGCGCGCCGCTGGTCCACGGCGCGTCACGGTCGGGCAACCGACGGGCAACAGCCCCCCGGCACCGTGGCCGGCGTGAGCGAGCACCCCACCCCGATCGACATCCGTCCTCGCCTCGTCGTGGTCGGCCACGGCATGGTCGGCCACCGGCTCCTCCAAGAGCTCGTGGCGCGTGATGCCCACCGGTCGTGGGCGATCACGGTGTTCGGCGACGAGCCGGTCGGCGCCTACGACCGGGTGCACCTCTCGGCCGTGTTCGACGGCGCCGACCCGGCGGACCTCTCGCTCGTCGAGCCCGGCTTCGCGGCCGCCCACGGCGTCGAGGTCGTGGCCGGTGACGAGGTGGTGCACCTCGACCGGCCCGGGCGGCGGGTGACCACCGCCTCGGGGCGCACCGCCACGTACGACCACCTCGTGCTGGCGACCGGCTCGGTGCCGTTCGTGCCGCCCGTGCCGGGCCACGACCGACCGGGCACGTTCGCCTACCGGACGCTCGACGACCTCGCCGCCATCCGGGCCCACGCCGAGCAGCCGTGGGTCCGGACCGGCGTGGTCGTCGGTGGCGGGCTCCTCGGCCTCGAAGCCGCCAACGCCCTGCGCCTCCTCGGCCTCGAGACCCACGTGGTGGAGATGGCGCCCCGCCTGCTGCCCGTGCAGCTCGACGACCCCGCGGCGGAGGTGCTGCGCCGGCACGTCGAGTCGCTCGGCATCCGGGTGCACACCGGTGTGCGGACGCACGCGCTCACCGGTGACGATCCCGACGACCCCCGTGCCGCGGTGTGCACGCTCGTCCGGGAGGACGAGCCGCCGATCCCCGCGGACGTCGTGGTCTTCTCGGCGGGGATCCGCCCACGCGACCAGCTGGCGCGCGATGCCGGTCTGGCGATCGGCGAGCGGGGCGGCGTGGTGGTGGACGACCAGCTCCGCACGAGCGACCCGGCGGTGTCCGCCATCGGCGAGGTCGCCTGCGTCGAGGGCCGCTGCCTCGGGCTGGTCGCCCCCGGCTACCAGATGGCGCGCGTGCTGGCGGCCCGCCTCGCGGGGGACCCGGACCCGTCCGGCTTCCGCACGCCGGACCTGTCCACGAAGCTCAAGCTGCTCGGCGTCGACGTCGCGTCGTTCGGCGACGCCTTCGCCGGCGGCGGCACGGACGACGGGTTCGACGTGCTGACGTGGTCGGACTCCTCGGCCGGGATCCACAAGCGGCTGGTGCGTCGCCGGGGCGACGGTCGGCTCGTCGGCGGGATGCTCGTGGGTGACGCCGCCGACTTCCAGCAGCTCCGGATGATGGCGCTCGGCGAGATCGACACCCCGGCCGACCTGGCGTCCTGGGTGGCGCCGAGCACCGGTGACCGCGACACGGGAACCCTCCCCGACGGCGCCGGCGTGTGCTCGTGCGAGAACGTGACCGCCGGAGCCCTCCGCGAGGCGATCGCCGGCGGCGCCCGCACCGTGGACGAGCTGCAGGCGTGCACGTCGGCCGGCTCGGGGTGCGCCGGCTGCGTCCCGATGGTCACCGGACTGCTGAAGGACGAGCTGCGGGCCCGGGGCGAGGTGGTGAGCGACGCCCTGTGCGATCACTTCCCCCTGTCACGCCAGGCGCTGTTCGACCTCGTCCGGATCCACGGGCACACGTCGTGGCGCGAGGTGCTCGACGCCCACGGCGCAGGTGGCGGCTGCGAGGTCTGCCGGCCCACGGTGGCCTCGATCCTGGCCAGTCGGGCCAACGGCTACGTGCTCGATCCGGGTCAGGCGGAGCTGCAGGACACCAACGACCACGCCCTCGCGAACATGCAGCGCAACGGCACCTACTCCGTCGTGCCCCGGGTGCCGGGGGGCGAGATCACGCCCGACCAGCTGGTGGCGCTCGGGCAGATCGCCCGCGACTTCGACCTGTACTGCAAGGTCACCGGAGGCCAGCGCATCGACCTGCTCGGCGCTCGCCTCGAGCAGCTGCCCGACATCTGGCGGCGGGTCCTCGACGCCGGCATGGAGTCGGGGCATGCGTACGGCAAGGCGATGCGCACGGTGAAGTCCTGCGTCGGCGAGACGTGGTGCCGCTACGGCGTGCAGGACTCGGTGGGCATGGCCATCCGGCTCGAGCACCGCTACCGGGGCCTGCGGGCGCCGCACAAGCTGAAGCTGGCGGTGAGCGGCTGCGCGCGCGAGTGTGCCGAGGCCCAGTCCAAGGACGTGGGCGTCATCGCCACCGAGCGGGGGTGGAACCTCTACGTGGCCGGCAACGGCGGCAAGACCCCACGCCACGCCGACCTGCTCGCCACCGACCTCGACGACGAGCAGCTCGTGCAGGCCATCGACCGGTTCCTCGCCTACTACATCCGCACGGCTGACCGGCTGCAGCGCACCTCGACCTGGTTCGAGGGGATCCGGTCCGAGACCGGCGACGCGCTCGCGCACGTCCGGGCGGTCGTGTTCGACGACGTGCTCGGCGTCGCCGCCGAGCTCGATGCCGAGATCGCCCGGCACGTCGACGCCTACGAGTGCGAGTGGCGGGCCACGCTCGCCGACCCGGGGCGGCTCGCCCGCTTCCAGAGCTTCGTCAACGCGCCGAGCACGCCCGACCCCGACATCGTGATGGTGAGCGAGCGTGGCCAGCCCCGACCGGTGCGCCCGGGCGAGACCCTGGTGGTGGTCCGATGAGCGTCGTCGAGCACCGCCGCGCCGCCGCCGTCGCGGTGTGCCCCGTCGAGCGCCTCGACGTGGAGCGGGGGGTCGCCGCGCTCGTCGACGGACGCCAGGTCGCGCTGTTCCGCCTCGCCGACGGGACCGTGCACGCCCTCGACCACCGCGACCCCGCGACGGGCGCCAACGTGCTGGCCCGTGGTCTGCTGGGCACCACCGCCGACGGCGACTGGTACGTCGCGTCGCCGCTGCACAAGCACCGCTACTCGCTGCTCGACGGGCGCTGCCTCTCGGACCCGGACCTCGCCGTCGCGGTCCACGAGGTGACCGTGGTGGACGGCGTGGTGGCCGTCACGCTCGCCCGCTCTTCGTGAGCGGGAAACGCCCCCGAAACAGGCAGCGCCCACCATCGCCGGCGTGGATGCGCACCCCCGCCCGCTCGGCCCCCTCACCGGCTTCACCGTCGGGGTGACCGCGTGCCGGCGGGCCGACGAGCAGATCCAGCTGCTCGAGCGCAAGGGCGCCAGCGTGGTGCACGGGCCGGCCATCCAGACGCACCCGCTGGTCGCGGAGGCAGATCTCGCCGCCGCGACCCGCAGCGTCGTCGAGCACCCGCCGGACCTCACGCTGCTGTCGACGGGGATCGGCGTGCGGGCCTGGTTCGAGGCGGCCGAGTCGCTGGGGCTCGCCGGCGACCTGCTGGACGCCCTCGATCGGTCCACCGTCCTCGCCCGCGGCCCGAAGGCCAACGGGGCGGCGGTCACGAACGGGCTCAGCGTCGACTGGCTGGCGCCGGACGGCTGGGCGTCGGAGCTGGTCGAGGAGCTGAGACGGCGTGGTGTCGCCGGCCGCCGGGTCGCCGTCCAGCTGGACGGCGCGTCCGGTGCGCCGCTGGCGAAGGCCGTGGCCGAGCTCGGGGCGGACGTGGTCGCGGTGCCCGTGTACGAGTGGACGATGCCGTCGGACACCGCGCCGGCGGAGCGGCTCGTCGATGCCGTCATCGACCGCCGGATCGACGTGATCACCTTCACCGCCCGGCCACAGGTGGAGAACCTGGCCACGATCGCCGAGCGGGCGGGGCGGCTCGACCAGCTCCTCGATGCCCTCGCCGGGCCGGTCACGACCGTGTGCGTCGGACCGGTGTGCGCATCGGCCGTCATCGACCTCGGCCTGCCCGAGCCGGTGCAGCCCGAGCGCTACCGGCTCGGGTCGATGGTGCTGGCGGTCGCCGACGCGTTCGCCCACCGAGCGCAGCGGATGACCCTCGCCGGCATCGGGGTGCGCCTGCAGGGTCGCGTCGTCGTGGTCGAGAGCGGTGGCAGCGCCCGCGGGGACGTCGTGTGGCTGACCGACAAGGAGCGCCTCGTGCTCGACGCCCTCTCTGAGCGGCCGGGCGTGGTGCGCTCGAAGGACGAGCTGCTCGAGCAGGCGTGGGCGGGGAGCGAGTCCGACCCCCACGTGGTCGAGGTGACGGTGGGGCGGCTGCGCCAGCGACTGGGTCCGGCCGGCGCCGGCATCGAGACCGTGATCCGCCGCGGCTACCGCCTCACCGACCGCTGACCCCCTCTCGGTTCTGGACGCGGATGCTGCGCACGCCCTCTCGGTTCTGGACGCGGATGCTGCGCACCGCTCTCACCGGATCGCGGGCGGTGTGAACCCGCTCACCGGCCACGGCCGGCACCGTGCGAGCAGCGCCGCACCCGCGTCACGGCGGGGGAACCGGCGGGAAAACCACGACGGCGACGATGCCGCCATGACCACCCCCACCCCCACCAGCCGGGCTGCGGACGCCGCCGGGCGAGTGCGTGAGCTGCTCTCGTTCGAGGGCCGGCACCGCATCCTCCACCTCACCTGGTTCGCGTTCTTCCTGAGCTTCGTCGTCTGGTTCAACTTCGCCCCGTTCGCCAACACGATCGCCGAGCAGCTCGGCCTCACGGAGGCGCAGCAGAAGACCATCGGGCTGTGCAACGTGGCCCTCACCGTGCCGGCACGCGTCTTCATCGGCATGGCCCTCGACCGGTGGGGGCCGCGCCGCGTGTACGCGGCGATCCTGCTGTTCGCCGTGGTGCCCAACACGGTGTTCGCCTTCGCGCAGACCTTCGAGGCGATGGTGTTCAGCCGGCTCGCCCTGTCGGTGGTCGGCGCCGGCTTCGTGGTCGGCATCCGCATGGTGTCGGAGTGGTTCCCGCCCCGGGAGGTCGGCACGGCCGAGGGCGTGTACGGAGGCTGGGGCAACTTCGGCTCGGCGGCGGCCGCGTTCTCCCTCCCGATCCTCGCCGGCGTCGTCGGCGGCGACCAGGGCTGGCGCTGGGCCATCCTCGGGACCGGCGTCGTGGCCGCGGCGTACGGGCTCGTCTACCTCCGCTCGGTGAGCGACACCCCTGACGGGGTCACCTACGCCCGCCCGCGCCGGCAGGGCGCGCTCGAGGTCACCCAGCGCCCCTCGGTGTTCGCCCTCGCGGCGCTGACCGTCCCGCTCAACGCGGTGCTGGCGCTGATCGCCTGGCGGATCTGGCGGGAGGACGTGATCTCCACCGGCGCGTTCGTGGGTGCGCTGGTCGCCGTCGGGCTCCTGCTGGTGGTGCAGGAGCTGACGGTGTTCCGCGTGAACCGGCCGGCGCTCCGGGACGAGTACCCCCACGAGGACCGCTACCCCGTGCGGAACGTCGCGGTGCTCTGCATCGCCTACTTCGCCACCTTCGGCTCCGAGCTCGCCGTGGTCACGATGCTGCCCGGGTTCTTCGCCGACACGTGGGGGCTCGGTCCGGCCATGGCCGGCGTCGCCGCTTCCGGCTTCGCCTTCATGAACCTGGCCGCCCGCCCCGCCGGCGGCCTGCTGTCCGACGTGCTCGGCAGCCGGGCGCGGACCCTGTCGACGCTCCTCGTCGGCCTCGTCGGCGGCTACCTGCTGATGGCCATGCTGGGCCCGGGATGGCCGTGGGTGGGGGCCGTCGCCGTCTGCATGGCCTGCTCGTTCTTCGTGCAGTCGGGCGAGGGTGCCGTCTACGCCATCGTGCCGCTCGTGAAGAAGCGGGTGTCCGGGCAGGTCGCCGGGTTGGCCGGTGCGATGGGGAACGTGGGTGCGGTCTGCTTCCTGACCGTCAACGTCTTCGTCAGCGAGCGCGTGTTCTTCCTCTGCATCGCCGGCGCCGCGGTGGTCGCCGTCGCCTGCGCCCGGTTCCTGATCGAGCCCGAGGGGTCCTTCGCAGCGGAGCTCCTCACCGATGAGGTGCCCATCGACCTGATCCCTTCGCCGCAGCCGCTCGCCGACGAGCTCGCCCCGTCGCTCGTCGACTGATCCGGCGCCGACCAGCACCATGCCCACCGACCTCCGCACCCCGATCGACGACTACCTCGCCCGGCAGCAGGACCTCACGGCCGTCGACCGCTTCGCCGACCACCACGACCGCGCGACCGAGCCGCTGCACGAGCGCTGGTACCGCCAGCTCCTGCCGGCGACGCCGCCCGGACCCGGGCAGCAGTACCGCTTCGAGGTCGACCTGGACCGCTGCACGTCGTGCAAGTCGTGCGTGTCGGCGTGCCACTCGCTCAACGGGCTCGACGCCGGGGAGTCGTGGCGCTCGGTGGGCGTGGTCGTCGGGGACGGTCCGAGCGGGCCGACGCAGCAGACGGTGACGACCGCCTGCCACCACTGCGTCGATCCGGCCTGCCTCGCCGGCTGCCCGGTCGACGCCTACGACAAGGACCCGGTGACGGGCATCGTCCGCCACCTCGACGACCAGTGCATCGGCTGCTCGTACTGCACCTGGACCTGTCCGTACGAGGTGCCGCGGTTCAACGAGCGCCTCGGCATCGTCCGCAAGTGCGACCTGTGCAGCGACCGGCTCGCCGTCGGCGAGGCGCCCGCCTGCGTCCAGGCGTGCCCCACGGGCGCCATCGCCGTCGGCGTGGTCGACGTGGCCGAGCTGCTGGCGGGCACCGACGCCACGTCGGCGTTGGTGCCGGGGGCGCCGAGCTCGGCACTGACGGTGCCGACCACCCGCTACCACCGCGCCGACGAGCTCCCGTCGACGGCCGTGGCCACCGACGCGTGGTCGGAGGCGCCCGCCCACGCCCACGCGCCGCTCGTGGCGATGCTCGTGCTCACGCAGCTCTCGGTGGGCACCTTCGTCGCCGTGGCCGCCCTCGCGGCCGTCGTGCCGTCGTTGCCAGACAGCGCGCTGCGCGCGGGCGCGGCTGTCGCCGCCGTCGCCGGCCTGCTCGCCATCGGCGCCAGCGTGGGTCACCTGGGCCGGCCCCTACAGGCGTGGCGGGCGCTGCTCGGCATCGGGCACTCGTGGCTCAGCCGGGAGATCGCCGCCTTCGCGCTCTTCGCCCCGGCCGCGGTCGCCGCCGCAGCGGCTCGGGCCGCCGAGCCCCGCGGTGCGCTCGCCGACACCCTCGGCGCCGCGGTGTCGTTGCTGGGCCTCGGGGCGGTCGCCTGCTCGGCGATGATCTACGCCGCCACCGGCCGGCGCGCCTGGCGGCTCGACCGGACCGCCGTGGCGTTCGCCGCCACGACGGCCGCCTGCGGCACCAGCACG
>DASTYO010000176.1:0-15782 GCA_035764875.1 Acidimicrobiales bacterium | reverse complement strand
TCCTCGAGCGCGCCGAGCGCGCCGGCATCCTGTCGTGGCGGAGCTACGGCTCCACCGAGCACCCGAGCGTGAGCTCCGGTGGCCCGCTCGATCCGGTCGAGGTCCGGCACCGCACCGACGGCAGCGTCGGCGACGGGGTCGAGGTGCGCATCGTCGACGAGGACCGACACGACCTGCCGGCCGGCGAGCCCGGGGAGATCCTGGTGCGCGGGCCGAAGCTCTTCGTCGGCTACCGCGACGCGACGCTCGACGCCGACGCGTTCGCCCCCGGCGGCTGGTTCCGCACCGGCGACATCGGCCGGCTCGACGCCGAGGGCCACCTGGTCATCACCGACCGCATCAAGGACATCATCATCCGGGGCGGCGAGAACATCGCCTCCAAGGAGGTCGAGGACGTGCTCGCCGACCACCCGGCGGTCGCCGAGGTGGCGGTTGTCGCCCAGCCGGACCCGGCCCTCGGCGAGATCGTGGCCGCGGTGGTCCGCCTCGTGCCCGGCTGGAAGCTCGACCTCGACGACGTCACTGCGCACTTCCGCAGTGCAGGCGTGCCCCGCCACAAGGTGCCCGAGGCGCTCCACGTGATCGACGACTTCCCCCGCACCGCCGCCGGCAAGGTCCGCAAGCCCGACCTGCGCGCCCAGCTCGCCGGCGCCTGATCCGCTGCAGGCCCGGGCGCCGGAGCCTTCCGGTCCCACTTCCTCCGATGTGCGACCGGGAGAAGGGGTGCCAGAACGAGCCATGAGGCGCGTCGAGGGCCCGGCCCCACCGCCGCAGCGGCGGGTGCCGGGCCCCCGGCACGTGCGGTCGCTACTTGAGCAGCGGGTCGCGGGGCAGGCCGAGGATGCGCTCGCCGATCTGGTTGCGCTTGATCTCGGAGGTGCCGCCGGCGATGGACATGCCGCGGTGCATGAGCACCAGCTGGTTGCCCATGCCGCCGTTGCCGTCCATGAACAGGGCGTCGCTGCCGTTGAGCTCGGTCATGATGGCGGCGGCCTCATGGCCGATCTCGGACACGACGAGCTTGGTCATGGCGCCCTCCGGACCGGGGCCACCGCCCTGCACGGCGCGGTTGGCGCTGCGCAGGTTGAGCAGGCCCATCGCCTGCAGCTCGGCGCCGTATCGCCCGATGCGGGCGGCGCCGCCGTGCAGGCGCTCGGGGTGGGCGTCGAAGAGCGGGATGAGGGCCGACGTCGGCATCGACATGGCGCCGGTGCCCCCGCCGATGCTCACGCTCTCGTTGCCGAGGGTGGCGCGGGCCACGGTCCAGCCGCCGTCGACGGGACCGACCACGTCGTCGTCGGGGACGAAGACGTCGTTGAAGAACACCTCGTTGAACTCGGAGCCGCCGTTGGTCATCTTCAGCGGCCGGACCTCGACGCCCTCGGCGTGCATGTCGATGACCATCATGGTGATGCCGTCGTGCTTGGGGACGTCGGGGTTGGTGCGCACGGTGGCGAAGCCCATGCCCGAGTAGTGGGCGCCGGAGGTCCACACCTTCTGGCCGTTGACGAGCCAGCCGCCGTCGACGCGGGTGGCCTTCGTCTTCACGCCGGCGGCGTCGGAGCCCGCGTCGGGCTCGGAGAACAGCTGGCACCAGATGACGTCCTGCTTCAGCGCCGGCATGACCCAGCGGTCGAGCTGGTCCTGGTTGCCGTGCTGGATGATGGTGAGGATGTTCCAGGCGGTGATGCCGTACTGGGGCCGCTTGACGCCGGCCTTGCCGAACTCCTCCTCGATGACCAGCTGCTCGATCGCGCCGGCCTCGCGGCCGTAGGGCTTGGGCCAGTGCGGCATCACGTAGCCGGTCTCGATGAGCTTGTCGCGCTGCTCCTCGGCGGAGAGGTCCTTGATGCTCTCGGCGAAGGCGCGCACCTCCTGGCGGATGGCCTCGGCCTCGGGCGGCAGCTCGACGGCCTTGGCCCGGGCGACGCCCTGGCGGGTGAGGTCGGTGACGGTCTCGGCGGCGGCGTCGGCGTCGACGATGGCGAGCAGCGAGGTGGCCCGGCGCATGTACAGGTGGGCGTCGTGCTCCCACGTGATGGCGATGCCGCCGTGCACCTGCGTGTTCAGGTTGGCGCACAGGTCGGCGCCCGGCCCGGCGAGCGTGGCGGCCACGGCCGCGGCGTAGCTGAGCTGGTCGCCGCCGGTGGCGGCGGCGCGGGCGGCGTCCCAGACGGCGCTGGTGGCCATCTCGGTGGCCACGGCCATGTTGGCGCAGTGGTGCTTGACGCCCTGGAACATGGCGATCGGACGGCCGAACTGCTGGCGGTCCTTGGCGTAGGCCGCCGCCATGTCGGTGCACTCGCGGGCCACGCCGACCGCTTCGGCGGCGAAGATCGTGCGGGCGATGTCGACCGCGGTGCGGGCGGCGCCGGCCAGGACCTCGGCGGGCGCGCCGTCGAAGGTGATGCGGCCGCTGCGGCGGGCCGGGTCGAGGGCGGGCGGGACCTCGACGGTGACGCCGCTGCCCTTCAGGTCGACGACGGCCACGTCGTCGCCCACCGGCACGAGCACGAGGTCGGCGAGGCCGGCGCTCACCGCGACGGCGGTGCCGGAGAGGCTGCCGCCGCTGAGGGTGACGTCGGCGTCGAGCGCCAGGGTGCCGACCTTCGAGCCGTCGGCGAGGCCGGGCAGGTGGGCGGCCTTGAGCTCGTCGGTGCCGGCCTGGGCGAGCACCGCGCCGGCGATGGCGCTGGGCACGAAGGGGCCGGGGGCCACGGCGCGGCCGAGCTCCTCGACCACGACCACGAGCTCCTCGAGCCCGTAGCCCGAGCCCCCGTGCTCCTCGGGCAGGTGCAGGCCGAGCCAGCCCATGTTGGCCATCTCGCCCCAGAACGGGGGCAGGCCCTCCTCGGACGCCTCGAGCAGCGAGCGGTTCGCGGCCCGGGCTTCGTGCTTGGCGAGGAAGTTCGAGACCGTCTCGCCGAGCGAGCGGTGTTCGTCAGTGATCGCAATCGACATGGTGTGACCGTAATCTCATCCCTCTTTTGTTGGCCAACGAGGACCACCGTGACACCCCCCAGCAGCGACCCCCGACAGCACTCCATGGACGACCACGTCGTCGGCCAGATCGGCCTGCACGTGAGCGCGGCCGGCGATCCGTGCGGCGCCGGGATGCACCTGCACCTCGACCCCGTGCTCTTCGAGGACGACGGCCACCTCGACTTCGGCGTCCTCGGCGTGCTGCTCGACATGGGCAGCGCCGAGGCGGTGGGCCTGCGACCGTTCCTGCACGCCGACATCAGCATCCACCGCATCGCCCGGCCCACGGGCGAGCGCCTGCACATCGAGGCCCGCCTGCTGCGGGAGGGCGGTCGCAGCGCCATCGCCCACGTCGCCGCCCGCGACGAGCACGGCGTGCAGGTGGCCGACAGCACACAGCAGATCGTCTTCCCGCGGTTGCCGGCCGACGCGGCTCCCGACCCCGAAGGCGCGAAGGCCCACCGGCAGCGCTTCCTCGATCGCTTCGACGGGCGGGTCCGCCTTCCGGGCCGGCTCCACGACATCATCGGGCTCGCCGAGGAGGTGGGCGGCGACGGGGCACCGGTCTGGACGATGCCCCTCGGACCGACGAGCCGGAACGGGTTCGGCGCCCTCCATGGCGGCGTCACCTTCGACCTCGTCACCGAAGCAGCGGTCGGCGCCGCCAGTCGCTCCGTCGGTCCGGTCGAGGCCAAGAGCGCGATGGTGCGCTACCTGGCCCCGGCCAGCGTCGGTCCGTTCCGGGCCGTGCCCGTGGTGCTGCCCCAGGACGACGGCTCGGTGTTCGTGCGGGTCGAGGTCACCGACGACGGCAACGACTCGCTGCTGTGCCACGTGGCCGAGGTGCACCTGGCCGCTCGGCGCTGAACCGGTTCTGGACGCGGCTGCGCACCGCCCGCTCGGGGCTCGGCGCCGGCCACGCAGGCGAGTGGGGGCCAGTCAGCTGAACCCGACGACCGGGTGGGGCGTGTAGGGCGCCTCGAGCGCCTGCAGCTCGTCGCCGCTGAGCTCGACGTCCACGGCGGCCACCGCGTCGTCGAGGTGGTGCGGCTTCGTGGCCCCCACGATCGGCGCAGTGACAGCGGGCTGGTGCAGGACCCATGCCAACGCGACCTGGGCGAGCGGGAGGCCCCGGGCGTCGGCCACGTCCGACACCTGTTCGACGATGGCTCGGTCGCTGTCGGCGGTGTCGTAGAGGGTCTGGCCGAACTCGTCGGTGCGGGACCGCTCGGTCTCGGCGCTCCAGTCTCGGGTGAGCCGCCCTCGGGCGAGAGGGCTCCAGGGGATGACGCCGATGCCCTGGTCCTGGCAGAGGGGCAACATCTCCCGCTCCTCCTCCCGGTTGAGCAGGTTGTAGTGGTCCTGCATCGACACGAAGCGCGTCCACCCGTGGAGGTCGGCCAGGTAGAGGGCCTTCGCGAACTGCCAGGCGTACATCGACGACGCGCCGATGTAGCGGACCTTGCCGGAGCGGACGAGGTCGTGCAGGGCCTGCAGCGTCTCCTCGACCGGCGTGCGTGGGTCCCAACGGTGGATCTGGTAGAGGTCGATGTAGTCGGTGCCGAGGCGACGCAGGCTGGCCTCGCACTCGGTGATGATGGCCTTGCGGGACAGTCCCGCGGCGTTCCGACCCGACCGCATCGGGCCGTACACCTTCGTGGCGATCACGACCTCGTCGCGGTCGGCGTACTCGCGCAGCGCCCGCCCCACGATCTCCTCGCTGGTCCCCGCCGAGTACACGTTCGCGGTGTCGAAGAAGTTGATGCCGTGCTCGATCGCCTGCCGGATGAACGGACGGCTCGCATCCTCGTCGAGCGTCCACGAGTGGTTGCCGGCACCGGGTGAGCCGAAGCTCATGCACCCGAGGCAGATGCGGGACACGTCCAGGCCGGTGCGACCGAGCTTCACGTACTGCATCGGTCCACTCTCGCGGAACGGGGTGGGTCAACGCGGCGGCGTGCCCGTCTCGGCGCAGCGCGCCCGCTGCTCGAGGAGGAACTGTCGCTCGACCACGTTCATGGTCAGCGCCAGCGCTCGGTCGTAGGCGGACACGGCCTCGGCGCGTCGGCCCGCTCGACGCAGGAGGTCAGCGCGCGTGGCGTGGAACGGCTGGTGGTCGGCGAGCGCGTCGGCGTCCACTGCGTCGAGCGCGGCGAGGCCGGCCTCGGGACCGTGGAGCTCGGCCACGGCGATGGCGCGGTTCAGGGCCACCACGTCGTTCGGGCGGATGGCGTGGAGCTGGTCGTACAGGGCGACGATCTGCGACCAGTCCGTCGCCTCGGCGGTGGGGGCGTCGGCGTGCACGGCGGCGATGGCCGCCTGGAGCTGGAAGGGCCCGGGCTGGCCGCGGCGGAGGCAGGCGCGCACCAGCTCGTGGCCCTCGGCGATGAGCGCCCGGTCCCACCGGCTGCGGTCCTGGTCGGCGAGGCGCACGAACGAGCCGTCGGCCGCGGTGCGCGCCGGGCGGCGGGCGTCGGTGAGCAGCATCAGGGCGAGCAGGCCGAGCGCCTCGGGCTCGTCGGGCATGAGGTCCACGAGCACCCGGCCGAGCCGGATCGCCTCGGCGGACAGGTCGCTGCGCACCAGCGCGGGGCCGGACGTCGCCCGGTGCCCCTCGGTGAAGATCAGCGAGATGGCGGCGAGCACCACGTGCAGCCGGTCGGGCAGCTCGGCAGCAGGGGGGATGCGGTAGGCGGCGTGGTTGTCGCGCAGCTTCCGCTTCGCCCGCACGATCCGCTGGGCCATCGTCGCCTCGGGCACGAGGAACGCCCGGGCGATCTCCGGGGTCTCGAGGCCGCCCAGCAGCCGCAGGGTGAGGGCGACCTGCGCGTCGGGTGCCAGCGCCGGGTGGCAGCACAGGAACATGAGGCGGAGCTGGTCGTCGGGGACGACGTCGACGAACGCGTCGAGGCCGTCCTGCTCGGGATCGGGGTCGGGTGCCATGTCGGCCTCGTGCAGGTGGTGAGCGGCGCGCTGGCGCTCGTCGCGCGTGGACTCCCGGCGCAGCCGGTCGATCGCCCGGTTGCGGGCCGTGGTCGTGATCCAGCCACCGGGGTTCGGTGGGATGCCGTCCGCCGGCCAGCGCTCGGCGGCGATGGCGAAGGCCTCGGCCACGGCGTCCTCGGCGAGGTCGATGTCGCCGAGGACGCGGATCAGCGTGGCTGTGCAGCGGCCCGCCTCCCGCCGGAAGACGGTGCCGAGGTCGTCACCCACCCTGGAACGGGCGGACCTCGACGGGGCCCTCGCAGGCGGCGGCGCCCTTCCGGGCCCACTCCAGCGCGGCGTCGAGGTCGGAGGCCTCGATCACCCAGAAGCCGCCCATGATCTCCTTGGACTCGGCGTAGGGGCCATCGGTCATCGAGACGTCGCCGGCGTTCGAGCGCACGACGGTGGCCGAGGTCGCCGGCTGCAGCCCGCCGGCGAACACCCAGGCACCGGCCGCCTCGAGCTCCTCGTTGAACGCGCCCACCTGGGCGGCGAGGCGGGGGAAGTCGTCGCCGGGGTCCTCCACGTCGTAGTCCTCGTCGTGCCACACCGAGAGCAGGTACTGCGCCATGTCATCTCCTCCTTGGAGCTTGCGTCGTCTGGGTCCGGCGGGTGCCGGCACCACTACCACGAACGGGTTCGCCCGGATCGACACGTCGACGCGAAGAATCTCATCGGCATGTCCCACCGACGTAGCGTCAGCCCGTGACGGTGATCGTCGTCGGTGGCGCGAGCTTCCTCCTGGCAGTGCTGTGGTTCGACCTCATGTTCGACGTGCAGGTCCGTGGCCACGACGGCGTCGAGCTCCCGGAGCCCGTGCTGGCCTCGATCGCGTCCTACTACCGACGGGTCACCACGGACGCCGCGCCCATGAACCGGTTCGTGGCCCTCGGCATGGTCGCCACGCTCGCCGGGATCGTCGGGCAGGCAGCCGCAGGCGAGACGGGTTGGCCGTGGCTCGTGGCATCAGCGCTCCTCGCCGTCCCTCCGATCGCGCTGGCCGGCGCACGGGTCGTCCCGGCTGCGGTGCGGCTCGGCACTCGGGTCGACGAACCGGTGGAGCAGTCCCGCCTGGCCCGCCAGATCTTCCGGGACCACGTCTTCTGCTTCACGTCGATCGGGTTCCTCGTCGCCGCGCAGGCGGTGGCCGCCGCCGTCCGCTGATCCGGCTGCTCCGCTAGAACGGCCCCATGCCGTCGCACGAGCTGACCTTCGGAGTGTTCGTCCCGCAGGGCTGGAAGATGGAGCTCGCGTCCATCGACGATCCGCAGGACAAGTGGGCCAAGGCGGTGGAGGTCGCGGAGCTGGCCGAGGAGCTCGGGTTCGACTCGCTGTGGGTCTACGACCACTTCCACAACGTCCCGAGGCCGGCCCACGAGACGATGTTCGAGGCGTGGACCACGCTGGCGGCGATCTCGCAGCGGACGAGCCGCATCATGCTCGGCCAGATGGTCGGGTGCGCGCCCTACCGCAACCCGGCGCTGCTGGCGAAGATCACGTCCAACCTCGACGTCATCAGCGGCGGCCGGCTCATCTGGGGCATCGGCGCCGGCTGGTACGAGCACGAGTTCCGTGGCTACGGCTACGACTTCCCGTCGCCGAAGGACCGGATCCGCTCCCTGCGCGAGACGGTCGAGATCGTCACGGCGATGTGGTCGGAGCCGGACGTGTCCTACGACGGGCGCATCTTCACGCTCGACGGCGCCCAGTGCGACCCGAAGCCCGTCCAGCAGCCTCGCCCCGAGGTGCTCATCGGCGGCGGGGGCGAGCAGCTCACCCTCCGGGTGGTGGCCCGGCTCGCCGACGCCGCCAACTTCGGCGGCAAGCCGCACGAGTGGGCCCACAAGGCCGAGGTGCTGCAGGGCCACTGCCACGACGTCGGACGCGACTACGACGAGATCCGCAAGACCATCTCGCCCGAGGTGTTCATCCGGGACACCGAGCAGGAGGTCCTCGACGCCGGCTCCCGGTCCTTCTGGGGCGAGCCGGCGGAGTCGTGGCGGGAGGGCAACCTCGTCGGCACGCCCGAGCAGGTGGCGGAGAAGATCCGCACCTACGTCGACCTCGGCTGCACCGGCTTCTACCCGTGGTGCAGCGACTACCCCGACACCGAGACGCTGCGGCTCTTCGCGCAGGTCGCCGCCGACCTGCGCTGAGCGACGGCCTCGGGCACGAGCTCAGAACTCGGGCAACGAGGGCGCGCTGGGGCGGTCGGGGTCGTGCGCCGGGTCGCCTGCTGCCAGGGTGCCGTCGAACCAGGGCTCGCGCTTCCAGTCGGGCACGGGCGGCGCCTCGTCCTCGCGGGGCACGAACACGGACGGTTCCTGCAGCACGTAGCGGTGCACGTACCGGCGGCAGTTGGGGAAGACCGCGCTCGCCCGCACCCGCACCACGTACAGCGCGCCCGGGTACTGCTCGCGCAGCGGGTCGTCGGGGTCGATGCTGGCGTCGCCGTTCAGCCGCAGGCGGGTGCCGCCCTCGAGGTCGATGAACAGCAGGCCCACCTTCGGGTTGGCGGCGATGTTCCCCACCGTGAGGAACATGCCGTTCCCGTCGTAGACCGGGAAGGCAATGGTGGAGTCGTCGACCACCCGGACGAATCCGGGGTCGCCGCCCTTGTAGGAGCACTGCGGCTGCCCGGTCTCGTCGACCGTCGAGATGAAGAAGCACTCACGGGCCTCGATGAAGGACCGGTACGGCTCGACCTGGTCGCCGGCGATCTCGGCGAGGCGGTCGGCGAGGCGGCGGGTGTCGTGTCGATCCTGCAGTGCCCGCTGCGCGGGGTCGTACTCCAACGGCATGAGAACCTCCTGGGTCGTGGGCCGAGTCTCGCGCCGCGGGCTCGGGGTCGCCCCAGCGGGAATGTCGGCTGCGGATTTCTCGGCCGCCGGCGCGACGTCCTCACCGTCGGCGAGGTGATCGAGCGCATGATGGCCTGCGGGCCTGAGGGGCACCGACGACGTACCGTCCTGGGGCCCGCTGTGGGCCATCGACACGAGGAGAGCACGTGGAACGCGAAGCATGGATCATCGACGCGGTGCGGTCGCCGCGAGGCAAGGGCAAGAAGACCGGCGCCCTCCACGAGGTGCACCCCCAGCGCATCCTCGCCCAGGTGCTGAACGCGCTGGTCGACCGCAACGGGTTCGACACCGCCGCCGTCGACGACGTCGTGATGGGCTGCGGCGCGGGCAGTGGCGACCACAGCATGGACATCGCCCGCATGGCCGCCCTCGACGCCGGCTGGGCCCTCGACGCGCCGGGCGTCACGCTCAACCGGTTCTGCGGCTCGGGCCAGCAGGCCGTGAACTTCGCCGCGGCCGGCGTGCTCGCGGGGTTCCAGGACCTCGTGGTGGCGGGCGGCGTCGAATCGATGTCGCGCCCGGCTCCCATCCACGCGGACGGGTTCACCGCCAACAACGAGCACCTGCGGGCCCAGTACGACATGGTCCCGCAGGGCATCTCCGCCGACCTGATCGCCACCCTCGAGGGCTTCAGTCGCGAGCAGTGCGACGAGCTCGCGCTCGAGAGCCAGCGGCGCGCCGAGGAGGCGATCAGCGAGGGTCGCTTCGAGGGCTCGCTGGTACCGATCCACCACGACGACGGCAGCCTCGCGCTGGCCGTCGACGAGCACCCCCGCCCCGGCACCACCATCGAGGACCTGCAGAAGCTGGCCCCGAGCTTCGAGGCCATGGGCGCCCACCGCCAGGAGGGCCGCGAGCTCACCATCGACCAGACGGCGCTGAAGGCCTACCCGCAGCTCGACGCCATCGACCACGTCCACCACGCCGGGAACTCCTCCGGCGTCGTCGACGGCGCCAGCGCGGTGCTGGTGGCGTCGCCCGACTTCGCCCGGGCCCACGGCATGACCCCCCGGGCTCGCGTCGTCATGACCGCGGTGGCCGGCACCGAGCCGGTCATCATGCTCACCGCCCCCGGGCCGGCGGCGCAGCGCTGCGTCGAGAAGGCCGGCATGACCTTCGACGACATCGACCTGTTCGAGGTGAACGAGGCCTTCGCCGCCGTGGTGCTCAAGTTCTTCAAGGACACCGGCGTCAGCCCCGAGGTCACCAACGTCAACGGCGGCGCCATGGCCCTCGGCCACCCCATCGGCGCCACCGGCGGCATGCTCATCGGCACGCTCCTCGACGAGCTCGAGCGGCGTGACCTGCAGACCGGCCTCGTCACGATGTGCACCGGCGGCGGCATGGGCACGGCCACCATCATCGAGCGGATCTGACCTCGGCGTCCCGGCCGGCGGCGAGGAGCCGCCGGCCGGCGTCGGTCACTCGCCGCTGAACACCTCGAGGACGCGGTCGCGGTCGACGTGGTCGATGGTGAAGGCCATCTGCTTGCGCCAGTGCTCGGCGGCACCCGCTGCGTCGCCGTCCTCGATGTAGCGGCGGAGGCGGCGGTACGAGCGCACGGCCCGCTCCATCATCTCGACGGTGGTGTCCCGCGCCGCCAACCGGTAGTACTCGGTGACGACCTCCCGCAGCGCTTCGGCGACGAGGGCGAGCGTGCTGTTGCCGCCTCCGCGCACGACGGCCTCGTGCACGGCCGACGCCGCGGCGGCGAACGCGTCGGTGTCGCCCGAGCGCGCCGCGGTGGCGGCCTGGGCGATGGCGTCCTCGAGGGCTTCGAGCGACGCCTCCGTGTGCGAGGAGGCCATCTCGGCGGCCAGGTGGGGCTCGATGAGCTGGCGGGCGCGATCGAGGTCGCCGACCGTGGTGCGCGCCATCTGGAGGTGGACGGCGAGCATGCGGGCGAGCCGGTCGATCGGCGGCTGGGTGACGCGCGGGCCGCCGTTGCGGCCCCGCTGGACCGTGATGAGCCCCTCCGACTCCAGCACGCGCAGCGCCTCGCGCAGCGTCGTGCGGGCCAGGTCGAACTCCTGCATCAGCCCGTCCTCGGGTGGCAGGCGGTCGCCGGGCTGGAGCTCGCCTGTGGCGATTCGCCGACGCAGCTCGCCCGCCACGATCGCCGAGGTCTTCTGCGCGCTGGGCGCTGCGATCAGCTGGGCCACGTCTCGTTCCTCTCTCAAAGCAGTCGCCGGATTGTACTGCGCGTTCGGGCGCACGCCCTGCGGGCTGGCGCGGCGCGGACCGGCCCTCGTACGGTCCGGCGCTCATCGGACGTGCGGGCTGAACGCCCGCGGAAGGGGACCACCATGGAGATCCAGGGGAAGGTCGCTGCCATCGTCGGCGGCGCATCCGGCATGGCGAAGGCGACGGCGGAGATGCTCGTGCAGCGCGGTGGCAACGTCGCCATCTGCGACCTGCCCACCTCGGCCGGCGCGCAGGTCGCGCAGGAGCTGGGCGGCGGCACGACGTTCCACGAGCTCGACGTCACCGACTTCGACGCGGCGGCCATCGTCCTCGACGAGGTCGTCGAGGCCCACGGTGCCCTCCACGTCCTGGTGAACACCGCCGGCGGCGGCGTCGCCATGCGCACGCTCAGCAAGGAGGGTCCGCACCCGCTGGACGCGTTCCAGAAGGTCATCGACCTGAACCTGATCGCCAGCTTCAACCTCAGCCGCCTCGCCGCCGCCCACATGGCGAAGAACGAGCCCGAGGACGACGAGCGCGGGGTCATCATCAACACGGCCAGCATCGCCGCCTTCGAGGGCCAGATCGGCCAGGTCGCCTACACCGCCGCCAAGGCCGGCATCGCCGGGATGACGCTCACGATGGCGCGCGACCTCGGCAGCATGGGCATCCGGGTGAACACCATCGCCCCGAGCCTGTTCTCCACCGGCCTCACCGCCGGGATCCCCGACGAGTTCGCCGACCAGCTCACCAAGGACGCGGCGTTCCCGAAGCGGATGGGCCGCCCCGAGGAGTACGGGAAGCTCGCGATCTGCATCGTCGAGAACGCGATGCTCAACGGCGGCACGATCCGCCTCGACGCCGGCCAGCGCTTCGCGCCGAAGTAGCGGCGAGCGTGGCCGACATGGCGGACGTCCGGCTCCGCGCCCACGGCCTGCACCTGGCCGCCACCACGTACGGCGACCCCGGCGACCCGCCGGTGGTGCTGCTCCACGGTGGCGGCCAGACGCGCCACGCCTGGGGGACGGCCGGCCAGTCGTTCGCCGACGAGGGCTGGCACGCCCTCTCCGTCGACCTGCGCGGCCACGGCGACAGCGAGTGGGCGCCCGACGGCGACTACAGCATGGACGCCTTCGCCGCGGACGTCACCGAGGTGGCCGGCGCGCTCCGGTGCCCACCGCTGCTGGTCGGCGCATCCCTCGGCGGCCTCGCCGCGCTGACGGCGGTGGGCGAGTCCGACGACGACGGGCTCGCCCTGGCGCTGGTTCTGGTCGACGTCACGCCGAGGGTCGAGCTGGAGGGTCGGGAGCGCATCCGTGCGTTCATGGCCGGCGGCATGGACGGCTTCGCCACCCTCGAGGACGCGGCGGACGCCATCAGCGCCTTCATCCCCAACCGGCCGCGCCCGGCCGACCTGTCCGGGCTGCGCAAGAACCTCCGCCAGCGCGACGGTCGGTGGTACTGGCACTGGGACCCGGCCTTCATCCACGGCCGGTCCGGCGTCGACGGCCAGCCGGGCATGGTCGACCACGACCGGCTCGCCGCCGCCGCCCGCGGGGTGCGGATCCCCGTGCTGCTGGTGCGGGGCCGGATGAGCGACATCGTCAGCGAGGAGGGCGTGGAGGAGCTGCGCGAGCTCGTGCCCCACGCCGAGATCGTCGACGTCGCGGGCGCCGGGCACATGGTGGCGGGCGACCGCAACGACGCGTTCAACGGCGCCGTGCTCGACTTCGCCCGGCGCCACGCCGGCGGCTGAACCCAGCCGCAGCTCAGCGGGCGTACTCGTCGCGCAGCTGGCGCTTGAGCAGCTTGCCCGTGGGGAGCCGGGGCAGGCTGTCGCGGAAGTCGACGGTGCGCGGGCACTTGTAGTGGGCGAGGTGCTCGCGGCAGTAGGTGATGAGCTCCTGCTCGAGCGCCGCGGTGTCGGCGTCCGGGTCGGTGGGCTGCACCACCGCCTTCACCTGCTCGCCCATCTCGTCGTCGGGCACGCCGATCACCGCCACGTCGGCCACGCCCGGGTGCATGGTCAGGAGGTTCTCGACCTCCTGGGGGTAGATGTTCACGCCACCCGAGATGATCATGTGCGAGATGCGGTCGGTGAGGTACAGGAACCCCTCGTCGTCGAGGTAGCCGACGTCGCCGAGGCTGGACCAGCCGGCCTCGTTGAACGCGCCGGCGGTCTTCGCCGGGTCCTTGTGGTACTCGAAGCGGGTGGGGCTCTCGAACCAGATCTGACCGGGCTCGCCGGGGCCCAGCTCGGTGCCGTCCTCGTCGAGGATGTGCACGACGCCCATCACGGGCGTGCCAACGCTGCCCGGGTGGGCCAGCCACTCCTCGGGACCGATGGCGCAGAAGCCGTTGCCCTCGCTGCCCGCGTAGTACTCGTGGATGATCGGGCCCCACCACTCGAGCATCTGGCGCTTCACCTCGACCGGGCAGGGCGCCGCGGCGTGGATCACCGTCTGCAGCGACGACGTGTCGTGGCGCCGGCGCTCCTCCTCGGGCAGCTTCAGCATGCGCACGAAGTGGGTCGGCACGAACTGCGCCTTGGTGATCCGGTGCTCCTCGATGGCGGTCAGCGCCGCCTCGGGGTCGAAGCGCTCCATCACCACCACGGTGCCGCCGAGGCGCTGGGCCGCGACCGACCAGCCGAGCGGCGCGGCGTGGTAGAGCGGGGCGGGGCACAGGTAGCGGCTGTCCTCGTCGAAGCCGTACATGCCGCCGAGCAGCAGCTCGAGCGCGCCCCCGGTGCCGAACGGGTTCCCGCTGAGCGGGGGCTTGATGCCCTTGGGCCGGCCCGTGGTGCCGGACGAGTAGAACATGTACGAGCCCTCGACCTCGTCGTCGATGGGCGTGCTCGGCTGGTCGGCGACGGCATGATCGAGCGGGGTGAACCCGGGGAGATCGCCGCCGAGCACCAGGCGGGTGTGGACCCGGCCGAGGTGGTCGTCGAGCTGGGACACCACCGGGGCGAGCTCGGCGCTCACCACGAGGGCCTCGGCGTCGCAGTCCTCGACGATGTAGCCGGCCTCCTCGGGACCGAGGTGCCAGTTGATCGGCGTGATGTAGAGCCCGCTGCGGAGGCACGCCCACACGACCTCGAAGTACCGCGGGTGGTTCGGCAGCAGGACGGCGACGTGCGCCCCCGCCTCCAGGCCGCGGCTGCGGAGCAGGTGGGCGAGCCGGTTGGACCCCGCCTCGAGCTCGGCGTAGGTGACGGTGTCGCCGCTGCCGGCCATGACCACCGCGGGGTGGTCGGGGCGGCGGACGGCGTGGTGGCCGGGTTGCCGGGTGGTCACGGCGCCAGACCCTATGGGCATCCGGTGACCTCCGCTCAGGGTCGCACCGTCAGCTCCGGCGGTGCACCACCGCGCCGTCGACGGCGGTGAGGCGGACGCGCTCGGCCGACGGCTCGGCGAGCGCGTCGGCCAGGGGGGCGTCGAGCAGGCACAGGTCGGCCGCAGCTCCGGGCTCCACCCGGCGCCGGCGGCCGCCGGGATCATCCGGTGGACCTAGGAGCAGGCCGAGCGCGGTGGCCGGATCGACGGCCTCGCCGGGGCCGAGCGGTTGCCCGCCGGCGGTGCGACGGTCGATCGCCGCCGCCACGGCCCGCCACGGGTCGGGGTGGCCGAACGGGGCGTCGGTGGAGCCGGCGACGGGCACGCCGGCGTCCAGCAGGCTGCGGCACGGGTAGAGGTGCGGCCGGTCGTCGGCGTCGACGTCGTCGAGGTAGCGGTCGCCGCGCTCGGCCACGAACCCCGGCTGGGTGACCACCGTGAGCCGGAGGTCGCGCAGCGCCGGCACGAGCTCCGGCGGGACGACCGACCCGTGCTCGATGCGGTCGCCTGCTGCGGCGCCGACCTCGTCGAGGGCGGCGAGCGCGAGGACGAGGGCGGCGCGCGTCACGCAGTGGGCGGCGACCGGGCGCCCGGCGGCGTGGGCGGTGGCGATCCAGCCGACCAGCTCGTCGAGGGAGGGCAGCGAGTGGTCGGCCAGGAGCAGCTTCACCGGGCCACGGCCGAGCGGGGCGGGCAGCTGCTCGTCGGCGAGCGCCGGCCCGCCCATGGCGACGACGCGCTGGGGCAGCTCGCCGGTGGCGGCGGCGCGGGCGAGCAGGTCGAGGTCGGCGAGGTGCTCGTAGGGCGTTGCGTCGGTGACCCCCACGATCCCGTACCCGGCCAGCTCGCGCCCGACGTCCGCCAGGTCCGGCGACGGCTCGGGTCCCACCCGGTCGAGGCGTTCGCGCAGCCACCGATCGGCGCCGTACACGCGTCCGGTGAGCCGTCCCGACGGAGCGCGCTCCACGCCGGCGGGCAGGTCGGGGTCGCCGTCGAGGCCCAGCTGCTGCACGGCTGCGTCGCTGAGGATCCAGCACGCGCCGCTGCGGTGCTGCACCCGCACGGGCGCGCCCGGTGCGAGCCGGTCGAGGTCGTCGCGGTCGAGGAGCCCGGCCACCGACTCGTGGTAGCCGACCGCCCGGACCCAGCCGCCGCCGGCGGCGGCGTGCCGGAGGGCCCCGGCGAGGCCGTCCTCGTCAGCGACCGCCGGCGGGCCCACGGGCACCGAGCGACGCGCCGCAGCGAGGGCGACGACGTGGATGTGGTGGTCCCACAGCCCGGGCAGCAGCGCGCCGCCGGCGCCCTCCACCACCTCGGCTCCGGCGGGCACCGGGAGCGACGACCCCGTCCGGGACACGCGACCGCCCTCGATCGTGACGTCGACCCGGGCACCGTCCACCTCGACGTCGCGCAGGTGCAGCGGCCCGGTCAT
>DASTYO010000175.1:0-2885 GCA_035764875.1 Acidimicrobiales bacterium | reverse complement strand
CGGAGCGGCACCTCCTTCCGGGGCACGCCCACCCGCCCGAGGACCTGCCCTTCGCCGAGCGCTCGCGCCCACCTCTTGCCGAAGCACAGCTGCATGCCCGGCTCGACGTCGATCCACGCCGCCGGCTGGAGCGGGCGCACGTGCACGACCGCCTCGCCGCCCGGCGCGACGCTCCGCCGCCCGGACTCGGCCAGCACGATCGGTCCGTCCATCGGGTGCGGGATGCCGTCCGCCCACCACGTGGCCCGGAAGCCCGACTGCAGGTGGCGAGCCTGGCCGCCCTCCGCCGCGGTGAACGAGTGCAGTCGGACCACGAAGTAGCCGTCGTGGCCGATGATCTCCCGCCAGTCGCCTCCACCCACGGAGCCAGCATGGCGGATGCGCCCGTCGGCAGGGGCTCCGGCCACCGGTGCATCGGGAGCGCGCCTACCGTGCACGTCGTGACCGCGTCGCTCGAACCGGTGCTCGGGGTGGTCCGGTGCCCGGACTGCGGCGCCGACCTGCGCCCCGCCGGCACCGAGGCCGTCAGCTGCGAGCGCGACCACCGGTTCCCGCTGATCGCCGGCGCCGCGCCCGACCTCGTGCGCACCGTGGTCCAGCGGGACACGCCGGGCCAGCGGGCCATGCGGTTCCGTCCGCTCGTCGCCGTCTACGAGTCGGTGTGGCGGCCGCTGTTCACCCGGCTCGCCGGCGGCACCGACCCGGGCGCCGAGACCGACCAGCTCGTCGGCTGGCTCGAGCCCGAGGCGGGCGCCACCGTGCTCGACCTCGCCTGCGGCCCCGGGAACACCACCCGCCGGCTCGCCGCCGGCGCGCCGGGCGCCACGATCGTCGGCCTCGACCTGTCGGTGCCCATGCTCGAGGAGGCGGTCGACCGCACGCCCGAGGGCGCGCCGATCGGCTTCGCCCGGGTCGACGCCCACGCGCTGCCGATCGCCGACGGGACGGTCGACGCCGTGCACTGCGCCGCCGCGCTCTACCTGTTCGACGACCCCGCCGCCGTCGTCACGGACCTGGCGCGGGTGCTGCGTCGGGGCGGCCGGTTCGTCGGCATGACGCTCGTCGCGCCCCTCCAGCCCCTCGGGCCGGTGGGCCACCAGGCGGAGCGGGCGTTCGCCCGACTGTCCGGGCTGCGCTACATCGGGCGCAAGGAGCTCGAGGCGATGTGCACGGCTGCCGGCCTCCGCGGCTTCCGGTCCACCTGGCGGGGCGGGGCGCTGCTGTTCATGGTCGAACGCCCGCCCGGGGACTGACCGCCGGCCGGCGGCGGAGCCGGCGCACGAACCACGCCCGGTGCAGGCCAGCGTGCACGGCGGCGAGGGCCATGAGGCCGAAGCCGGCGACGAGGTGGAGCGTCTCGCCCGCCGCGCCGGCCAGCAGGGCGGCTCCGGTGACCACCGTGACGGCGAAGGCCAGCTCCCGGCCGGCGTCCTGGGCATCGAGCAACGTCCGCCGCAGCGTCGCCGCTGCGCGCCCACCCCGCCGGCGAGGCACCCAGGTCAGCGACCGTGACCGTTGCAGCCACAGGTGGCCCGAGGCGACGACGGCGAGCCCGGCGCCGAGCACGACGTGCAGGTCGAGCTCGGAGAGGAGCAGCGACGGACCACCGGTGCCCAGCAGGAGCACGGCCGTCGCACCGATCAGCCAGGCATCCGCCCATCGCCGCGCCCGACCCCGGAGCATGCCGACAGGGTGCACCCACCGACGCCGGCTGTCGAGCGCCTGACCCGAGGGCGCTCAGCCGGCGAGCGCGTCGGGCAGGGGCTCGGCGTGCACCACCACCAGCCGCCGCGTCGCCCGGGTGAGCGCCACGAAGAGGGCGCGGTGACCGGCCGGCTCGGCTCGCACGACCTCGGCCGGTTCGACCACCACCACCACGTCGAACTCGAGGCCCTTCGCCAGCAGTGGCGTCAGCAGCTCCACCGAGCCCAGGCCCGCGGCGCCTGAGGTCCAGGTGATGCCGGCGGCGTCGAGCGCCGCGCCGAGCTCGTCGTGCCGCTCGGCCACCGCCACGACGGCCACGGTGCCCCGCTCCCCCGACGCGTCGGACACGGCGCGGGCGGCGGCGCCGGCGACGTCGCCGGCCCCCACCGCCGCGAGGACGGGCGCCTCCCCGGTCTCGCGGATCGACTGGGCCGGCGTGACGTCGGGCGCGGCCTCGACCAGCAGCCGGTTGGCGAGGTCGAGGATGGGAGCCGGGGTCCGGTAGCCGACGGTCAGCTCGGCGTACGCCGGTTCGGCTGCGCCTCGGAGCATCTCGACCACGTCGTCCCAGCTGCGCTGCCCCCACGACCGGGTGGCCTGGGCCAGGTCGCCGACCACGGTCATCGAGCCACCGTGGGCGCGCCGGGCCAGCATGCGCAGCGCCATCGCCGAGAGGTCCTGGGCCTCATCGACGATGATGTGCCCGTAGGTGGTGCGCAGCCCGTGGAGCCGGGCCTCCGCCTCGTCGAGCAGCGGCACCTCGGCGGGCCACCACCGGACGTCCGCCTTGCGGGGCGGCAGGCGCCGGGCGAGCGCCTCGGCCTCGCGGCCGGTGAGGAGCCCGGCCGTGGCCCGCCGGCGCGCCGTCCGGTTGGTGAGCAGCCGCTGCACCACGGTCGACGCCGCGAGCGTGGGCCACACCTTGTCGAGGAACCGGCCGAACCCGTCGTCGGCCCGGGCGGCGGCCACGAAGTTCGCCTTCAGGGCCGGCACCTCGGCGGCCCGCTCGTGCAGCTCGTAGGCCCGGTGCAGCAGCTGGTTCCGCAGCGCCTCCTTCCCGGTGGCGTGGGTGACCCGACGGGCCAGCACCTCCTCGACGGCGGCGGCCACGTCATCGGGCACCAGGCGGACCATCCCCCACGCGGTCGAGATGGCCACGGGCTCGTCGGGCACCCGGATGT
>DASTYO010000174.1:0-17741 GCA_035764875.1 Acidimicrobiales bacterium | reverse complement strand
GTGCGTGGGTGACAGCAGGTGTCACCCACGCACGAGATTCGCGGGTGGTCAGATGAGGCCGAGGCCCTTCACGGTCTCCATCTCGTCGACCAGCTCCTGGGCCGAGGCGTCGATGCGGGACCGGCTGAAGTCGTCGATGTCGAGGCCCTGCACGATGCTCCACTCGCCGCCCTTGGTGGTGCACGGGAAGCTGGAGATGATGCCCTCGGGGATGCCGTAGGAGCCGTCGGACGGCACGGCCATCGACACCCAGTCGCCGTCGGGCGTGCCGAGCACCCAGTCGTGGACGTGGTCGATGGCGGCGTTGGCGGCGGAGGCGGCGGAGCTGGCGCCCCGGGCCTCGATGACGGCGGCGCCGCGCTTCTGCACCGTTGGGATGAAGTCGCTCTCGAGCCAGCCGTGATCGCTGCCGGCGGCCTCGAAGCCGCTGGCGCCGTTCACCTTCGCGTGGAACACGTCGGGGTACTGGGTGGCCGAGTGGTTCCCCCAGATCGTCATGTTGGTGACGTCGGCGACAGCCGCCCCCGCCTTCTTGGCGAGCTGCGACATGGCGCGGTTGTGGTCGAGGCGGGTCATGGCCGTGAACCGCTCGCGGGGGATGTCGGGGGCCGAGTGCATGGCGATCAGGCAGTTGGTGTTCGCCGGGTTGCCCACCACGAGGATCTTCACGTCGTCGGCGGCGTTGTCGTTCAGCGCCTTGCCCTGCACGGTGAAGATGCCGCCGTTGGCCTCGAGCAGGTCGGCCCGCTCCATGCCCGCCTTGCGAGGCATGGAGCCGACGAGCAGGACGACGTTGGCGCCGTCGAAGGCCACGTTGGGGTCGTCGCTGGCGTCGTAGCCGGCGAGCAGCGGGAACGCGCAGTCGTCGAGCTCCATCGTCACGCCCTCGAGCGCGCCCATGGCCTGGGTGATCTCGAGCAGCTTGAGGTGCACGGGCTGGTCGGGACCGAGCAGGGCACCGCTCGCGATGCGGAAGAGGAGCGAGTAGCCGATCTGGCCGGCGGCGCCGGTGACGGCCACGGTGACAGGGGACGTGGTCATGCTCCGGACCCTATTCGCTCAGGCCCAGCACCGGAACCTGGGGCGGCGCCGGGGGCATGGCCCGATCGGGTGGTTCCGAGGCACGCCGTTCTGCGGCCCGGGAGCGGCGGGTACGTGGATGGCCGTTCCCCCACGAACGACCGAACCCCACCCCCGAAAGGATCGACACCGTGTACATCGGCATCGGAACCCTCATCCTCCTCATCATCATCCTGATCCTCATCTTCTAGGCGGATCAGCGACGAAGACGACGCAGGGTCAGACGACGACCCGGGGGCCGGTCGGCAGCACGCCGACCGGCCCCAGCGCGCCGTGGAGGGCCGCGATGGCGACCTCGACCTGCTGGTCGTCCGGGCGGCGCGTCGTGAAGCGCTGGGGCCAGAGCAGGAGGCGATCGAGTCGGCCGCCGGGCCGGCGGGCGGCGAGCGGGCCGAGCGCGGTGAGCACCTCGTAGGCCACCGACGCCACGACGGGCACGACGACGATCCTGGCCAGGAACCGCATCGCCAGCGGATCGGCCGGGAGCAGCGGGTGCAGCACCGCGGCGACGGCGGCGACGACGAGCAGGAAGCTGGTGCCGCAGCGCGGGTGGTGGATGGAGCCACCGCGCAGCGCCTCCGGGAGCATCGGCAGGTTGGACTCGTGGCCGCCCACCACGAGGTGCTCGGCCCCGTGGTACTCGAACACCCGCCGCACCTCGGGACGACGGGTGACCACCGCCAGGTACGCGCCGAGCACGCCGATCCGAGCGGCGGCCTCCACCACGCCGAACCACGCGCCGCCGCGGGAGACCGCCCCGGCCACCGACGCCGGGATGACCACGACGAGGACGATGACCGCGGCGAGCGAGATGGCGAGCAGGAGCCACAGCGGGGCGGCCCGCTTGCCCGGCGGGCGGTGCCCGGCCGCGCCCTCGGACCAGCGCAGCGCCTCGACGCCGAGCGTCAGCGACTCGGCGAGGCCCGCGAGGCCCCGCACGAAGGGCACCGACTGCCAGCGCTGCGCCCACCCGGGCACGGCGAGGAGCCGGGTCTCGATGCCGCCGTCGGGGCGGCGCACGGCGACGCACGCACGCGTGCCGGCGCGCATCATCACGCCCTCCAACACGGCCTGCCCGCCCACCCGGACGCTCACGTCCGCTGCGCGCTCACCGTCCATCGTGCAACCTCGTTCCGACCTCGACTGCCCGCCGCGGCGATCCCCCGACGGTACCGGCGGGCCGGCGCGGAAGTCCCGTCGGCGGCCCAGATCGTGACGGAGGTCCCACCCTCCTGCGGCGGGACGGGGGCGGTAGGTTCCGGCGGCGTGACCTCCGACGTGGCCGACGACCCCACCGCGACCCCCGACGGCGATCCGGCCGGCATCCGGGTGGGCCCGGTCACCGAGTGGCTCGGCGCCCACGTCGGCACCGTGGCCCCGTTGCGGTTCCACCGCCTGCCGGGCGGCCACTCGAACCTCACGTACCGCATCGAGGACGCCGAGGGGCGCCTCGTCGTGCTGCGGCGCCCGCCCGAGGGGCCGCTGCTGCCCACGGCGCACGACATGGGACGCGAGCACCGGCTCATCTCCGCGCTGGGTCCCACCGACGTGCCGGTGCCGCCCGCGCTGGCCCACTGCACCGACGAGTCCGTCATCGGCGCCCCCTTCTACGTGATGGGCCACGTCGACGGCGTGGTGCTCCACACCGCCGACCTGGCCGAGCGGTCCTTCTCCGAGGAGGCGCGCGGCGAGATCGGCCGCAGCTTCATCGACGTGCTCGCCCGCCTGCACGCCGTCGACCCCGACGCGGTCGGCCTGGGCGACCTGTCGCGCAAGGAGGACTACATCGCCCGCCAGCTCAAGACCTGGTGGCGCCAGTACGAGGCGTCCCGCACGGAGGAGGACCCGCTCCTCGGCCAGATCCACGACTGGCTGCAGGCCAACATCCCCCCGCAGGGGCCGGCCCGGGTCGTGCACGGCGACTACCGGCTCGGCAACACGATCACCGGCGCCGACCACCGCATCGCCGCCGTGCTCGACTGGGAGATCGCCACCCTCGGCGACCCGCTCGCCGACCTGGGCTACGTGCTGGCCACCTGGCCCCGCCCCGGCGACGAGCACGTCGCGACGACGTCCGCCACCTCCATGGCCGCCGGCTTCCCCGAGCGCGACGAGCTGCTCGAGCGGTACGCGGCCGCCACCGGCGCCGACGTGTCGGGCGTCGACTACTACGTGGCCTGGGCGAACTGGAAGACGGCGTGCATCGTGCAGGGCGTGTACCGCCGCTACATCGACGGGCAGCTGTCGAGCGAGGGGGTCGACGTCCCTGCCTTCCGGCACACCGTGCTGGCCGCCGCCGAGCTGGCCGCCGAGGCGATCCGCCGCCTCGACGCCACCTTCTGACCGCCGGGCACGGGATGGTGACCGGGGCCTCTGGGCGGACGTCGCCCCGGGGCGTTCGCTGAGGGCAGCGAACCACCGCCCACGGTGGTCGCCGAGGAGGTGCGGCCATGTTCTCGATCGGCCTGCTCGTGCTGGTGCTCGTGGCGGTGTACGCCGTGACCCGGCGCGGCGGCGCCCACCCCGCCCGGCCCGCCCCGGACGTCGACCGCCTGTCGTCCTGGGTGGCGGCGGGCCTGCTGAGCGAGGCCCAGGCCGTGGCGATACGCGCGCACGAGGCGCAGGCGGCCCCGGCGGTCCGCGCCCGCCAGCGGGTCGCCGGCGAGCGGGCGTGGCGGCTGCCGTCGGTCGCCGAGCCCCTCGGCTACCTCGGCGGGGTGCTCGCCGTGGTCGGGCTCCTGCTCGTGATCTCCCGGTTCTGGCCCGACATGGGCACCGCGTCACGCCTGGCGATGTCAGCCGGCGCCATGCTCGCCTGCCTCGGAGGCGCTGCGCTCCTCCACGAGCCCGCCGAGGCCGCCCTCGTCCGGCTCCGCTGGTCGCTGTGGCTCGCAGCCACGGCCGCCGCCGGGCTGTTCGGCGGCATCGCCGTCGGCGACGGCTTCGGCGCCGACGAACCGAAGAGCGTCGTGCTGGCCGTCGCCGGCGCCGTCGCGCTCCTCAGCACGGCGCTGTGGCGAGGCCTGGAGCGGCCGGTGCAGCAGGCCACCGCGCTCGCGGGGGGCATCACGGCGGTCGGGGCGGCCGTCGCCCACCTCGACTCGCACGTCGGCACCGGCGCCGCGGTCGCCCTGGCCGGCGCCGCCGTGCTGTACGCGGGCATCCGTCGCCTCACCTCCATCCCGCCGCTGTCGGCGGCGGTGGGGGCGGTCGCGGTCGCCGTGGGGAGCCAGATCCTCGCCGTCGAGCGGCCGGCGCTGCAGCTGGTGGGTGTCGCCGCCGCCTTCGTGCTGCTCGCCCTGCCGTCGCTGCCTCAGCTCCGACCCCGGCTCGAGCACCGCATCGCGGGCACCGTGGGCCTCCTGCTGCTGGTGACGGCCGGGCCCGGCACGCTCGGCCACTTCGCCCAGGGCGCCGGCGTGGCCACCGGGATGGCCGTGTGGGCCGTCGGCGGCGCGCTCCTGGCGCTCGGTGTGCGGGACCTCGTCGAGCGGGCGCCCGTCGTCGAGGTCGCCGGCGGCCTCACGATGCTGGGCGGCGCCGCGCTCACCGGCGTGGGGTCCACGGCGCTGGCGCCGTTGCTCGGCATCGCCACGGCGGTCGGCCTGCTCGCGCTCGGTGCGTGGTCGGAGGAGCTGCGGCACTCGGTGCTGGGCGCCCTCGGCCTGCTGGTGCACGTGCCGTGGGCGATCGGGCGGTACTTCCCCGGCGAGGGTCGGGTGCCGCTGCTGATCATGGTGGCCGGGGTGCTCGTGCTCGGCCTCGCCGTGCTGCTCGCCCGCCACGGCGACCGCACGCCCCGAACGCCCCACATGCCGTGACGGCCGCCCGGACGCGCCGGTGGCGGGCCCGGAGGCCCGCCACCTTCGCATGGTTCGTCAGCCCGCGGTGATCGCTGGGTCCTACAGCTGCATGCTCTTGATCTCGAGGAACTCCTCGAAGCCGAACGTGCCGTACTCGCGGCCGTAGCCCGACTGCTTGAAGCCACCGAAGGGGGCGTTCGGGTTGAACGCGCCCTGGTTGACCTCGATCTGGCCGGTGCGGATCTGGCGGGCGACCGCCTTGGCGTGCTCGGGGTCGCCGCTCTGGACGCCGCCCGAGAGGCCGTAGACCGAGTCGTTGGCGATCTGGATCGCCTCGTCCTCGGAGTCGTACGGCAGGATCGACAGCACCGGCCCGAAGATCTCCTCCTGGGCGATGGTCATGTCGTTGCGGACCTCGGAGAACACCGTCGGGCGCACGAAGAAGCCGTCGGAGCTGACGCCGTCGGGGCGCTCGGGGCCACCGGTGACCAGCTTGGCGCCCTCGTCGATGCCCTTGCGGATGTACTCGGTGACCCGCTCGACCTGGGCCCGGCTGGACAGCGGTCCGAGGCGGGCGCCGTCGGCGAAGGGGTCGGTCGGCTGGTAGTTGGTCTCGACCTCGTCGGCGGCGATGCGCTCGGCGTCGGCGAGCCGGCCCCGCGGCACCAGCATGCGGGTGAGGGCGGTGCAGGTCTGGCCCGAGTTGATGTAGCACTTGCCGATGCCGTCGCGGACGGCGGCCTCGAAGCCGGCGTCGTCGAGGTCGTCGAGCAGGATGTTGGCCGACTTGCCGCCCAGCTCGAGCGCCACGCGCTTGAGGGTCGCGGCGGCGTTGGCGGCCACCTTCTTGCCGGCGTTGGTGGAGCCGGTGAACGAGACCATGTCGATGTCGGGGTGGCTGGACATGGCCTCGCCGACGATCTGGCCGACGCCGGGCACCATGTTGAACACGCCGGCGGGCACGCCGGCATCGTGGACGATCTCGGCCAGGATGTACGCGTCGACCGGCGCCACCTCGCTCGGCTTCAGCACGATGGTGCAGCCGGCGGCCATGGCGAAGGCCACCTTGGCGGCGATCTGGTGGAGCGGGTAGTTCCACGGCGTGATGCAGCCGACGACGCCGACCGGCTCCTTGACGACGAGGCTGTTCCCCACCGTCTCCTCGTACTGGTAGCTCTCGGCGATGGCGGCGGCCTGCGAGAAGGAGTTGATGGGCAGGCCGGCCTGCACGATCTGGCTCAGCCACTTCGGCATGCCCGCCTCGCGGGTGACCACGGTGGCGATCTCGTCCATGCGGGCGCCGAGGCCCTCGGCGATCTGCGTGCAGACCTTGGCCCGCTCCTCGGGCGACTTCGCCGCCCAGGCGGTGAACGCGGCCTTGGCGGCCTTGGCGGCCTTGTCGAGGTCCTCGGCGGTGCCACTCGGGATGGTGGCCATGACCGTCCCGTTGGTGGAGTCGTACACCTCGATGGTGTCGCTGCCGGTGGACGGCACCCAGGCACCGTCGATGTAGATCTTGTCGTACGTCTGCACGGCGGTTGCATCCCCCTGTGGATGTGGATCGCGGAGTGGTAACGGACGTTATCTCCCTGTCCGCGAGCCCGCCACCCGCCCGGTCCGGGGGGCCGCTGCCTACGCTCGGCGCCGTGCGCCGACGACTGGTGCGACTCGTGCTGCCGAGCCCCGACCGGCGCCGCGTGCTGGCCCGCCCCAACGGCCTCGCCGGATGGGCGCTGCCGGCCGTGCCCGTGGAGCTCGACGGCGACTGCGCGCCGGCGTGGACCGAGCAGGTCGCGGCCGCCGCGGCGCGGGTGGTGGGGGCGCCGGTGCACGTCGTGCGCCTCCTCGGCGACGACGCCTGGGAGGTCGAGGCCGACGCACGCGTGCCGAGCGTCGGCACCACCTGGATCGCACCCGACGAGGCCGGCCGGCTCGGCGCCGACGCCGCCGTGGTCGAGTCGTGGTCCGCGCTCGATCCGCCGGATGGATAGGTTCGCCGCCGATGACGCAGCTCGTGACCGTGGTCGACGGCCTCAGCTTCCCCGAGGGGCCGCGATGGCACGAGGGGCGCCTGTGGTTCTCGGACATGCACGACCACCGGGTGCTCGCCTTCGACCCGGCCAGCGGCGCCACCACCGTGGAGCTCGAGGTGCCCGGCCAGCCGTCGGGCCTGGGGTGGCGCCCCGACGGCACGATGCTGGTCGTCTCGATGACCGATCGCCGGCTGCTCGCCGTGCACGACGGCCGGACCGAGGAGGTCGCCGACCTCAGCGACGTGGCGCCCTTCCACTGCAACGACATGGTGGTCGACGCCCGGGGCAACGCCTACGTGGGCAACTTCGGCTTCGACCTGCACGACCCCGACGCCGACCAGCGCACGACGACCCTCGTGCTGGTCACGGTCGACGGCGAGGTGCGGGTCGTGGCCGACGAGCTGTTCTTCCCGAACGGGTGCGTCATCACGCCCGACGGCCGAACGCTCGTCGTGGGCGAGTCCTTCGGGGGTCGCCTCACCGCCTTCGCCATCGGCGAGGACGGCTCCCTGGGCGACCGGCGCGAGTGGGCGCGGGTGAAGGGTGCGGTGCCCGACGGCATCTGCCTCGACGCCGGCGGCGCCATCTGGATCGCCTCGCCGATCAGCCACCAGGTGCTGCGGGTCGCTGAGGGCGGCGAGGTGCTGGCCGAGATCCGCACCAGCGACGAGCGCCAGCCCTTCGCCTGCATGCTCGGCGGCCCCGACCGCCGCACGCTCTACGTGTGCACGGCGCTCGACAGCGAGCCCACCGCCGCCCTGCGCGACCGCTCGGGGCGCATCGAGGCCGTCGAGGTCGACGTCCCCGGCGCCGGCCTCCCCTGACCCCCTCCCAAACTGGACGCGGATGCTGCGCAGGCGCCGGGGTCGCAGGCGCCGATGTCAGTCGAGGGGCACGTAGCCGGGCACCTCGGCGTGCGGCGTGTCGAGGTACACCTTCGCCTCGGGCGGCGCCCCGAAGCGGCCGTGGCTCCACCGCACCTCGACGTGGCCCTCGACCACGACGTCGCAGCCGGCGGCCCGGTCGACCACCGAGGCGGCCCACCGCACCTGGGGCTGACCGGCCGCGTCCGGCTCGATGTCGAACGAGCGCAGCTCGAAGCGCTGGCGCCAGTCCCACGGGGTGTCGATGCGCAGCCGGATGACGTCGTGGCGGCCGGCTCCGAGGACGAAGTAGGGCGCCGACGCGAGTCGCAGCAGCCGCCACAGCAGCTGCTCCTGCGCACCCCGGGACGCCGCGGCGGCCCGCCAGCGCTCGGCGCTGCGGCGGCTCACCTCGGCGCAGAGCACCTGGTAGGGCTCGACGGCGTCGTCGGGCCACCGCCGGCCCAGCTCACGCAGCGCGTCGCGCAGGCGTCGCCGGTCGGCGGGGATGGCGGTGCAGGGGTCGTCGGGGAAGGGGCAGCCCACGGCGCGAGCCGCTGCGGCGGCGAGCTCCCGATGCGCGGCGGGGGCGACCTGTCCGTACCAGTCGGCCCGGTCGTGGACGTCGGTGGCCTTGAGCAGGTGGTCGAACACCCGGGCGGGCGCCGCGTTGTGCACCACCTTCGACAGGTACTTGCACGACACGAGGTAGACGTGGTCGACGCGCAGGTCGGCCGGGATCACCTGGTCGCCGGGAGGCCGGTGCCCGCCGGTCCACTCGATGCGTCCCGGCCGCCGACCGCCCAGGCCCTCGGCGTGCTGGGCGAACGCCGTGCCGTTGTCGAAGGCCGCCTCGCCGAGGGCGTGCAGCGCCGGGTCGTGCAGGCCGTGCTCGAGCTGCTCCCACGCCTGGTCGTCGACCAGGACCTCGGCCGGTCGCTGCAGCACCGCCCAGCCGATGGTGCCGTGGCCGAGCATGCCCAGCGCGGTGGCGAGCTCGGAGACGGTGGTGCGGTCGTCCGCCACCGGGTCAGGCGGTGTGCAGGGCTCGCAGCTCGGCGACGGCGGCGTCGGCGGTGAGCTCGACCACGGCGTCGATGGCGTGGCCGACGACCGCGTCGAGCGAGCGCGCCTGCGCCGTGCCCTTGCCCGGCCGCTCGGTGGTGAGCACGAGGATGCGCTCGGGCCGGCCGTCGGCCTTGACCACCGACGCCTGACCGATGGTGCGCCACAGCACGTCGGATCGCCGCAGGCCGGTGGGCGACGGGGTGAAGCCGCCGGCGACGGCGACCAGCCACGGCCGGCCGGCGCCGTCGGTGGCCGAGTAGTCGAAGTCGAGGGCGAGGCCCCGCACCTTCACCTTGTCGTGGATGTCGGTGAACCCGGCCTCGGCGAGCAGGCGGCGGGCCACGTCGGTGGCCTTGCGCCCCACGTGCACGGCGGCGGCCGCCGGTGCGTCGTCGGGCAGCCGCACGACCGGCGGCACCTCCACCGCCGGCCGGGCGGGCGGCGCGCTGCGCTCGGCCTCGACCCGGGCGAGGGCCCCCTCGACGTAGGCGGGGTCGGTGTCGAAGCCCACGAAGTGGCGGCCCGACCGCACGGCCGCGACGGCGGTGGAGCCGGCGCCCATGAACGGGTCGAGGACGAGGTCGCCGGCGTACGTGTAGAGCTCGATGAGGCGGAGCGGGAGCTCGACGGGGAACGGCGCGGGGTGGCCGACCCGCCTCGCGCTCTCGGGCGCCAGCTCCCACACGTCGAGGGTGGCCTCGAGGAAGTCGTCGACGGCCATCGTGCCGGTGCTCGGCATGCCGGCTGCGGCGCGCGCCTTGGCGTCGACGGCGCGGTCGAAGCGCCCCTTCGAGGCCACGACGACTCGCTCGGTGACGTCGCGCAGCACCGGGTTGCCGGGCCGCTGGAAGCTGCCCCACGCGCAGGAGCCGCCGGCACCCTTGCCCTTCTGCCAGATGATCTCGCCCCGAAGCAGCAACCCGAGGTCCTCGAAGATGGCGATGACGTCGGACGACAGCGAGCGGTACGGCTTGCGGCCGAGGTTGGCGACGTTCACCGCGATGCGGCCGCCGGGCTCGAGCTTGCGGACGCACTCGGCGAAGACGTCGCGAAGCATCGCCAGGTACTCGAGGTAGTCGGCGGGGATGCCGTCCTGGCCGAGGGCCTCCTCGTAGGCCTTGCCGGCGAAGTACGGCGGCGACGTGACCACCAGGGCCACCGAGCCGTCGGCGATGTCGCCGAAGGTGTCCATGTCGCGCGAGTCGCCGACCCAGATCTCGTCGGTGGCCTTCGCCGGGTTGACCTGGTCGTCGTCGCTCAGCGTGGGCGGGACGAACCGGGCGTAGAACGCGGAGGCGTCGTGGCCCTCGCGCTTGCCGACGCCGAAGTTCGACGTCGACGTGGACCGGCGGCGCGGCGCGTCGCCGGGGTCGAGGGCGTCGGACATGGGGTGATCCTACGCGGGGCCCCTGACAGCCACCCCGGACCGCCGCCGAGGATCGGCGCGATCGTGCTGCCCAGCGACACCAACGCGCCGATCGGCGCGCTCGTCGGCCCCGTCGTCAGGGGCGGAGGCCGAGGCGGCGCACGAGGTCGATGGCCGCCACCGAGCGGTTCATCGTGTAGAGGTGCAGGCCGGGGGCGCCGGCGTCGAGCAGCTGGCGCGACAGGTCCTCGCACAGGTCGGTGCCGAGCAGGCGCACGCCCCGGGGGTCGCCGTCGACCTCGAGGCAGCGCGCCCACAGCTCGTCAGGGATGGCGGTGTCGTTCACCTCGGACATGCGGCGCATCGAGTGCACGTTGAGGAACAGCATCACGCCGGGGATCACCGGCGTGTCGCAGCCCAGCGCGGCCAGCTCGTCGCGGAGGCGCAGGTAGGGGTCGACGGTCCAGAAGAACTGGGTGACGGCGAAGTCGGCGAGGCGCAGCTTCTCGGCCAGGTACCGGCGATCGGACTCGAGCGAGGGCGAGCGCGGGTGCTTCTCGGGGTGGGCGGCCACGCCGACGCTGAAGCCGCCCGGGTGGTCGCGGACCAGCTCGACCAGCTCGACGGCGTGGGTGAAGTCGCCGCCCGGGTCGGAGCCGTCGAGGGGCGGGTCACCCCCGAGGGCGAGGATGTTCTGCACCCCGCCCGCGGCGTAGGCGTCGAGCAGCTCGAGGACCTCGCCCTTCGAGTGGCCCACGCAGGTGAGGTGGGCCATGGTGGGGAACGGGTGGCGGCGGTTGAGCTCGATGACGACGTCGCGCGTGCGCTCGCGGGTGGAGCCGAGGGCGCCGTAGGTGACGCTGGTGAACGAGGGCTGGATGGCGGCGAGCTCGTCGACCACGTCGAGGAGCTGCTGCTCGCCGGCGTCGTCCTTCGGGGGCGAGAACTCGAGGGAGATCGTCGGCCCGCCGGCGAGCAGGTCGACGATGCGGGTCACGACCCGCTCCTCGCGTGGGCGACCTCGGCCGCCTCCACCGTGTTGCGCAGCAGCATCGCCACCGTGGTCGGGCCCACGCCGCCGAGCCGCGGCGTGATCCACGACGCGACCTCGCCGACGCCCTCGTCGACGTCGGGCAGCAGCTTGCGGCCCTCCCAGGAGATGCCGCCGCTCACCACCACGGCACCCGGCTTCACCATGTCGGCGGTGACGATGGACGGCGAGCCCACGGCGGCGATGACGACATCGGCCCGCCGGGTGTGCTCGGCGATGTCGGGCACGGCCGAGTGGACGATGGTGACCGCGGCGTTGGCGCCCGGGCCCTTCAGCGTGAGCAGCAGCGACAGCGGCCGGCCCAGCGTGGGCCCGCGGCCCACGATGACCACGTCCTTGCCGGCGATGTCGATGCCGTAGTGCACGAACATCGCCCGGATGCCTGCCGGGGTGCACGGCACGGGACCGTCCTGCTGGAGGACGAGCTTCCCGAGGTTCTGCGGGTGGAGGCCATCGGCGTCCTTGGCCGGGTCCATGCGGTTCACGGCGGCGTCGAAGTCGAAGCCGTCAGCCACCGGGTACTGGATCAGGTAGCCGTCGACGGCGGGGTCGGCGTTGAAGCGGTCGACCGCCTCGAGCAGGGCCTCGGGGTCCTCGTCGGCCGCGATCTCGATGTGGTGGCTCTCGACCCCGACGGTGGCGCAGGTCTCGTGCTTCTTGCGCACGTAGCCGGCCGAGGCCTCGTCGTCGCCCACGAGGATGGTGCCGAGGCCGACCGACTTGCCCCGCTCGCGGAGGGCGGCCACGCGCTGGCGGACGTCGTCGAGGACGGCTTCGGCCACGGGGGCCCCGGCGAGCAGCTGCGCAGTCATACGCCCGGCATTCTCGCGGATGCTGCCCCGTTCGCCCGATTGCGAACCGGCCCTCAGTAGCTCCAGCCCGACCGGGGCGGCGGCAGGCGGAACGCCTCGTCGAGCGCGTCGAGCAGGGCCGGCGGGCCGGCCAGCGCGTCGGTGAGGGCCAGGCCGGTGGCGGGCCGGACGCCGAGCCACAGACGGGTGAACGCCCCGACCGAGGCCTCGAGCACGGGCACGTCCTCGTCGAGGCCGTCGACCACCGCCGACTCCTCGCCCAGGTGCACGGTGCACTCGCCGCCGATGCCCGGCCAGCCGCCGAGCGACTCGAGGGGGTCGTGGAGCCGGAGCCCGAACGACACGGGTGGCGTGCGCAGGTGCACGGCGCCGATGCAGGCGGCGAGGTCGAGGATGCGGTCCTGCTGCTCGGCGATGGCCTGGTGCAGCGCGTCGGACCCGCCGGACAAGCGAGCGATCCGGCGTTGGCGGACCGGCTCCCGGATGAGGTCCTGCAGCTGCACGCCGGGCGGCTCGTCGGCGATCGTCACCGAGTTGACCTGGTCGCCCAGCGCCCGCACCAGCCCGAGCAGCTCCAGCAGCTGCGGGGGCTCCTCGTAGGCGAGCACGGCGATCTCGTAGGGCCCGTGCTCGTCCTTCATCGAACCGAGCAGGGCGTGGGTGAGCCGGCCGTCATCGTTGCGGAACCCGAGCGAGAACGGCTTCTCGATCCACGCCCACTCGACGTCGAACCAGTCCGGCGGATCGACCACCACCGAGCCGTGGCCCCGGTGGCGCCGGAGCATCAGCCCGTGCAGCTCCGGCATGTCGGCCCGCCCGAGCCGCACGGGCGGGCGCTCGGGGACGGGGACGGCCAGCGAGGCGGGGTCGAAGGTGAGGCGGTGCTCGTACGTGCCGGTCCCGAAGCCGAACCGGTCGTAGAAGCCCTGCTCGAAGAAGCCGAGCGACGCCACGGCCGCGCCTTCCGCGGCGGCCGCACCCAGGGTCTCGACCATGAGCGCCGTGGCCAGCCCCTGCCGGCGACCGACGTGGCTGGTCGTGACGCCCGAGATCGCGCACAGCGGCAGGTCGGTGGTGAGGTACCGCATCGACCCGGGGGTCCGGTGCACCATGCACTCGGCTTCGCCGGCCACGTCGGCGAGCACGCCGCCGCCGCGGCGGAGGAAGCGGCGGACCGCCTCGGCCTGCTCGTCGGAGTCGTCGATCCACCCGACCTCACGCCACATGCGGACCACGGCGACGAGGTCGCGCTGCTCCTCGTACGGGCGTCCCACCATGGCGACGAGTCTGCCCCGCCGCCCGACGGTTCTGGCCCACGGTTCCCCCGCGATGCGCGGGGATCGGTGGGCCAGGACGGGTGCGGTCAGTGGAGGAAGTGGCGCTCCCCGGTGAAGACCATGGCCACGCCGAGCTCGTCGGCCTTGGCGATGCACTCGTCGTCGCGCACCGAGCCGCCGGGCTGGATGATGACGGCGACGCCGGCCGCGGCTGCGGCCTCGATCCCGTCGGAGAACGGGTAGAACGCGTCGGACGCGCACGCTCCACCCTCGGCCCGGCCGGCGGCCTTCTCGGCGGCGATCTGGCCGGCCTCCACCCGGTTCTGCTGCCCGGCACCGATCCCCCAGGCCGTGCCGTCCTTGGCCAGCACGATGGAGTTCGACTTCACCCAGCCGCACACCCGCCACGCGAAGGCGGCGTCGGCCAGCTCGGCGTCGGTGGGCCGGCGCTGCGTGACCACCCGCCAGTCCTCGGGGAGGGCGGCGAAGTGGTGCGGCTCCTGCACGAGCCAGGCGCCGTTGAGCTGGCGCAGGGCGAGTCCCGGGCGGCCGGGCGGCGGTGCGGTGAGGATGCGGGTGTTCTTCCGCTTGGCGATCAGCGCCTCGACCACGCCGCCGTCGTAGCCGGGGGCGATGATCACGTCGGCCTGTGCAGCCGCGACCATGCGCTCGACGGTGGCCTCGTCGACCGGCTCGCTGGTGGCGACGATGCCGCCGAAGGCGGAGCGGGGGTCGCAGTCGAACGCGAGCTGGTACGCCTCGGCGAGGGTGTCGGCGACGGCGGCGCCGCAGGGGTTGGCGTGCTTGATGATGGCGACCGCGGCCTTGCCGGGCGACACCTGGGCGAGGTCGTGGGCGAGGCTCCAGGCGGCATCGGCGTCGAACAGGTTCAGGTAGCTGAGCGGCAGGCCCGAGTGCTGGGTGATGCCGTCCATCCACGACGTGCGGCCGTGCTCGCGGTAGCGGGCGCCCCGCTGGTGGGGGTTCTCGCCGTACCGGAGCTCGTCGACCCGCTCGAGCGCCAGGTGCACCGTGGCCGGCAGCGAGTCGGCGTCCTCCTCCGGGGCGGTCTGGTCGAACCAGGTGACGATGGCCGCGTCGTAGGCCGCCGTGTGGGCGAAGGCCTTGCGGGCGAGCGAGCGCCGCGTGTGCTCGGAGAGCGCACCGCCGTTGCGGAGCTCGGCGAGCACCGGCGTGTAGTCGGCGGGGTCGGTGACGACGCCGACGTGCGCGTGGTTCTTCGCCGCGGCCCGCACCAGCGTGGGGCCGCCGATGTCGATGAGGTCGATGCCGGGCGGCAGGTGGTGCCCGCCGATGGACCCGCCCTCGGAGCCGAACGGGTACAGGTTCACGACCACCAGGTCGAACAGCGGGATGTCGTGGGCCTCGAGGTCGGCCTGGTGCTCGGGATCGTCGCGGTTGGCGAGGATGCCGCCGTGCACCTTGGGGTGCAGGGTGACGACGCGATGGCCGAGGATGGCCGGGTACCCGGTGAGCTCCTCGACCGACGTGACGGCCACGCCGGCGTCGGCGATGGCCGAGGCGGTGCCGCCGCTGGACACCAGGTCCCAGCCGAGCTCGGCGAGCCCGGTGGCCAGCTCGGCGACGCCGGCCTTGTCGTAGACGGAGAGGAAGGCCCTCATGCGGTCTCCTTCGAGGCGCTCTGATCGGCGGTTCGGGGGGCGCGGTCGAGCTGGGACGGGTCGGCCAGCACGGCACGGATCGTCTCGGGGTACAGCCGGCGCTCGACCTGCTTGATGCGCTCGTGCAGCTCGGAGGCGGTGTCGCCCGGAAGCACCGGCACGGCCTCCTGGGCGAGGATCGGGCCGGCGTCCATCTCGAGGGTGGCGACGTGCACGGTGCAGCCGGTGACCTTCACCCCGTAGTCGAGGGCGGCCTCGACCGCGTGCCAGCCCTTGAACGCCGGCAGGAGGGCCGGGTGGGTGTTGAGGATGCGGTTCGGGTAGGCGTCGTGGATGGCCTGCCCGAACACCGTGCCGTACCCGGCCATCACCACCAGCTCGATGCCGGCGTCGCGGAGGATCTGGGTGACCTCGGCCGTGTAGGCGTCGCGGTCGAAGTCGGCGCCGAACGACGTGCGCTCGTGGCAGACCGCCTCGACCCCGTGCCGGGCCGCGACCTCGGAGGCGGCGCAGGGGCGGTCGACCACCACGAGGTCGACCGGGATGCCGTCGGCGAGGATCGCGTCGAGGAGGGTCCCGCTCCCGGAGGCGAGCACGGCGGTACGCATGAGGGTCGGAAGGTAGCACCGTGCTCCGATCGCACCCGAGGGCCCGGGAGCCCTGCGAGCCCTGCGAGCCGGGGGCCTAGGGCACGAGCCGGCGGGCGGCGCAGTCGGTGCGCGCGCCCTCGACGGAGGCGCAGAACGACTCGACCGCCTCGGCCGAGGCGAACGGCCCCGGCTCGAGCAGCACCCAGTAGCCGTCGGCCACCGACGACCAGCGCTCGCCCCGGGTGGCGACCGCGCCCGGCACCGCGCCCCGGACCTCGGCGTACGCCGCCTCGAGGCCCTGCGTGCCGACCGAGTAGGGCACCGACGTGAGCATGGCCGCCCACCCGCCGCCGTACGAGGCGGACAGCTCGGGCACCGAACCGGTGCCGGCGCCGGGCGGGGCCGTCGTCGTGGTGGGCGGCGCCGTCGTGGTGGTGGGCGGCGCCGTCGTGGTCGTGGACGAGGTCGTCGTCGACGTCGCGGGCGGCGCCGTGGTGGAGGAGGCGTCCGACCGCGGCGCGAACGTGATGGCCGACGAGGTGGGCGTCTGGTCCTCGAGCGCCTCGTCGGTGCCACCGTCGTCGAGCAGCCAGCCGAGGATGGCGGTGGTGGCGAGGAAGCACAGCACCCCGAGCACCGCGAGGGCAGCGATCCGCCGACCGACCCGGGGGCGCTCGGGCTCGGGGGCGCCCGGCTCCGGCTCCCGGATCGGGATCTCCCATGGGGCTCGTTGGGTGTCGGTTGGTGGGGTCATCGGCGCGCGAACCTCTGGTGCCTCCGACCGCGCGCCCATGGTGCCACCGCGGCCGGCGCCGGTGGTGTCACGTCACCCGAGCGGAGGATCGACGCAGCCGCGGCTGCCACCGCCGCCGCCTGCCGGTTCGGGCGCTTCCTTCGTGGGCACGAACCCGGACCCGGGGGCGTCCGTGCGGATCAGGCGCAGCACGGCGTCGGCGATGGCGCGGGCCTCGGCCGCCCGGAACTCCTCCGTGAGGAGCAGCGCGTTCTCGGCCGGGGTCGCGAGGTACGCCGCCTCCACCAGCACCGCGGTGACGTCCTCCGCATTCCGGAGGATGCCGTAGAAGTCGTCGCCGGTCCGCAGCGACCGGCGAGCCCGCGCCCCGGGCTGGTCGCCTCGCGCCCAGTCGGTGCCGAACGGCGCCAGGTTGTACTGGAGCGACTCCCAGAGCAGGCCGGCGAGGCGGCGGGACTCCGGATCCCCCAGCTGGTGGTACAGCTCGCTGCCCGGACGGTTCGATCGCCCCACCGGCGCGGCGTTGTGGTGGATCGACAGGAAGGCGATGGGCGACATCGTGCGGGCGATCGCGGCGCGCGTGGCGAGGGTGAGGCGCACGTCGCGGTCGCGTGTGAGCACCACGGTGGCGCCCTGGGCCTGGAGCAGGTCGCGCACCCGGAGGGCGATGTCGAGGTTCAGCTCCTTCTCGGTGAGCCCGGTGGGGCCGACGGCCCCGGGTTCGTCGCCGCCGTGGCCCGGGTCGAGGACCACGTGGGCGCCCACCACCGGCTCGCCGGGCACGACGGCCGAGGTGGCGCAGGGCGTCAGCACCTTCCACGCGCCGGGCTGCCCGCCCAGCACGGGGAGCACCATGCCCGACGGCGTTCGCACGGCGCGGATCTCGCCGTGGTCGGCGATCGGCGGGAACGCGAGCGCCCTCGTGCCCGGCGTCGAGGTGGGCGACGTCGACGTCGGCCCCCGCCCCGGGTCGGGCGGCGCCACCGCCGGTCCGGCCGGCGCTGGGTCCCGCACCTCGCCCTCGCCACCCGCCGCCAGCGCGGCCAGGACGCCCACCGCCAGCAGGGCGAGGGCGCTCAGGAGCAGGAGCCGGGACGGGTGGGCCATGGCCCTCCCAGGATGGAGCGGTCGACGCCGCTCCCAAACCCCAGGCCAGAACTGGCAGCGCCCCCGTCACAGGTGACGGGGGCGCTGCCGGATCCGAGCGTGGGATCAGCGGAGGCCGTTGACGACCTCGACCATGAGGGCACCGGCCTCGGTGGGGTTGGAGCCCACCTTGACGCCGGCCGCCTCGAGGGCCTCGCGCTTGGCGGCGGCGGTGCCCTTGCCGCCGGAGACGATGGCGCCGGCGTGGCCCATCTTCTTGCCGGCCGGCGCGGTGACGCCGGCGATGTACGACAC
>DASTYO010000173.1:0-19308 GCA_035764875.1 Acidimicrobiales bacterium | reverse complement strand
AGCCAGTCGATGGCGGACAGGAACTCGAAGAAGCGGAACCCGTGGTCGTCGCGCAGGTGCTTCAGCGTGGACTTCCAGGCGCCGGCCGGCACCCGGATCCACAGCTCGTGGCCGGGGTCGATGTGGGAGTCGACCAGCGCGTCGCCGAGGTGGTCGGCGAGCTGCGCGAGCAGCGCCTCGCGCCGCTCGTCGGTCTGGGTGGCCTCCTCGGCCTCGGCCGTCTCCGTGTCAGCTGACGACAATCGGATCACCTCGCCACTTCTCGGCCATGTCCTCCTTGGCGATGCGCTCCTGGAGCAGCACCACGCCCTCGAGCAGCGCCTCGGGCCGGGGCGGGCAGCCGGGGACGTACACGTCGACGGGGATCACCTGGTCGACGCCCTTGGTGACCGAGTAGCTGTCCCAGTACGGGCCGCCGCAGTTCGCGCAGCTGCCCATCGAGATCACGTACTTCGGGTCGGGCATCTGCTCCCACAGGCGGCGCACGGCCGGGACCATCTTGTCGGTGACCGTGCCCGAGACGCAGAGCAGGTCGGCCTGGCGCGGGGAGGCGGGCAGCGGGATGACCCCGAGGCGCATGATGTCGAAGCGCGGGCCGGCCATGGCCGCCGCCATCTCGATGGCGCAGCACGCGAGGCCCCACTGGTACATCCACAGGGAGTACTTCCGGGACACGTTGAGCAGCTTCGTGAGCGGCTTGGGGAGCTTGCCGCTCTCGACCAGACCCATCAGGGGCTCTCCTAGATCCAGCGCAGGACGCCCTTGCGCCACGCGTAGACGAGGCCAAGGGCGAGGATGAAGACGAACACGAGCATCTCGACGAGCCCGAAGACCTGGTAGGTCTCCAACCGCGTGGCCCAGGGGAAGATGAAGACGGCCTCGACGTCGAACATGACGAACATCAGGGCGAAGATGTAGTAGCGGATCTGGCTCTGCGACCACGCCTCGCCCACCGGATCGACGCCGGACTCGTAGTTCATGTACTTGCCGGGCTGGCGTCGGTTCGGCCGGATGAGGGACCCGAGGCCGAGGACGCCTGCGAGCAGGGCGACCGCGATGCCACCGAAGATGGCGACCGTCAGGTAATTACGGAGGAACTCCGACACGAAGGGGAACCCTACTGACCGGCGCGGAATGGGGCCAAGATCGCCCGACCGGGCCCACACGGGCGCTGAGCGGGCCGAATCGCCCGCCGTTGCGGGGCTCTGGGCCGGTGCTCAGTACACCCAGACGGGCGTCCCGACCGGCATCAGGCCCTCGGCCCAGAGCAGGTCCATCGCCGCGTCGTGGACCCGGGCGCAGCCGTGGGAGGCCGGGTGGCCGGGGATGCTCGGCGACCCGTGGACGGCGATGCCCCCGTTGAAGTACTTCGGCCGGTACAGGTCGCCGAGGGGCGCCTCGCGCACGCCGTCGATCTCCCGGGTCACCGTGAACCGCCCGGGCGGGGTCTCCCAGCCCCGGGTGCCGGTGGAGGTGTTGAAGGCGAGCGTGCGGCCGCCGCGCACCACGACGAGCAGCTGGCGCTCGAGGTCGAGCTCGACGTGGTCGCCGCCCTCGCGCGCCACGACGGGCGCCGCCGCGTCGAGCGCGGCCAGCGTGGCAGGGCCGGCGATGCCGTCGCGGGACAGGCCGGCGTGCTTCTGGAACGCCATCACGGCCTGGGCGGTGAGCGAGCCGAAGTGGCCGTCCGCCGTGGGCAGCCAGAAGCCGAGCTCCTGCAGGCGGACCTGGAGGGCTGCGACCTCGGGGCCGTCGTCACCGCTCCGGTACGACGGCGGGGCCGGGACCGTGGTGGTCGTCGGCGGCGGGGTGGTCGTGGTGGGCGGGACGGTCGTGGACGTGGTCGACGTCGTGGTGGAGGTGGTGGACGTCGTGGTGGGTGCGGTGGTGGACGTCGTGGCGTGCTCGGGCAGGTCCTCGTCGGCGGGGGCGAGGCCGGCCAGGTCGGCGGCCCGGGCCGCGTGGTAGCCGGCGAACCCGAGCGCGATCCCGATGCTCAGCGTGAAGGCGGCGATCGCCGTGCGCCGGACGCGGGCGGGGGGTGGCTGGCTCATCAGGGGTGAGACGTCCGGGAAGGCCCCGGCGTTCGCCGGAAGCCTATGACATCGGTCACAGACCTCGGCGTCCCGCTCCTGGAGCGGCCGTTCGGGCGGGGCGCGGAAGCGCCGGTACCGTGCCGCCGTGGCCGCCGCTCCCCCGTCCGACCCCGCCCGGTGACCCTCGCCGACGCGCTCCTGATCGCGGTGGCGGGCTTCCTCGCGGGCGGCGTCAACGCGGTGGCCGGCGGCGGCTCGCTGATCTCGTTCCCGGCGCTGGTCGCGTCCGGCCTGCCCACGCTCGACGCCAACGTCACCAACACCACGGCGGTGTGGCCGGGATACCTCGGCAGCGCGGCGGCCTACCGGCGGGAGCTGGCCGACCAGGGCGACCGGCTGCGTGCCCTCGGCCTCACGGCGGCGGCCGGGGGTGTCGTCGGCTCGGCCGTGCTGCTGCTCGCCCCTGACGCGGTGTTCGACGCCGTCGTGCCCTTCCTCGTGCTGGCCGGGTCGCTGCTCCTGGCCGCCCAACCCCGCATCGCCCGGCTGGTGCGGCGGCGGGCCGGCGCCGAGGAGGGCCACACGGTCCAGCTCCACGCCGCCCTGTTCCTCGCCGCCGTGTACGGCGCCTACTTCGGGGGCGGCCTCGGCGTGATCCTGCTGGCGGTGCTCGGCATCTTCGTCAACGACCACCTGCAGCGCCTGAACGGCCTCAAGTCGGCGATCTCGCTGCTGGTGAACACCATCGCCCTCGTCGCGTTCGCCCTGTTCGGGCCGGTGCACTGGCTGTCGGTGGCCATCGTGGCGCCGGCGAGCCTGCTGGGCGGCTACGCCGGCGCCGGACTCGCCCGGCGGCTCTCCCCCGACGCCCTGCGCAGCGTGGTGGTGGTGTTCGGCGTGGTGGTCGCCGTGTGGCTGGCGCTGCGCTGAGCCGGGGCGGTCGCCGGCGCCCCGTCGACGAGGATCCTCACGTTCGTCGACCCTGGCAGCCCCTCGGCGAGGATCCTCACGTCCGTCGCCGGCGCCCCGCCGGCGAGGATCCTCACGTTCGTCGACCCTGGCAGCCCCTCGGCGAGGATCCTCACGTTCGTCGGCCCTGGCAGCCCCTGGGCGAGGATCCTCACGGTGCGGGGTCGACCCGCCCGATCAGCTGGTCGAGCCGAGGGCGACCTCGACGGTGCGACGCTCGCCGTCGCGCTCGAGCTCGAGCTGCACCCGGTCGCCCGGCGCCCGGGTGATGACCCGGGCCCGCAGCTGGCCGCTGTCGGCGACCGCCTCGCCGTCCAGGCCCACGATGAGGTCGCCGACCTCGATGCCGGCCTCGTCGGCCGCCGAACCGGGGACGACCTCGGCGACCTGGGCGCCGGCGGCGCCCGACGGAGCGGCTGCCGACGACACCCCGAGCAGGGCGAGCCGCACGTCCTCGCCGGCGACGATCTGGTCGGCGACGATGCGGGCCAGGTCGATCTGGATGGCGAAGCCGATGCCCTCGTTGCCGCCCGACTGGCTGAAGATCACGTCGTTGAGGCCGAGGACGGCGCCGTCGGCGTCGACGAGCGGCCCGCCGGAGTTGCCGGGGTTGATGGCGGCGTCGGTCTGGATCATCGAGACCTGGTTCACGACGCGGTCGACCGCGCTCACGATCCCGGAGGTCACGGTCTGGTCGAAGCCGAACGGGCTGCCGACCGCCACCGCGAGCTGACCCACCAGGGGCGGCTCGCCGGTGGCGAGGTCGGCCACGGCGAGCACGTCGTCGGGGTCGATGCGGACCACGGCGATGTCGGTCTGCTCGTGGGTGCCGAGCACCTCGCCCTCGACGCTGCGGCCATCGGCGGTGCGCACGGCGACCTGCCGGTTGTTCCCCACCACGTGGGCGACGGTGAGCACGAGGCCCTCCTCGTCGTACACCACGCCGGAGCCGACGCCCGTGCGGGTCTGGATCTGCACCACCGCGGGGGCGACCCGGTCGGCGGCCACGGCGGCGGCGTCGGCGCCGTCGGCCACCGCGGTGGGCTCGACCGTGCGGCCGACGGCCTGCTCGGCCACGGCCGGCTCGCGCGCCGGTCCGGGCTCATCGACGAGGGCCGCCGTGGCGCCCGAGGCGAGGGCGGCGCTCAGCACGGAGGCCGCGACCACCGGCACCCAGCCCCGGCCCCGCCGGCGGTCGGCGGAGGCCGCCGGCGGGGTCATCGGGGGTGGGGGCGGTGCCGGCGTGGTGGGCGGCGTCTCGGGGATCGGGGTCGGGCTGGGGGTCTCCGTGGTGTCCGGGCCGTTCATCGATCAGGTCGCTCCGTGGTGGGTGAGGCGGTCGGGGATGCAGGGTGGGGTCAGGAGGCGGTGGCGCCGGCCGGGCCGAGACCCATGCCGCCCGCCCCCATGCCGCCGGAGCCCATCGGGCCGACGCCCTGGCCGCCGCCGTGGCGGCCCATGCCCCGGCCCATGCCGTGGGGGCCCTCACCGTCGAGCATGGGGGTGCGCTCGACCATGTCGGCGGCGTGCTCGGCGAGGTCGTCGGCGCGCTCGGCCGCCTGCTCCTCGGTGAGGTGGCCGGCGTCGACGGCGGCGTCGAGCCGCTCCTGGTGCTCGGCCACGATGGCGTCGACGACCGCCTGGGTGTCGACCCCTTCGGCCTCGGCGATGTCGGCCAAGGACTGGCCGTCGGCCATGCGGTTGCGGATCTCGTCGGCGTCGAGGCCGAGCACGTCGGTCAGCGCGTCGGCGATGCCGCCCCGGAAGCCGAAGCCGCGGGGACCGGCACCGTCGTGCGGCTCGCACGGCGCCTCGGTGGCGTCGGGGCTCTCGTCGGTCTGGGCACCCGAGAGCGCCGGGGTGAAGAGGGCGGCGCCGGCGGCGCCGCCGATCGTGAGGGAGGCGGCCATGCCGGCGGCGGCGACGGTCTTGCGCATCGTGGGGCTCCTGGTCGGGTCATCGGTGGGGATGACTGCATGGTGCGCCCCGACCATGGGAGCCCGATCGGCAGGACCTGGGAACCGCCTCACAACCGCACCGGCGCGTTCTGCGCGCGCAGATCGACCGTCCACGGTCGATCTGCGCGTGCAGAAGGGTCAGAAGCCGACGAGGACCGCGGTGGCGTCGCCGGCGGGGCCGGTGAGCAGGTGCGGGAACAGGCCCACGCCCAGGGTGACCACGACGCAGAGCAGCAGCGCGATGCCCACGCCGGTGGGCACCGGCAGGGTGCGCCGGTCCGGGACCTCGGCCTCGTCGTCGGACATCCACATCGACACGGTGATGCGCAGGTAGAGGAACGCCGCGACGACCGCCGACAGCATCGCCACCGCGGCGAGGGGGTACGACCCGGCGTCGACCGAGGCGGCGATGGCGTAGAACTTGGCGAAGAAGCCGCTGGTGAACGGCACGCCGGCCTGGCTGAACAGCAGCAGCGAGAACACCAGCGCCAGCACCGGCCGAGACCGGGCCAGCCCGCGGTAGTCGTCGAGTGAGTGCCGGGCGTCGCCGGCGCGGCCCACCACGGTGGCGATGCCGAAGCTGCCGGCCACGAGGAACGTGTAGCTGGCCAGGTAGAACATCGACGCCTGCACGCCCCGGTCGGTGGCGGCCTGCACCGCGACCAGCACGAAGCCGGCGTGGTTGATGGACGAGTAGGCGAGCATGCGCTTCACGTCGGTCTGGACGACCGCCATGAACGAGCCGACCAGCAGCGTGAGCACGGCGACGGCGTAGATGACCGGCTGCCAGTCGACCCGGTAGGTGTCGAAGCCGAGGTACAGCACCCGGATGAGCCCGGCGAAGCCGGCGGCCTTCACGCCCGAGGCCATGTAGGCCACGACCGGCGTGGGCGAGCCCTGGTACACGTCGGGCGTCCACGCGTGGAACGGCGCGGCGGCCACCTTGAACAGGAGGCCGACGAGGAGCATCGCCATGCCGGCGAGCAGCAGGCCGTTGTCGAACAGGGCGACCCGGGACAGGTAGTCGAGGATCTCGACGAGGTTCGTGGAGCCGGTGGCGCCGTAGGTGAGGGCGATGCCGTACAGCAGGAACGCCGAGGCGAAGGAGCCGAGCACGAAGTACTTGATGCCGGCCTCCTGGGAGGTGACCCGGCGCAGGTGCATGGCGGCCAGCACGTACACGGCGAGCGAGAGGATCTCGAGGCCGAGGAACAGCACGATGAGGTCGTTGGCCGCCGACATGATGACGCCGCCCGACGCCGACAGCAGCAGGAGGATGTAGAGCTCGGGACCGTCGAGGCCCTCGCGGCGCAGGTACCCGTCGGCGAGCAGCGACGCGAGCACCACCGACGCGCAGATCACCACGGTCATGAACACCGAGAAGCCGTCGACGCCGACGGCACCGGCGAGGGCGGTGAACGGTCCGCGGTCGGCGTCCTGCACCCGGTCCCAGATGGGCCAGGTGGTGACCGCGGCGGCGACGGCGGCCACCGAGGTGACGAGCGGGTAGAAGCCGTGGAACGGCCGGCGCCGGGTGACCGCGGTGACGGTCATGAGCCCGAGGGCGGCACCGACGAGCACCAGCAGCGGCACGACGGTGAACCACTCGATCTCCGGCGTGGCGATGGGCTCGAAGGTCTCGTCCGCGCTCTGGAGCGGGGCGGACAGGCTCGAGAGCACGCTCGCGAACATGGTCACTCGCCCTCCCCGTGGTCGGTGGCGGCGCCGTGGTCGGTGCCGCCCTCGTCGCCGGCGTGGCTGTCGACGAGCTCACCGGAGAAGCCGGAGGTGGCGGCGTCGGGTTCGACGAAGTCGGTGGTGGACTCGATGTGCTCGACCAGCGAGGCGATGGCCGGCTCGATGCGCTCGAGCACCGGCTTCGGGTACACGCCGAGGAACACGATGAGGGCCAGCAGCGGCGCCATGTACGCGAGCTCGCCGGCCCGCATGTCGGGCGTGGCGAGGTCGTCGTCGGTGGGCGTGCCGTGGAAGACCCGCTGGTAGGCCCACAGCAGGTAGAGGGCGGCGAGGATGACCCCGGCCGCGGCCACCACCGCCCACCACTTGAGGGTGAGGTAGGCGCCGGCCAGCACGAGGAACTCGCCGATGAACCCGTTCAGGCCGGGCAGGCCGATGGACGACAGCATCACGAGGGTGAAGACGCCGGCGAGCACGGGTGCGGCCTTCTGGAGCCCGGACATGGCCGAGATCTCGTAGGTGTGCCGGCGCTCGTAGATCATGCCGAGCAGGAGGAACAGGGCGCCGGTGGAGATGCCGTGGTTCACCATCTGGAGGACGCCGCCGCCGATGCCCTGGGTGGTCATGGCAAACGTGCCGAGGGCGATGAAGCCGAGGTGGGCCACCGAGGAGTAGGCGACCAGGCGCTTGATGTCGCGCTGCATCGTGGCCACCACCGCGCCGTAGAGGATGCCGATGACGCCGAGCGTGGCGATGACCGGGGCGAAGAACGCCGACGCGTCGGGGAACAGGTACAGGCCGAAGCGCACGAAGCCGTAGGTGCCGAGCTTCAGCATGACGCCGGCCAGGATCACGGAACCGGCGGTGGGAGCCTGGGTGTGGGCGTCGGGCAGCCAGGTGTGGAGGGGGAACAGCGGGACCTTCACCGCGAAGGCGAGGGCGAGCGCGAGGAAGATCCACTTCGCCGCCTCCCAGTCGAGGGGGTTCCACGAGTCGCGGGCGTCCATGTCGCCGGCCTCGATGGCCTCCTGCTCCTGGGCGAGCACGTCGGCCCGGCCCTCGGCGATGTCGACCAGGTCGAAGGTGAGCTGGTCGGCGCCCTCCACCTGGGCCCGGAGCTCGTCCAACCGGTCGAGCTCCTCCTGGGGCACGTCGACGCCGCTGCTCTCGCGCACGTCGACGCTCTCCTGGAGCGCGGTGAGCTCCTCCTGGGCCGGGGTGGCCCGCTCCATGGCGTCGTCGCGGTGGATGAACGCCAGCGAGACGATGCCGACCAGCATCAGCGCCGAGCCGAACATCGTGTACAGGAAGAACTTCAGCGCCGCGTAGACCCGCTGGCCGTAGCCCCAGCCGCCGATGAGGAAGTACATCGGCACGAGCACGATCTCGAAGAAGATGAAGAACAGGAACAGGTCGAGGGCGGCGAAGGCCCCGATGCAGCCGGCCTGCAGCATGAGGAGCCAGGCGTGGTACGGCTTCGGGTCGTGCTTGGGGCTCACCGCCAGGAAGGTGAGCGGGAACAGCACGCCGGTGAGCACGATGAGGAACAGCGAGATGCCGTCGACGCCCACGTGCCACTGGATGCCGAAGTCGTCGACCCAGGTGTGGGTGGACTCGAACTGGAAGCCGGCGTCGTGGCGGTCGAAGGCGGCGAGCATCCACAGGGTGAAGGCGCCGGTGGTGGCCGAGAACAGCAGCGCCGTGGGGCGGAGCAGCTCGGCGCGCCGGGACGGGATCAGGGCGAGCACCAGCGCGCCGGCGAGCGGCACGAGGATGGCGGCCGTGAGCAGCGGGAACGAGGCGGGGGCGGAGGCAGCGGCGAGCATCATCAGAAGGTGACCTGCGCGAGGAAGTAGGCGAGGAGCAGCACGGCGCCGCCGGCGATGCCCAGGGCGTAGTTGCGCACGAAGCCGGTCTGCAGCCCGCGGAGGCCGCCGCCCGAGCGGCGCACCAGGCCGGCGACGCCGTTGACGGCGCCGTCGACGACCTTGGCGTCGAAGGTGGTGAGGCCCTCGAAGCCGGCTCGGCCGGGGCCGCCCATGAAGGCGGTGATGGTGCTGTCGTAGCGCCACCCCTCCTCGAGGATGGCGGGCTCGACGGGCCGGCGGACCTTGCGGATGTAGATGGCGTAGGCGACGGCGATGCCGACCAGGCCGGCGAGGACGGCCACGACGGCGAGGCCCACCTTGGTGCCGGTGGCCACGTCGATGTGGGCCTCGTTGTCGCCGATGACCGGGTGGAGCCAGTCCTCGAGGAAGTGGAGGTCCGAGGTGAACGGCAGCTGGATGGCCCCGCCCACCATGGCGAGGCCGGCCAGCGCGACGAGCGGCAGGGTCATCGTCCACGGCGACTCGTGGGGCGGCGAGTGCAGCACGTGGTGCTGCGGGGCGTGCGCCGTCCCCGGCTGCTCGAGCGCCTCGGCCTCCGACCCCTCGGTGTCGAGCGCGGTGTCGGCCTCGTGGGCCTCGCCGTGCTCGGCGTGCTCACCGTGGGCCTCGACGGTGAAGCGCTCCTCGCCGAAGAACACCATGAACACCTGGCGGCTCATGTAGAAGGCGGTGAGCAGGGCGGTGACCAGGCCGACGGCCCACAGCGCCGGGTTCTCGTCCCAGGCGTAGAGCAGGATCTCGTCCTTCGAGAAGAAGCCGGAGAAGGGCGGCACGCCGGCGATGGCGAGCCAGCCGACGATGAACGTCGCTGCCGTGATCGGCATGTACTTGCGCAGGCCGCCCATGCGGGTCATGTCCTGCTCCTCGTGCATGCCGTGGATGACCGAGCCCGAGCCGAGGAAGAGCAGGGCCTTGAAGAAGGCGTGGGTGATCATGTGGAACACCGCCGGCACGTACGCGCCGACGCCGACGGCCAGGAACATGTAGCCGAGCTGGGAGACCGTGGAGTAGGCCAGCACCTTCTTGATGTCCTTCTGGGACACGGCGATGGTGGCGGCGAACAAGGCGGTGATGACGCCGACCCAGGCGATGGTGGGCTGGATCCACGAGTCGGCCACGGCGATGATCGGGTTGGCCCGGGTGAGCAGGTAGATGCCCGAGGTCACCATCGTGGCGGCGTGGATGAGGGCCGACACCGGCGTGGGGCCCGCCATGGCGTCGGGCAGCCAGACGTACAGCGGCAGCTGGGCCGACTTGCCGATGGCGCCGACGAACAGGCAGGCGGCGATGAGGGTGGCGGTGGTCTCGGGGAGGCTGCCGGCACCGCCGAGGATCTCGTCGTAGCTGATGGAGCCGAGGGTCGCGAAGCAGGCGAACATCGCCACCATGAAGCCCCAGTCGCCGATGCGGTTCGTGACGAACGCCTTCTTGCCGGCGGAGGCCTTCTCGGGGTCGGTGAACCAGAAGCTGATGAGGAAGTACGAGCAGGCGCCCACGCCCTCCCAGCCGAGGAAGGTGAGGAGCAGGTTGTCGCCGAGGACGAGCATCAGCATCGAGAAGGCGAACAGGTTCAGGTAGAGGAAGAACTTCGAGTAGTTCTCGTCGCCGTGCATGTAGCCCACCGAGTACAGGTGGATGAGCGTGCCCACACCGGTGATGAAGAGCGCCATGGCGACGGCGAGCGGGTCGACGTAGAACCCGACGTCGACCTGCCACCCACCGATGGGCAGCCACTCGAACAGGGTCTGCCCGAACACCCGCTCCTCCTCGGGGCGGTCGAGCAGTCCGGCGAACACGAGCACCGTGGCCCCGAAGGACCCAGCCATCATCGCCGTGGCCAACCAGCCGGCACCGGGCTCGCCGAGGCGGCGGCCGAGGACGACGAGCAGCAGGAAGCCCGCCAGCGGCAGGGCAGGGATCAACCAGACGAGGTCGAGCAGTTCCATGTGGTCCTCAGCCCTTCAGCAGCGCCAGGTCGTCGGCGGTGGCGTCGGGTCGGCGTCGGAGGATGGCCACGATGATGCCGAGGCCCACGACGACCTCGGCGGCGGCCACCACGAGCACGAACACCACGACGGCCTGGCCACCGATGTCGTCGAGCATGCGGGAGAACGTCACGAAGCTGAGCGTCACGGCGTTGAGCATCAGCTCCACGCACATGAACATCACCAGCGGGTTGCGCCGGATCAGCAGCCCGACGGCGCCGATGGCGAACAGCGCCGACGAGAGCACCAGGTACCAGGACGGCTCGACCCCGGCGGCGAGCACGTTGAGCATCACGAGGTGGCCCCTTCCTCGGCGGCCGGCGAGTCGGCGGTGGCGTCCTCCGGCCCCTCGGCACCGGCGGCGTCGTCGAGGGACGCGGCGTCGGTGTCGGTGCGCACGGGGAGGTCGACGAGCATGTCGGCCGGGCGGGGGCTGCGCTTGGCGAGCAGCACGGCGCCGACCACGGCGATGGCGAGCAGGATCGAGGTGATCTCGAGCGCGAACACGTAGCGGGTGAACAGCGCCGTGCCGATGCCCTCGATGTCGGGCACGGCGGCGTCGGCGATGGAGCCGAGGTTCGACAGGGCGCCCGTGGCCTCCCAGTCGGTGGACGCCAGGGCGACCACCGGGAGGGCGAACACCGCGAGCCCGAGGACGACGGCGGCGACCCGCTGGCCGACCAGCGGATCGACCTTGAGGTTCTCGGCCCGGTCGACGCCGAGCAGCATGATCACGAACAGGAAGAGCACGACGATGGCGCCGGCGTAGACGATGACCTGCACGGCGGCCAGGAAGTGCGCCTCCTGGGCCACGAACAGCACGGCCACGCCGAACAGCGTGGCGACCAGCGACAGCGCCGAGTGCACGGGGTTCGTGGACAGGACGACGCCGAGGGCACCGATCAGGCAGATGGCTGCGGCGACGAGGAAGACGAAGGTCTCCACTACTGGCCTCCCTCGCCGCGCTGGCCCTGCTCGGGCGCACGCTCGCCCCAGCCGAGCTCGCCGGCCCAGGCGACGATGCCCTCGAAGTCGGCGTCGCCGGACGGGGCGGTGGCCCGCATCCAGGCCGACGTGTGGGGTTGGACCAGCTCGGCGTCGGACCAGTCCTCCCACGGGAGCTGCTGGGGGTTGCCCTGCTCGTCGACGACCAGCTCGGCCTTGGTGTAGATGGCGTCCTGGCGGTTGGTGAAGCTGAACTCGAACAGCTTCGTCTCGGTGATGGCCTCGGTGGGGCAGGCCTCGACGCAGAGGTCGCAGTGGATGCAGCGCAGGTAGTTGATCTCGTAGATGAACCCGTAGCGCTCGCCGGGGCTGACCGGGTCGGCCGGGTCGTTGTCGGCGCCGCGCACGTAGATGCACCGGGCCGGGCACACGCCGGCGCACAGCTCGCAGCCGATGCACTTCTCCATGCCGTCCTCGTAGCGGTTGAGGACGTGGCGGCCGTGCGTGCGGATCGGCTTGACCCGCTTGCCGCCCTCGTCCTTCACGTAGGGCGACGTGACGTTCTCGCCGGACCGGGAGCCCTTGGCGAACGTCTTCTTGACCGTGACGAGGAAACCGTCGAGGTAGCCCATCAGGCCTCCACCTCCCCGAGCTCGCGACGTTGGCGGGAGACCTCGGAGGCCCGGCTCAGCAGCAGGAACGTGAGCCCGCCGATCACGAAGAAGCCGACACCGATGACCACGGCGTAGTTCCAGTCCAGGTCGCGGCCCACGTTGAGGGCGGCGAGCAGGAGGAGCCAGCCGAGCTGGAGGGGGATGAGCACCTTCCAGCCGAGGTCCATGAGCTGGTCGTACCGGAAGCGGGGCAGCGTGCCCCGGATCAGCACGAAGATGTAGAGGAAGACGAAGATCTTCGCGACGAGCCAGACGATGCCCGACACCGGCCCGAACCAGTGCGGGCCGGCGGGGCCGCCGAACCACAGGGTGACGATGACCGCCGACATGGTGACCGGGTGCATGAACTCGGCCACGTAGAACATGCCGAAGCGGATCGAGGAGTACTCGGTGTGGAAGCCGCCCACCAGCTCCTGCTCGGCCTCGACCAGGTCGAAGGGCGGGCGGTTCGTCTCGGCGAGGGCGGCCACGAAGAAGATGGCGAAGGGGACGATGCCGGTGAGGATGACGTTCCAGTTCGGCACGAAGCCGGCGAAGCCGTCGCCGGCCTGCACGGCCACCATGCCCCGGGTGGACAGGCCACCGGTGGTCATGATGAGCGTGGCGACCGACAGGCCCATCGCGGCCTCGTAGGACACCATCTGGGCGCTGGCCCGCACCGAGCCGAGCAGCGGGTACTTCGACCCGGAGGCCCAGCCGGCGAGCATGACGCCGTAGACGCCGATGGACGACACGGCGAGGATCCACAGCACGCCGATGGGCGGGTCTGCGAGCTGGGCGAAGGTCTCGTGCCCGGCGATGGTGATGATGCCGGGGTCGTCGGCGGTGAAGGTGCCGCCGAGGGGCACCACCGCGAACACCAAGAAGGCGGGGATCACCGACAGGAAGGGGGCGAGCACGAACACGAAGCGCCGGGCCCGGCTGGGGATGAGGTCTTCCTTGACGATGAGCTTGAGGCCGTCGGCGAGGGTCTGCAGGAGGCCGAACGGTCCGGCCCGGTTGGGGCCGATCCGGTTCTGCATGTCGGCGATGACCTTGCGCTCGAACCAGACCATGAAGATGACCGAGACGAGCAGCACGAGGAAGGCGACGAGCACCTTGCCGAGGGTGATGAGCACCTCGGCGAGGCCGACGCCGTCGAGGTACAGCGGGTCGAGGGCGTACACGAAGCCGCTCACCGGGCGACCTCCACGCGCACGTCGGTGACCACGGACGTCACGTCGACGAGCTCCGCCGCCGACGCACCGGGCTGCAGGAACACGAGGTGGGCCGCGCCCTTCGGCACGCCGGCTGCCGGGTGCGCCGGCACGGTGACCGAGCCCCGGCCGCCCTCGCGGTTGGACATCGTGACCTCGGTGCCGGCCTGGACGCCGAGGCGGTCGAAGTCGTGGGGGTGCAGGCGCAGCTGCGCGCCCCGGGCGAGCGGCGCGAGCGCCGGCGAGGCCTGGGTGGTGGTGCCGAGGTCGTACAGCTCACGGGTGGTGACCAGGCGGAGCTTGTAGCTGTCCAGCGGCGGCACGGTGACCGCCGGGGCGTCGAAGCGGACGGTGGCCGGCAGGTCCGGGCCGGCGGGCGCCGCCGGCGCTGCGGACTCGCGCTCCTCGGCGGCCTCGGCGGCCTCGTGGTCGGCCTGGGCCACGGTGGCCTCGGCCTCGGCGGCCTTCGCCGCCTCGTCGGTGTCGGAGGCCTCGGCCTCGGCCGTGGCGGCCGCGGCGTCGGCGTCGACGCCCGCATCGGGCTCGTCGGTGCCCCCGGCGGTGTGCAGGCCCTCGGGGTCGTCGGCCACCCGCTGGTCGCCACCGCCGTCGGGGCGGTCGAGCGGCACGACGACGCCGTCGACGCCGACGTGCTGGAGCGTGAGGCCGCGGTGCGAGGGGGCCACGCGGGTCAGCTCGGCGAACACGTCGTCGACGGACTCGAGCCCGAGGTCGTCGCCGAGGCGGTAGGCCAGCTCGGCGGCGATGATCCAGTCGGCGCGGGCGGTGCCGGGCGGGGTGACCTTCTGGGACAGGACGCTCACCCGGCCCTCGAGGTTGGTGGTGGTGCCGTCGGTCTCGGCGTAGCCGGCGGCCGGGAGCACGACGTCGGCCTGGCGCACCGAGGGGTTCGGGAGCGTGTCGACGGCGATGACCGTGCGGGCCCCGGCGAGGGCACGGCGGGCGAGGTCGTGGTCGGGGAAGTCCGACAGCGGGTCGGCGCCGAGGAGCACGAGCACGTCGAGCTTGCCGTCGGCTGCAGCAGCGAGGATGCCCTCGGTGTCGAGACCGCGGGCGCTCGGCACCGTGGACCAGTGGTCGTGGAACCAGGCGCGAGCGTCGTCGAGCGAGACGCGCCCGGGCAGCAGGCCGGGGGCGAGGCCGGCGTCGAGGGCGCCGTGCACGTTCCCGCGGCGGAGGCCGGACAGGAACCGGGCCTCGGGGAGGGCGGCGGCGAGGCGGGCTGCGGCGTTGGCTGCGAGCTCGGGGCGGTCGGCGAGGCTGCCGCGGCCGAGCACCACGGTGACCGGCCCGGCGCGCAGGGCGGTGGCCGCCTCGGCGATGGCGTCGGCGTCGAGGCCGCCGGCGGCGGCGGGCCGCTCGGCGACGAGCTGGGCGACGACGTCGGCGACCGCGCCCGGTGCGTGCACCAGCGAGTGGGCGGCCAGGCCGGTCAGGCCCGAGCCGTGGGGCACGACCTCGATGACCGTCGCCTTGTCCTCGATCACGGCGTGCCGCAGGCGCAGGTGGAGCACCGGCAGCTCCTCCTTGGGGTCGACGCCCACGAGGAGGACGGTGCCGCCGGGCGCGCACGCCTGGTCGATGGTGGCGCGGGGCAGCCCGAGCACCGCTTCGGCGGGCAGGCCGTCGCCGAGCTGGCAGTCGACGTTGTCGGTGCCGATGACGCCCTTGGCCAGCTTGGCCCAGGCGTAGGCCGACTCGTTCGTGAGGCGCGACCCGCCCACCACGCCCACGCCCGCGGGGCCGGAGGACTCGAGCGCCGCCTTGATGGCGCTGCCGGCCCGGCCCAGGGCATCGGCCCACGTGGTGCTGGCGAGCTCGTCGCCGGTGCGCACCAGCGGCTGGCCGAGGCGGTCGGGGCTGTTCAGCGCCTGGAAGTCGAAGCGGCCCTTGTCGCACAGCCAGCCCCAGTTGACCGGGTCGACGTCGACGCCCTGGTAGCGCAGGACCTCGTTGCGGCTCGACTGGACGGCGACGCGGCAGCCGACCGAGCACGACGTGCAGGTGGACTCGACCTGCTCGAGGTCCCACGGACGGGCCTTGAACCGGTACGGCCGGGCGGTGAGCGCGCCCACCGGGCAGATCTGCACGGTGTTCCCCGAGAAGTACGAGGCGAAGGGCTCGTCGGGGAAGGTGTTGACCTGGGTCTGGGCGCCCCGGTCGATGAAGTGGATGAGCGCGTCGCCCGCCACCTCGTCGGCGAACCGGGTGCAGCGGTCGCAGAGGATGCAGCGCTCGCGATCGAGGTCGACCAGCTCGGAGATGGCGATCGGCTTCTCGAAGTGGACCTTCTCCTCGATGAAGCGCGACTCGCCCGGGCCGTGGGAGTAGGCCTGGTCCTGGAGCGGGCACTCGCCGCCCTTGTCGCACACCGGGCAGTCGAGGGGGTGGTTGGCGAGGAGGAACTCGAGCACGCCCTCCTGGGCCTTCTTGGTGGCGTCGGAGTCGGTGGACACCGTCATGCCGTCGGCCACCGGGATCATGCACGAGGGCTGCAGCGCCGGGCCGCGCCCGGTGTCGATCTCGACCAGGCACATGCGGCACATGCCCACCGGGTTCATGCGGGGGTGCCAGCAGAACCGGGGGATGTAGGTGCCGGTGCGCTCGGCGGCGGCGATGACCAGCTCGCCGTCCTGCGCTTCGATCTCGCGCCCGTCGATGGTGATCTTCACGGACGTCGTGGTCTCGTCAGACACCGGCCGGGGCTCCTTCCGGCGGCACGTACGCCTTGCCGTTGATGGTGACCGAGCTGGGGATGTCGCCGCCGCCGCAGTAGGCCTGGAACTCGTCCTTGAACCGGACGATGGCGCTGGCGATGGGGCTGACGGCCGACGGCCCGAGCGGGCAGATCGTGGTCTGCTTCGGCGGCCAGGTGATGGCGGGTGAGATGTTGTCGCACACGTCGAGCAGCAGGGCCATGTCCTCGGGACGGCCGTGGCCGTCGAGCATGCGGCGCAGGATCTTCTCGAGCCAGCTCGTGCCCTCGCGGCACGGCGTGCACTTGCCGCAGGACTCGCGGGCGAAGAACCGCACGACCCGCCACGCCGCCTTCACGGCGTCGGTGGTGTCGTCCATGACCACGATGGCGCCGGAGCCGAGCATCGAGCCCGCCGCGCCGACCGCGCCGGCCTCGAGTGGCAGGTCGAGGTGCTCCTCGTAGAACCACGGGGCCGACGCGCCACCGGGGATGAACGCCTTCAGCGTGTGGCCGCCACGGATGCCGCCGCAGTGCCCGTAGATGAGGTCGCGGAAGGTGGTGGTGCCGAACTCGACCTCGTGCACGCCGGGCTTCTTCACGTGTCCGGAGATGGCGAACATGCGCGTGCCCCGGCTGTTCTCGGCGCCGTAGGCCGTGTACGCCTCGGCGCCGTGGCGGATGATCCACGGCACGTTCGAGAGCGTCTCGACGTTGTTCACGATGGTCGGCTGCATGTACAGGCCCTTGGCGGCCGGGAAGTACGGCGGCTTCAGGCGCGGCATGCCCCGGTTGCCCTCGAGCGACTCGATGAGCGCGGTCTCCTCGCCCACGATGTAGGCGCCGGCGCCCCAGTGCAGGACGATGTCGCAGGAGAAGCTGCTGCCGAGGATGCCCTTGCCGACCAGGCCGGCGTCGTAGGCCTCGTTGAGGGCGGTGGCGATGCGCTCCTGGGCCAGCGCCATCTCGCCGCGCACGTACAGGAACGCCTGGGCGCAGCCGGTCGCGTAGGCGGCGATGAGCACGCCCTCGATGAGCTGGTGGGGATCGCGCTCCATGAGGATGCGGTCCTTGTAGGTGCCCGGCTCGGACTCGTCGCCGTTGACCACCAGGTAGCGCGGCCAGACGCCCGGGGGGCAGAAGCCCCACTTGACGCCGGCGGGGAAGCCGGCACCGCCGCGGCCGAGCAGCGAGGCGTTCTTGACCTCGGCGTGCACGTCCTCGGGGTGCATGGCGAGCGCCTTGCGCAGCGCCTCGTAGCCGTCGGTGGCCTGGTACCGCTCGAGGGTGTGGGAGTCGTCGTGCGCGAGTCGCCCCGTGAGCATCCGGGGGATCTCGCGGCCGGCGACGGCGGGGTTCTGGTCGCTCACGACGTGGTCTCCGCAGCGTCCTTGGGGGTCATCCACACCGGCTGGCCGCACTCGCCCGGCACGGCGGCGCCGGCGCGGCGCTCGGCGGGGATCGACTGGCGGACCCGGGCGAGCGTGCCGTGCTTGGGGATCTCGTGGGCCCGGCGGCCGGCCCGCAGGTCGTCGAGGAGCTTGTCGGCCTCCTCGTGGGTGATCTTGTTGAAGTACCGGTAGTTCACCGTGAGGCAGGGCGCCTCGGTGCAGGCCGCGATGCACTCGACGTCCTCGAGGGTGAACATGCCGTCGGGGGTGGTGGAGCCGGGCCGGATGTCGAGCCGCTCCTCGAGGTGGTGCAGCAGCTCCTCGCCGCCCACGAGCATGCAGGCGATGTTCGTGCACACGTTGATGAGGTACTCGCCCACCGGCTCGCGCTTGAACATCTCGTAGAAGCTGCACGTGCCGATGACCTCGGCCGGCGTGACGCCGACGAGCTCGGCGATGTGCACCATGGCCTCGTCGGTGACGTGGCCGTCCTGCTCCTGGGCGAGGTGCAGCAGCGGGATCAGCGCCGACTTCGGGTGGGGGTACCGGCCGATGATCTCCTTGGCGAGGATCGTGTTCTCGGCAGTGAACCGCGGCATCGTCGTGAATCCTTGCACAAGCGTCGGCGAGCCCCCGAACGTCGTCGTCCGGACGCAACGGCGCACGCTACCGCCGCACCTCGGGCCGGGTCAGAATCGACGCGAAGCACCCATCGAGGCGCTGCCGAGCCAGCCGGCGCCGACCCGGCCGCCGGCCCACGGCGGGTGCACCCGCCGGAGCCGATCCGCGGTGAGGAAGGCCGCCTGCAGCTCGGGCGGCATGTGGTCGTACGGCGGCACCTGCGAGCGGTGCGCGCGCATCGCCGCCCAGCGCCGCTCGAGGTGGGCCGAGGTGTCGACCACGGTCGTGATCTCCTCGTCGGGCGTGCCCAGCTGGGCGCTGCCGGTGAACGCGCGCATCAACGAGCGGGGGAGGCACCACAGGTAGACCTCCGCCGGCGGCGCTGGCGTCCGCGCGACCGCCGCCAGCGTGGCGTCACGCACGACGACGTGGTCGCGGTGGCCGTCGCTCGCGTCGAGGGTGACCACCACGTCCGGTCGCTCCCGCTCGAGCACCGCGGCGATCACCTCTTCCACGTCGGCTGCGGACGCCGCGCACAGCGAACCGGCGGCGGGCTCGCCGTCGACGCCGGAGTCGCGCCAGCCCAGCATCTCGACGCGGGCCACCCCGAGCAGCTGCGCCGCGCTCCGGAGCTCCGCCTCCCGGATGGCCCCCAGCTGGTCTGGCGGCGGCGCCACGTGGGACAGGCCCGGAGCGAGCTCGCCCAGCTCGCCGCGGGTGGCGCAGGCCACGACGGACTCCGCCCCGGCGGCGGATGCGTGCGCGAGCACCGACCCGCACCCGAAGGCCTCGTCGTCGGGGTGGGCGACGGTGACGAGCAGCTTCACGGCGCCGGTGGCGGGAGGATCTCGATGCCGTGCGCGGCGGCGAGGGCGGTGAGGCGCACCGGGTCGGGCGCCTCCGCGGCGGGGAGCACCGGCGCGGTTGCCGGGGTGCCGGCGGCTCGGAAGAAGTCCTCAATGGCGTCGCCCCTGCTGGTGCGGCCGGCAGCCGAGGACGTGATGACCAGCATCCGGGCCGTGGGCGTGAGCACCCGGAACGCGTGCGGGCGACCGCTCGGCGCCAGGGCGAAGGTGCCCGGGGTGGCGTGCACGACCGTCCCGTCCACCTCGAGCTCGATCTCGCCGTCGAGCACGTAGAACGCCTCCTCCTCGTCGGCGTGCACGTGGGGCGGCGGGTCGGCGGCGGCGGTCAGCAGGTGCTCGCTCAGCGCGTACGTACCCCCGGTCT
>DASTYO010000172.1:0-27296 GCA_035764875.1 Acidimicrobiales bacterium | reverse complement strand
CTCGTTCATGAGGTTGGCCAGGTCGGCGCCGGTGAAGCCGGGCGTGCGCCGGGCGATGACCTCGGTGTTGACGTCGTCGGCGAGCGGCTTGCCCTTGGCGTGCACCTCGAGGATGGCCTTGCGGCCCTCCAGGTCGGGCCGGTCGACCACGATCTGGCGGTCGAAGCGGCCGGGCCGCAGCAGGGCCGGGTCGAGGATGTCGGGCCGGTTGGTGGCGGCGATGAGGATGACGCCGGTGTTGGCGTCGAAGCCGTCCATCTCGACGAGTAGCTGGTTGAGCGTCTGCTCCCGCTCGTCGTGGCCGCCGCCCATGCCGGCGCCGCGGTGGCGGCCGACGGCGTCGATCTCGTCGACGAACACGATGGCCGGGGCCTGGGCCTTGGCCTGCTCGAACAGGTCGCGCACCCGGGAGGCGCCGACGCCGACGAACATCTCGACGAAGTCGGAGCCCGAGATGGAGAAGAACGGCGCGCCGGCCTCGCCGGCGACGGCTCGGGCGAGCAGCGTCTTGCCCGTGCCGGGCGGGCCGACGAGCAGCACGCCCTTGGGGATCTTGGCGCCGATGGCCTGGAACTTGCCCGGGTTCTGGAGGAACTCCTTGATCTCCTGGAGCTCCTCGACGGCCTCGTCGCAGCCGGCGACGTCGGCGAAGGTGACCTTGGGGTGGTCCTTGGTGAGCTGCTTCGCCTTGGCCTTGCCGAACTGCATCACCCGGCTGCCGCCGCCCTGCATGGCGTTGAGGAAGAACAGGAACAGGCCGAACAGCAGCAGCAGGGGCAGGATGCTGAACAGCAGCGAGACCCAGACGGACTCCTGTTGCTGGTCGGTCTCGATCTCGATGGCCGGGCGGGCCTCGGACAGCTCCTCGGTGAGCTCGTCGGCGAACTCGGCCGGGTACGACACGGCGTACTCGGACCCGTCGTCGAGCTCGCCCTTCACCTCGTGGCTGCGGTCCTTGATGGTGGCCGTCTCGACCTCGCCATCGGCCACGAGGGCGCGGAACTCGTTGAGGGTGAGGTCCTCGGCGTCGGAGCCCGATCGCAGGAACGACGACGCGACGAGCGCCGCCACGATGGCGAGGGCGACGTAGAGGAGCGTTGGGCGGCGCAGCTTCTTCTTCACAGTCCGGCCAAGGCTACCGATCCCCCACGCGATGTCGACAGCGGAGGACGACCACGTTCAGTCGGCGCCGAGGTAGTCCGCGATGTAGGGCAGGTTGCGGTAGCGCTCGGCCACGTCGAGGCCGTAGCCGATCACGAACGCCGGCGGGATGTGGAACCCCACGTAGCGCAGGTCGAGCTCGGCCTGCTGGTTGCCGTCGCGCACGAGCAGCGCGCACACCTCGAGCGACGCCGTGCCACGCGATTCGAGCGTCTTGCGCAGGTAGCGGAGCGTCAGACCGGAGTCGATGATGTCCTCGACGATGATGACGTGGCGGCCGGTGAGGTCGATGTCGAGGTCCTTCACGATGCGCACCACGCCCGACGAGCGGGTGCTGGCGCCGTAGGACGACACCGCCATGAAGTCGACCTCGAGCGGGATGGGCACGGCGCGGGCCAGGTCGGCCATGAAGACGAACGCGCCCTTGAGCACGGCCACGAGGATCGGCTCCCTGCCGGCGTAGTCCCGGCCGATCTCGGCGCCCAGCTCGGCGATCCGGTCCTGGATCTGCTGGGCGGTCAGCAGCGTCTCGCCGATCAGGTCGTCACCACCGTGGTCAGCCACGGGGCGAACCTAGTGGCCGGTCGCGCCGGCCCCGCCATCGTCGGTCGGCGGGGACGGCACGACTCGGAGGCGCTGGTCGCGGCGGCGCACGGCGACGCCACCCGCCACCTCCGTGCCGACCACCTCGCCCCGGGCGACGGCCAGCACGCGCGCCACGGCGGCGGCGTCCGGCGGGTGCTCGTGGGGCAGGTGGGGACGCAGCCACGCCCGCAGGGCGCGCCGGGCCAGCGGAGCGGGTGCCTCGGTGAGGGCTCGGGCGTCGGTGGGGTCGAGGTCGGCGGCGAGGCCGTCGAGCAGCGCCCCGTCGTCGCGGGCGAGGTCGGCGAGCCGGCACAGCAGGGGCACCACGTCGCGGGCCGCCACGTCGTCGAGGAGCGGCAGGACCTCGGCCCGCACCCGGTTGCGCCGGAAGCGCGGATCGGCGTTGCTCGGGTCCTCGACCGGCTCGACGCCGAGCTCGGCGCAGATCGCGCGCGTCTCCCGCCGGCGCACGGCGAGCAGCGGGTGGTGCTCGGGGGACATGGCGGCGACGCCGTCGGGTCCGGCGCCGCGCAGGAGGGCGAGCAGCACCGTCTCGGCCTGGTCATCGGCCGTGTGGCCGTACAGGGCGTCGGGCCCGAGCACCGACCGTCGGGCGCGGCGGGCCCGGGCCTCGAGGTCGGGGCCCGGCGCGACGTCGACCTGCACCGAGCGGAACGCAGCGCCCCACCGGGCGGCGGCGGCCGCCACCACCTCGGCCTCGGCGTCGCTCCCGGGTCGGAGCCCGTGGTCGACGTGCACGGCCGTCGGTCCGAGCCCGGCGTCGCAGGCCAGGGCGAGCAGGGCCAGGGAGTCGGCGCCGCCCGACACGGCGCACGTGACCGGACCTCCCGGGGGGAACCGGCACCGCTGCCGAGCATCGGCGAGCGCGCTGGGCACGTCGGGCCGGAGGGGCTACTCGTCGACCACGAGCTGGCCCGAGCGGATGCCGCGGAGCAGCTCGGGCACCGAGTCGTAGCCGATCTTGCGGGCGATGCGGCGCAGGCTGGCGTAGATGTTGGAGCGGCTCACGCCGAGCTCACCGGCGGCTGCGCTGACCGACGGCGCCGCTGCCAGCGCGACGAGGAGGGCGCGCTGCTTGTCGGTGAGCTCCGCACCGACGTGGCGGGCGCCGTCCTCGGCCGGCGACTCGTCGCGGGTGCGGGCGTGCTCGAGGCGGGACAGGCGCAGGCGCGGCGCATCGTCGGCCGGCTCGGCCCCCCGCTCGCCCTTCTCCATCCGCGCGAGCTCGAGCAGCGCCCCGGTCTGGGCCCGGCGGCGCAGCTCGCGCTCGGGGCCGCCGGCCAGCACCTCGTTCACGGCCTCGCGCAGCTGCTCGGGCGTCACCGGCTTCACCAGGTACCGCACCGCGCCCTCGATGCCGCCACGGAGGCGGTCGTCGTCCGCGCCCAGCGCCGTCATCATCAACACCTTCACCGAGGAGATCTCGGTGTCGAGGTGGGTCTTGAGCTGCTCGAGCACCGCCCAGCCGTCGACCTCGGGCATCATCACGTCGAGCAGCACGACGTCGGGCACCTCGACCTGCACGGCCGCCAGGGCCTCGGCGCCGTTGGCGGCCGTCATCACCCGGTGGCCGTCCAGCTCGAGGTTCACCTGGGTCAGGTAGCGGATGTCGGGTTCGTCGTCGACGACCAGGACCGACGCCACGGCTGCCTCCTCCGCTGCTCGGCGCTGGTCCATCATGCCAAGCGGCTCACGCCCGGCGGTGGCTGCGGTCAGCGGACGAGCTCCTCGGACAGGCGCACGCGCTCGACCCACTCCTGGGGCTCGCGGATCTCGGCCAGGGTGGGCAGCCAGCTCGGCCCCCGCCACACCGGCTCGAGCGCGCCCTTGCCGCCGCCCAGACGCTCGACCTCGGTGATGAACTCCTCGCCCTGCTGGTACTGGTTCATCTTCGCCTCGAGGCCGATGAGCTGCTGGACGAGCTTGGTGACGCCCGTGGCCGAGGCGCGCCGGTTGCGCAGCACCCTGCCGAAGCGCTCGGCGGAGGGCACGTGGCCGGCGCCGGCCCGGTCCATCGTGATGTCCCCGTGGCCCTCGAGCAGGCTCATGAGCCCGCCGATCTGGTCGAGCGCCGCCCGCTGCTCGGGCCCGGCCAGCAGGTGGGTGATGCCGCCGTCGGCGAGCGGGCTGCGCCCGGCCCGCAGCTCGTCCGCGGCCCGCTTCAGCGCCCGCAGGAGCGCGAGCGGGTCGAGCCCGGCCGCGGAGAGGGTGCGGTCGATGAGCCCCAGGTAGTGCTCGCGCATCCAGGGCACGCCGGTGAACTGCGCCCGGTGGGTGACCTCGTGGAGGGCCAGCCACAGGCGGAACTCGCGGGGCGGGAACCCGTACTTCTTCTCGAGGCCCAGCACGTTGGGACCCACGTAGTACACGACGTCCTCGGCGGCCTCGGCCTCGTCGTCGGAGCCACCCGCCACCAGCAGGTCGTACTGGCCGAGCACCCGGCCGGACATCCAGCCGAGCAGGAGGCCGATCTCGGCGGCGGCCACGGCCCGCATCACCGGCACGGAGGGGCCGGCGACCTTGCGGCCCATGCGCTCGGTGAGCGGCTGGAGGAGGCGCTGGAACGAGGCGATGTTCGCCCGCACCCATCCGGCCCGGTCGGTGACCTTGCCGCGCGCGGGCCCGGCGAGCGAGTGCAGGCCCGTCTCCTCGGCGACCAGCCGCTCGGCCAGGGCGGTGAGCTCGGCGAAGTCGGGCTCGAGGGAGTCCCAGTGGTAGGAGTCCGCGAGCGGCTCCCGGCCGGCGGCCCGAACGGCGATGCGCTCGGCGAGGTCCCAGTCGACCAGCTCAGCCACGCGGCTGGTCGACCCCCGGGTACTGCGGCTTGACGACCTTGCGCAGGTAGAGGGCCACCACGGTGACCACGGCCGGGATGACGAGGAAGAGCATCAGGACCACGGCGATCCAGAAGTGCCAGACGACGGCGAGCATGCGCCGACTCTAGGCCCGGCCCGCCGGGCCGACACAGACCGGCCGGCCGTTCACGCGGTGGGCGCCGGCGGGTCCTGCGCGATGGCGTCGGCGATCCGGGCCCGCAGGGACTCGGGCACCCGGTCGCGGCACTTCTGCGAGATGTACTGCTTGATCTCGGCCTCGAAGTCGAAGGCCTCGAAGCAGGGCGGGCAGCCCTCGAGGTGCTCCTTGATCTGCGCCCGCTTCACCTCGGTGAGCTCACCGTCGAGGAACTGGTAGAGCTCGTGGAGGGTCTGGCTGCAGTCGCCGTGGTGCTCGCCGTGGGACATGGTGGAGGTTCCGGTTCTCGGGCGGGGTCAGCCGGCGCTCGCCGGCGTGCTCTCGTCTGGTGCCGCACCGTCGGGTGGCTCTGCCAGCCCTCGGGCCACTGCGAACTCGTACAACTGCTTCTGCAGCGCTTTTCTTCCCCGGTGCAGCCGCGACATCACCGTACCGATGGGGATGTCGAGGATGTCGGCGATCTCCTTGTAGGCGAATCCCTCGACGTCGGCGAGGAGGACGGCCATCCGGAAGTTCTCCGGCAGCGACTCCACCGCCTCCTTGACCTCGGCCTCGCTGAACAGCTCGAGCAGCTCGTCCTCGGCCGACCGGCCGGCGGTGGCGCCCTCGAGGCCGCCGAGGCGCCGGTACAGGTAGAGGTCCTCGACCTCGGCGAGATCGGTCTCGTCCGGCCGGCGCTGCTTCGAGCGGTAGATGTTGATGTAGGTGTTCGTGAGGATGCGGTAGAGCCAGGCCTTGAGGTTCGTGCCATCCTGGAACCCACCGAAGCCCCGGTACGCCTTGAGGAAGGTCTCCTGGACCAGGTCCTCGGCCTCCGCCGGGTTGCGGGTCATCCGGAGCGCGGCGCCGTAGAGCGAGTCCATGTGGGGCATCGCCTGCTCTGCGAACGTCGCCTGGTCGGCCATCACGCCGACCCTATCCCCCGACCTCCGCCGGACCCGCGGTGGCGCTCAGGCCGGAGCGGCGAAGGCGACCACGTTGCTCTCGTAGCTGCGCAGCGACGGGTTGAACTCGCCCCCGCAGGTGATGAGCACCAAGCGCTCGGGCACGTGCCGTGAGAACAGGTCGTCCGGCAGCGCCTGCTTGTCGAAGGTGACCAGCTCGGTGACCCGGTACCGCTCGTCGGAGCCGTCGTCGAAGGCGACCACCACCTCGTCACCCGGGGCGAGCCGGTCGAGGCGCCGGAAGACCCCGTCGACCCCGTCGAAGGCGACGTGGGCGGCGAGCACCGCGGACCCGGGCTGGCCCGGGGCGGCGCCGAAGCGGTACCAGCCCACCCGGTCGGCCGGCGGGATCTCCATCTCGCCGTCGGGCGCGACGCCGACCGCCTCGACCGGGGCGCCCACCACGTCGATCGACGGGAGGCTGAGGCCGGTCACCAGCCGGGTCGGCGCCTGGTGCTCGGCGGGGTCGTAGCGGGCCGAACCGAGCGGCTGCACCCGGTCGGCGAGGGCCGACCGGGTGCCGTCCGGCTCCGGGTCGGGCGGAGTGACGTCGGCCGTGGTGGCCGTCGATGTCGGCGGGCCCGCCTGGGGACCCGCCGGGACGACGTCGCCGTCGCCGGCCGGGGCGGCACACGCGGCCCCGGCCAGCGACAGCAGCAGCGCCGCCGCCGCCGTCACGCTGCGGCGGCCTGCCACGTCAGCGGACCCGGGCGGCGACCAGCCGGCGGGCCGGGACGGCGGCGGCCAGGACGACCAGGCCGGCGAGGGCCAGGAGGCCGACGGGGAGCCCGGCCTCCTCGGCGATCGGGCTGTTGCCGGTGTCGACGGCGGTCGGGGCGGTGCCCAGGCCGTCGATGGTCTCGGTCAGCACCGTGAGGCTCTCCCCGTCGAGGGACCCCACGGCGTAGACGATGAGGCTGGAGCCGTCGGCGATGGTGAGGTCGGCGGGGCCGATCACCACGGGCTCGGTCGCACCGGTGGGCACCACGGAGGCGCTGATCGTGCCGACCGGCAGGTCGGCCGTCGCCTCGTTCGGGTTCGCCAGGTTCGTGAAGGCGGCCTGGCCGTTCGCCAGCACGTCCACGGCCGGGGCCGCGGCGGTGTGGCGCACCGTGAGCCGGCCCTTCCCGGCGGCGATCGAGCTCGTGTCGTTCTCGAACACCGCGAGCGTGGGCGTCCCCTCGGCGTCGAGGTGGGCGATGATCGTGTGGTTGCCGCTCGCCGGCAGCGTGACGTCGCCGGCGTCGATGGCCACGGTCTCGGTGCCCGCCGCGTTCACGGTCAGCCCGGCGAGGGTCTGGCCGGCGAGCCCGGACAGGTCCTGGGTGTCGCCGAACTGGAAGTCGGAGAAGACGACCTCTCCGCCGGCGACGACGTCCACGGGCGTGTCGGGGATCCCGTGGATGAGGTGGATGCGAGCGCTCTCCTGCGCGGCGCTGGGCGTGGCGAGCACGACCAGCGCCGCGGTGGCGAGCACGGCGATCCGGGTGACGATCCTTCGCATGGGGTTCCTCCTGGAAGCAGGGATTTACTGTCTTTCATCCCTGGTTACGGAGCACCCGCTGGGGCGGATGATCGATCAGCGGAATGCGGTGAAGGTCCCCTGTGCCGGGTTCGCGAAGTCCGACACGGCCACGCCGCCGTCGAACAGCGACCACAGCCGCCCCTGGACGACGAGGGCCCGCGACGGGTACCGCCCCTCGACGCTGACGGTGGCGCGCTCGGTGATGCCGCCGTCGCCGACGTCGAGCACGAGCATCCCCACCTGCTGCGACTGCTCGCTGTAGCGCTCGATGGGCACGACCACCGTGGACTCCGGCGCCCACCACAGGAACGCCTTGGGGTCGTTCCCCGCCTGCGACCAGGCGTCGCGCTCGGTCCAGGTCTGCAGCTGCGTCGGGGCGGTGGGGTCGCTCACGTCGAACAGCGAGACGAGGAGGCCCTGGTCCTGCCCCTCGAGCGTGGCGTCGCGACCGATGCCCACGAGCCGGCCCTCGCCCACCGGGTGGAGGTACGACGAGAAGCCGGGGATCTTCAGCTCGCCGACGGCGGCCGGCGCCGCGGGGTCGGACAGGTCGATGACGTAGAGGGGATCGGTCTGGCGGAAGGTCACCACGTAGCCGACCGGCCCCATGAACCGGACCGACTGGATCGTCTCGGTGAGGCCGAGGCCGGTGACGGCCCCCACCTCCACCAGCGCGCCGTCCTGGAGGCGGAGCACGCGGACGCCGGACTGCGACTGCTCGGTGCCGCTCCAGGGGGCGCCCTCGGTGGTGGCGACCCGGAGGTGCCCCTCGTGCTCCGACAGCGAGTACTGGTTGAGCACGTGGCCCGGGATCTCGCCGCCACCGAGGTGGGCGGCGGCGCCGTCGCCGGACAGGTCGAAGGCGTGGAGGGCGGTGGTGAAGTCCTCGTCGACGATGCGGCCCTGGTCCTCGACCGGCACGTACCGGTTGGTCGCCAGGTACAGGGTGCTCGTCGAGGCGTAGACGGTGCCGGCCTCGGCCACCACCGTGGTGGTGTCGGCGGGGTCGAAGCCGTCGCTGAAGTCGACCCGCAGCACCGAGGTCTCGGCGATGCCGGCGTTCACCTCGGGCATGAACACGTCCTCGCAGGCCACGAGCTGACCTTCGTCGGAGCTGACCTCGCCGTCGTCGGCCGTGGTGGTGCGGAAGGCGGGGAGCCAGTCGCCGATCTCGGTGGCGGCGACGCCTTCGGACACGGCGGCGTCGATCTCGGCACGCTCGGCGCCGGGCGCCAGCGCGACGGCCACGTCCTCGTACAGGGGCTGGGCGTCGGGCCAGCTGGTGACGATCACCCGGGCCACGCCGCCGACGACGCGGGTGGAGACGTGGCTGCCCTCGATCTCGGTGGTCTGCACGACGGCCGGGGCGCTGCGGTCGCTGACGTCGATGAGCTGGATGATCGTCCCCGGGTTGAAGCTCGGGGGCTCGGTCGGGATGGGATCGGTGGGCAGCGGCTCCGGGAGCGGCACGGGCTCGGGCTCGATCGGCCGCGGCTCGGGCTCGGTCGGCAGCGGCTCGGGCTCGGCGGGCTCTTCCTCCGGAGCGACCGTGGTGGTCGGGCCCTCCTCCGGCGCCACGGTGGTCGTGGGCTCGGCGGGCTCGGCGGGCTCGGTCGTGTCGGGGGCAGGCTCGACCTGGCCGGGTTCACCGCTCACGCCGGCGCCGCTCGAGGCCACGCCGTCGGCGGGCTCGGAGACCGCCGGATCGACGGCGACGTCCTCGACGGCGACACCCGGCATGGGCATGATCGAGTAGCCGCCGCCGGAGATGGCGAGGAGGCGGTCGCCCTGCAGCAGCAGCTGGGTGCCGTAGCTGGCCAGGCGGGTGCGGCTGACCACCTGGGCGGTGGCGCCGTCGAGGATCACCAGCTCCTCCTGGTCGACGACGTACACGAAGTCACCGTCGTTCTCGACCACGTCCGGCTCGTCGATGCCCTCCTCCTGGGTGTTCGTGTCCGAGCTCGAGCCGTCACCGACCGAATCCTCCCCGGCCGTCGGCGCCGCATCGGCGCGGTCGGCTGCGGCGCCGGCCGCGGTCGTCGCCGCGGCTTCGTCTTCGGCGACGGCCACGTCGTCGCCCATGGCTCCGAAGCCGAGCTGGTCGCCGAGGACGGCGGGAGCGAAGGCCTGGAAGTCCTCGAGCACGGCGTCGCAGCTGCGGCCGCTCTGGAGGAGCACGGGCGCACCGCCGAGCGCGACGACGTCACCCCGGGCGCCGCCGCTGGAGGGCGGCGCCGCGGTCTCGTCGCTGCAGGCGGCAGCCGCCACCGCGAGGGTGGCGAGCACGGCGAAGGTCCGGATCCCCCGGCGGACAGATCGAGTGCGCATGCCGATGAGACGTCGCCGGCGCCGGTCCGGTTCCCGGTTGGTTCCGCGGTGCGAGCCCGAAGTGGGAATCGAACCCACGACCTACGCTTTACGAGAGCGTCGCTCTGCCGACTGAGCTATTCGGGCGGAGCCGGGGAGCGTAGCGCGACACCCCGCCGGCGCCAGATCCGGATCGCCCGACCTCTGGCGCCTCCCCGCCACCCGCCCGACGCCCAGCTGCCCGGTCCGGGTTCCGGCGTCGTGGTCCGGGTGCTGGAGGCGGCCTGGAGCCGCCCAAGTGACCCAGACCACGACTCCACGACCCGGACCGGGTCGGAAGGCGGCGGCGCGGTGCGGGATCGGGACGGGGTGGGAAGGGGCGTCAGAGGGGTTCGAGGCCGATGACGAGGGCCTGGAGGAGCAGCAGCTCGTTGGGGTTGCGGACGAGGGCCTCGGCCGCCTCCTGCACGGCCCGCAGGGACGCCAGGTGGCCGGTGGGGTCGGCCGCCGTGGCGAGCCGGTCGCGGTACTCGCCGGCGAGCACGGCCAGCCCGAAGCGGATCTCGGCGTTGCGGTGGCGGCGGACCTCCCGCTTCTGGCGCTTCTCGAGCTCCTTGAGCTGGCCACCGCCCCGGAGGCCGTAGGTCTCGATCTGCTCCTCGAGCGCGGCCCGCTCGACCTCGTGGCGCTCGTCGAGGGGACCCTGGGCCGCGTCGATGTGGGCGATGACCTCGTCGACGAGCGCGGCCGCGGTGTGACCGGTGCCGTCGACCCGGTGCGGGATCGACGCCCAGGAGTCGCGGCGCACCACGAGCGACGGGTCGCCGGCGAGCAGGCGGGCGCGGTGCAGGTCGCCGCCGGCGGCCGCGGCCGTGGTGACCGCCGTCTCCCGGTCGATGCCTTCGTGGACGAGGCGCTCGGCGATGGCGTCCTGGGGCACGGGGCCGAGGTCGACCCGCACGGCGCGGCTGGCGATGGCGACCAGCTCGTTCGGCACCTCCTCGGCGAGGATCACGAAGATCGTGGATGCCGGGGGCTCCTCGATGGTCTTCAGCAGGATCGGGCCGGCTTCCCGCACGGTATGGAACTCGTCGAGCACCAGCACCTTGCGCCCGCCTTCGATCGGGCTGCGGCTCGCGGCGGTGACGATCTCCCGGGCGTCCGGGGCCGAGATCGACGCGCCCTCCGGCTCGAACACGTGGAGGTCGGGGTGGGCCTCGTCGAGGCACAGCTCGATGGCGCGGTCGACGTCGGCGCCCCGGCTGGCCGCGTCGATGGCGAGCAGCGCACCGGCGAACGCCCGGGCGGCGGCCCGCTTCCCGCTGCCGGCGGGGCCGACGAGGAGGTAGGCGTGCACGGGGCGGGTGGCGGCCGCCTGGAGCGCCGCGACGGCCCGGCCCTGGCCCACCACGTCGTGCCACAGCCCGGCTCGCTCGACGATCGTCTCCGCGTCGGCCGTGGGCAGGTGGTGCACGTCGGTCACGTGCCCATCCTGGCGGATCAGCCGGCGAGGTCGGGCAGGCGCTGGACGACGGCCGCCCACACCTCGGCGGCGATGTCGTCGGGGGTCCCGGTGGCGTCGACGACGACCCATCGGTGGGGGTCGGCGTCGGCCTGGGCCCGGAAGCCGGCCCGCACCCGCTCGTGGAAGCCGACGTCCTCGGACTCGAGCCGGTCCGGGGAGACGTCGGCGACGCGCGCCCGTGCCACCTCGACGGGCAGGTCGAGGAGCACCACCAGGTCGGGCAGCAGGCCATCGGTGGCCCACCGGTTCAGGAGCTCGACGCCGGCCGGGTCGAGGCCGCGCCCGTGGGCCTGGTAGGCGATCGAGGAGTACAGGTAGCGGTCGGTCACGACGTGGCGTCCGGCCGCGAGCGCGGGGCGGATCACCGACGCCACGTGCTGGGCCCGGTCGGCGGCCATCAGCAGCGCCTCGGTGCGGGGCTCGAGGTCGCCGGTGGCCGGGTCGAGGAACTGCCGGCGGATCGCGGCACCGAGCGGCGTGCCCCCTGGCTCGCGGGTGCGCACCGCGTCGAGGCGGGCCGCCAGGCGCTCGCTCTGGGTGGACTTGCCCGCCGCCTCCCCGCCCTCGAACGCGATGAACCGGGCGGTCACCCGGCGCCGCCGTTGCCGTTGCCGTTCCGGACGGGCAGCTTGTGCACCAGCTCCTTGCGCGCCGCATCGAGCATGGAGTGGGCGGCGATGACGCCGGCCACGACGATGATGGACGCGGCGGCCCAGAGCGTGATCCGCACGCCGGGCACGGAGATCGACACGCCGGCGAGCCCCACGTGGCCGTCGTCGAAGAGCTTCTCCGACAGCTCGCCGAACAGCTCGGAGAGGAACGGCCCCACCGCGAACGCCACGAGCACGCACAGGCGCACCAGCGTGTAGAGGGCGGAGAAGATCCGGCCCCGCAGCTCGTCCTGGACGTGCTCGTGCAGCATGGTGAACCCGAGCACGTAGACGCAGCCGGCGCAGATGCCGAGGACGAACACGAACGCCGCGGCCAGCTCCATCGCGGACATCGACGCCGCCGTGCCCAGCGAGAAGCCGGCCACGAACACGGCGACCACGAACACCCACTCCTTCGGGATGCGCCGCTGCAGCACGGAGACCGCGATGACGCCGACGGCGACGCCGAGGCCGAGCGCGAAGATCAGGGCGCCGAAGCCGGCCTGGCCGGCGTTGAGCACGTCCTCGACGAACACCGGACCGAGCGGCACGAGCATGCCCCCGCCGACCAGTCCCGTGGCCAGGCCGAGGTTGACGGCACGCACCACCGGGTTGATGAACACGAACTGCCAGCCCTCGCGCAGCTCCCGCAGCGCGGCGCCGACCTCGATGCGGCGCGACGCCCTCGGTCGCCGCTCCTCGGTGTGCCGGCGCGGGAGCGGCAGGCTCCAGATCATCAGCGCGGACAGCAGGAACGTCGCGGCGTCGAAGTAGAAGGCCAGGCCCTCCTGCGTGCCCCGGATGACCGTGAGCAGCTCGAAGTCGCCGATGGCCTCGGACAGCTCGGCCAGCAGGGAGAACAGCGCGGCGGCCACGGGGATGGTGCCGTAGGCGGCGGCGAGCGACAGCGAGTTGGCGGTGGTGAGGTGGTCGGCCGGGACCAGGTGCGGGACCGATGCCTCCTTGGCCGGCGCCCACAGCAGCGTGAACACCTCCATCACCAGCGAGGCGGCGACGAGCCCGGGCACCGTGTCGACGAACGGCAGCGACGCCAGCACGAGCGCGCGGCCCACGTCGCAGACCACCATCAGCCGCTTGCGGTCGAACCGGTCGGCGAACACGCCGGCCGCCGGTCCGAGGAAGAAGCCGGGCACGATGCGGGCCGACATGACGAGGCCGACCGCGGCCTCGGGACGGTCGCTGATGCGGGTGGCCAGTGCGGCGATGGCGAGGAAGCCCAGCCAGTCGCCCGTGGCCGACACCACCTGGGTGAGCCACAGGCGGAAGAACGCAGTGGAGCCGAACAGCCGGACGTGGACGGACTCGCCACCCTCGCCGAGCACCTCCATCGCGACCGTCGGGACCTCGGCTGGCGACGTCGGTGTGGCGATGGAGCGGTCGGCGGGTCCGCCCGGCGAGGATCGACCTTCGGAGGACTCCGCCATCAGGGAGACGTTAGATGGCCCGCGCGCGCTGTCGAGCGGATCTCCGGGCCGCCGCCCGGGCTCAGGAGCCGCTGGACCGCTTCTTGGCCGCAGCCTTCTTCGACGCCGCCTTCTTCTTCGTCGCGGCCTTCTTGCGCGTCGCCGTCTTCTTCGATGCCGCCTTCTTCTTCGGCGGGTTCGTCTCCCGGCGGATCTGCAGCAGCTCGGCGGCGCGCTCGATGGTGATCTCCTCGACCAGGTCGCCCGTGCGCAGGCTGGCGTTCGTCTCGCCGTCGGTGACGTAGGGGCCGAAGCGGCCCTCCTTCACCACCACCGGGCGCTCCGACACGGGATCGGCGCCGAGCTCGCGCAGCGGCGGCTTCGGAGCCGCTTGGCCGCGCCGGCGCTTCGGCTCGGCGAACAGCTGCTTCGCGCGCTCCATCGTGACCGTGAAGATCTGCTCCTCGGACTCGAGGCTGCGGGCGTCCGCGCCCTTGTCGTCGCCCTTGGAGATGTACGGCCCGTAGCGGCCGTTGCGGGCCAGGATCGGCAGGCCGGTCTCCTCGTCGGTGCCGACCACCCGCGGCAGCGACAGCAGGCGCAGCGCGTCCTCGAGGGTGACCGTGGCCGGATCCATCGTCGAGAACAGCGACTCCATCTGCGGCTTCTCGTCCGGCGGCAGCGTGTCCTGGTCCCCCAGCTGCACGTAGGGGCCGTACCGGCCGGACTTCACGTAGATCGGCAGGCCCGACTCGGGGTCGTGGCCGATGGGCTCGTCGCCCTTGGGCGCGGCCAGCAGCTCGAGGGCCTTCTCGAGCGTGAGCTCGTCGGGGGGCAGGCCCTCGGGGATCGACGCCGTGTCCTCGCCCCGCTTGACGTAGGGGCCGTAGCGGCCGGGCTTGGCGACGACCATCTCGCCGTCGGCGTCCATGCCGAGCGGGAAGGTGTTGACCTCGGCGGCGTCGACCTTCTCGAGCGCCTCGTCGACCACGATCGACAGGCCCTTGCGGTGACCGGGGGTGCCGTTGCCGTTCGTGCTGTCGGTGCCGAACCAGAACCGCTTCAGGTACGGGACCCGCTCCTCCTGCCCGACGGCGATGAGGTCGAGGTCATCCTCCATCTTGGCGGTGAACTCGTAGTCGACGTACTCCCCGAACTGCCGCTCGAGCACGTTGACGACGGCGAAGGCCGTCCAGGTCGGCACGAGGGCGGTGCCCTTCTTGAACACGTAGCCGCGGTCCTGGATGGTGGTCATGATCGAGGCGTAGGTGGAGGGGCGGCCGATGCCCAGCTCCTCCATGCGCTTCACCAGCGACGCCTCGGTGTAGCGGGCGGGCGGGCTGGTGGTGTGCCCGTCGGCGGTGAGGTCGGGCTCGGGCAGGCGGTCGCCCTCGCTGACCGGCGGCAGGATCGACTCCTGGTCGTCGCGCTCGGCGCCCTCGTCGTCGCTGTCCTCGACGTAGGCCTTCAGGTAGCCGGGGAAGGTGATGACGCGGCCGGAGGCGCCGAAGGTGCACACGACCTCGGGCTGGTCGCCCTCGGCCCGGGCGTCGGCGACGATGCGCATGGAGATGGTGCGACCGACGGCGTCCTCCATCTGCGATGCGATGGTGCGCTTCCAGATGAGGTCGTACAGCGCGAGCTCGTCCTTGCGCAGCTCGCCCTTCACCTGGTCGGGCGTTCGGAACGTCTCGCCCGCCGGGCGGATGGCCTCGTGGGCCTCCTGCGCGTTCTTCGACTTCCCGGCGTAGGTGCGCGGTTCGGCCGGCACGTACTCGGCGCCGTAGAGCTCGCGCACCTGGGATCGGGCCGCGTCGAGCGCGGTCTGCGACAGCGTCGTGCTGTCGGTCCGCATGTAGGTGATGTAGCCCTTCTCGTAGAGGCCCTGGGCGATGCGCATCACCTGGTTGGCCGACATGCGCAGCTTCCGCCCGCCCTCCTGCTGGAGGGTGGAGGTCATGAACGGCGGCTTCGGGCGGCTCCGCCACGGCTTCTCCTCGACCGAGCGCACCGTGTACGGCTGGCCCTCGAGGCGGGAGCGCAGGCTGGTGGCCGTGGCCCGGTCGACCACCGCGACGTCGTCCCGGGGAACCCGTCCGTCCTGGCCGAAGTCACGGCCGGTGGCGACGCGGGCGTCGTCGAGGGCGACGAGCCGTGCGGTGAACGCGGGGTCGGTGGGGAAGGCGGCGGTGAGGTCCCAGTAGTCGGCCGGCACGAACGCCATGCGCTCGCGCTCGCGCTCGACCACGAGCCGGACGGCGGGGCTCTGCACGCGGCCGGCGGACAGCCCGCGGTTCACCTTGCGCCACATGATCTGGCTGACCGGGTAGCCGTAGAGCCGGTCGACGATGCGCCGGGTCTCCTGGGCGTCGACGCGGCGGTAGTCGATGTCGCGGGAGTTCTCGACGGCGTGCTCGATGGCCGAGCGGGTGATCTCGTGGAAGACCATCCGCTTCACGGGCACCTTCGGCTTCAGCACCTCCTTGAGGTGCCAGGCGATGGCCTCCCCCTCGCGGTCCTCATCCGTCGCGAGGTAGAGCTCGTCGGCGTCCTTCAGCAGCGCCTTGAGCCGCTTGATGACGTCCTTCTTGTCGGGGTTGACCTCGTACTCCGTGGCGAAGTCGGCGTCGACGTCGATCGACAGGCCCTTCGAGGGCAGGTCGCGGATGTGGCCCACCGAGGCCTCGACGATGTAGTCGTTCCCGAGGAACTGGCTGATCGTCTTCGCCTTGGCGGGCGACTCGACGATGACGAGCGGCTTGGACACGGCAGCAGGGTATGAACGGGTTTCCTCGGCCTGTCAAGCCACCGCCCGGGCCTCGAGCCTCGGATACCGTGCCCGGAGATGGCGGACCTGCTGCGCTTCGTGGTCGCCCTCGCCACCGACCCGGCGGTGCGCGAGCAGGTCCGCACCGACCCTCGCGCCGCCCTCGACGCGTCCGTCGACGACGCCGCGGGCGTGACCGGCGAGGACGTGGAGGCCGCGGCCGCCTGGGCCCGGACCCGCCTGCGCGAGGCCGACGACCCGCGTGCCGAGGTGCTGCGCGCCGCCAGCCCGGTGCGGCCCCTCGGGGACGAGACCCCGGGCGACGCGGCGCTGCGGATCCTCGGTGAGCTGTGCGACGCGCTCGACGACCCGGGCGAGCGGCCGCGGCTCGTCGCCCTCGACGGGCAGGCCGACCCGCCGCCGGGGCCGGTCGCCGCGGGTGGTGGCGCGCCCGTGCCCGACGCGCCGCCCGCGCTGCGGGGACGCCGGCTGTGGGCCGTCGGCGGCGTCGGTTCCCCGATGGACCCCGAGCACCCGGTGCACGCCCGCCCCGACCTGCACGCCGTGCACGCGCCCGCGGGCAGCGGGCTCGCGCCGCTCGACGTCGTGCGCCTGCGGCGCGGCGTACCCGCGGCCGGCGTCGAGCCCGGGGCCGTGGCCACCGTGGTGTCGGTCGGTTCCGCGGGCGTCGAGGTCGAGGTGGTCGACGAGCAGGGCGGCCGGCGCTTCCTCGGCGTCGTCGACCCGGACGACGTCGAACCGCTGCGCGGCTGACCGCCGCCCGGCGTCCCGCCGGCGAGGACCCTCACGTTCCGGGTCACCGGGGTCCCTCCGATGAGGATCCTCACGTTGCGCATCCGCCCGCCCGCCGTCTGCAACACGCGGACCCTCACGTTCGGGGTGCCCGGCGTTCCTCCGGTGAGGATCCTCACGTCCGGAGCCGCCCCCCGGACGCGGGTGGACCCGGGCACGAGGCCCGGGTCCACGCATCGACGAGGTGAGGGGCCCTACGAGAGGGACTTCAGCAGGATGGCGTCGCCCTGGCCGCCACCGCCGCAGAGGGCGGCGGCGCCGTACTCGACGCCACGGCGCTTCATCTCGTGCAGCATGGTGAGGGCGAGGCGGTTGCCGGACATGCCCACCGGGTGGCCGAGGGCGATGGCGCCACCGTTGACGTTCGTGATCTCGTCGGTGATGCCGAGGTCCTTCATCGAGGCGAGGCCGACGGCTGCGAAGGCCTCGTTCAGCTCGTAGAGGCCGATCTGGTCCTGGCTGATCGACGACCGCTCGAGGGCGTCGAGGATGGCCCGGCTGGGCTGGGTGAGCAGCGACGGGTCGGGGCCGGCGACCTGCCCGTAGCCGACGACCTCGCCGAGCGGGGTGATGCCGAGCTCGTCGGCCTTGGCCTTCGACACGACGATGGTGGCCGAGGCGCCGTCGGAGATCTGGCTGGCGTTGCCGGCGGTGATGTTGCCGGCCTTGTCGAACGCGGGGCGCAGCTGGCCCAGGCTGTCGGCGGTGGTGTCGCCGCGGACGCCCTCGTCGGTGGTGACCATGATGGGGTCGCCCTTGCGCTGCGGGACGGCGACGGGGACGATCTCGTCGTCGAACAGGCCGTTCTTGATGGCCTCGGCGGCCCGCTGGTGGCTCTTGGCGGCGAGGTCGTCCTGGGGGGCGCGCTCGAGGCCGGCCGAGGCTGCGTACTTCTCGGTGCCGGCGCCCATGGCGCACTGGTCGAAGGCGCAGAACAGGCCGTCGTACATCATCGAGTCGACGACCTTCTGGTCGCCGATGCGGTAGCCGGCGCGGGCCCCGGGGAGCAGGTAGGGGGCGTTGGTCATCGACTCCATGCCGCCGGCGACCACGATGTCGGCCTCGCCGGCCTGGATCATGAGGTCGGCCAGGTAGATGGCGTTGAGGCCGGACAGGCACACCTTGTTGATGGTGGTGGCCGGGACGGTCATGGGGATGCCGGCGTTGTTGGCGGCCTGGCGGGCGGTGATCTGGCCGGCGCCGGCCTGGATCACCTGGCCCATGATCACGTAGTCGACCTGGTCGCCGCTGATGCCGGCCTTCTCCAGGGCGCCCTTGATGGCCACCCCGCCGAGGTCGGCAGCGCTCAGGGAGGCGAACGCCCCGGACATCTTGCCGATGGGCGTGCGGGCACCGGTGAGGATCACGGATCCGGACATAGGGCATCTCCCCCGTCGATTGGTTGTGCGGGCGCCAACGGTAACCACGGGTGGCTACTCCGCGGTAATGCCGCCCCGTCCGCTGGTCCGGGAGCGACCGGATCGGGTCGGTCCGGGACCAGCGAACGGAGACGGGTGTGCGTCAGACCAGGTGCGAGACGGACTCGGGCAGCTCGTCGGCGACCCGGATGATCGGGATGCCCGTCTGGGTGTTCTCGTGCATCTCCTGGAAGCAGCGGGGCACGTCCTCGAACGAGTAGATCTCGTGGTGGATCGTGGGCTTGAACACCGAGCCGTACAGCTCGGTGGCGGCCTCGCAGCCCGGGGGCGTCTCGTAGTGGGTGTGGTCGATGGTGACCTGCTTCACCGACTGGAGCGTGGAGTTGTAGGAGACCACCTGCGACAGCTGCCACCCGGCGCTGACGTTCACGCCGCAGCGCGCCTGCACGGCGAGGCCGGCCTCGAACACCGGGCCGCGCAGCATGTCGCACACCAGGTGCATGCCCACGCCGTCGGTGAGGCCCTTCACGTGCTTGTTGAACGCCTTCACGTCGTCGGGCGTGGCGAAGCGGTTGAACTGCTTCTGGTCGATGCCGACGATGCCCTGCTGCTCGAGGGCGTCGCGCCGCTCCTTGGAGCCGGCGCAGAAGAACGCGTTGTGGCCCTCGGCCTTGGCGAGCATGAGGAACAGCTCGCCGACGCCGCCACCGAAGCTCAGCACGTTGAGCCGGGCCTGGAACTCGTAGGGCACCTTCACGCGGTAGATGCCGATGGCCCGCCGCCACAGGTGGTAGGCGGTGGGCGCCCGCAGCGGCAGCGCCGCGATCTCCCAGAGGTTCAGTCCGCTGTCGAGCGGCGCCTTGATGATCTGCCAGTCCTCGACGACGGCGTCCTTGGAGTACCAGCCGATCGAGTCGGGCATGTCGTAGGCCCAGATGCGCAGCGGGAAGCCGAAGCGGTCGGGCTCGCCGTTGCAGTGGGTGATGACCACGTCGCCCGGCGAGAAGGCGGTGACGTCGCTGCCGACCTCGACCACCTCGCCGACGGCCGAGTTGCCGGGGTACATCTTGCCGCCACGGGCTTCGGCGATGTTGATGGTGTCGGCCGTCGCCGCGTGGTCGATGTTGTGCTCGGCCGAGACGGCGAGGATCTTCAGCTTCACGTCGCGCGGCCCCAGGTCGCGGAGCTCGAGGTCGTCGAGCTGGACCACCTTGGACACGTCGACCTTCGAGGGGTCGCCGCCGACCGCCTTCGTCTCGGCAGCGACGGCCTCGGCGGTGATCGCGTAGGCCCGGGTCATCGTGGTCATGGGGCGCCTTCCCTCCGGTGATGCGTGGGTTACCGAGCGGTCATCATGTCCGACGCGTGGCGCGCGAGAGGATTCCGCATGGTCCGATCGCACTAGGTTTCGGTCCATGCTGCTGACCGAGATCGACCACATCGCCATCGCCGTCAAGGACCTCGAAGCCGCCATCGACTACTACCAGCGGGCCTTCGGCGCCGAGGTGCACCACCGCGAGGTCGTGGACTCCGACGGGGTCGAGGAGGCGCTGGTCAAGGTGGCCGACTCGTACATCCAGCTCACCGCCGCCACCCGCGACGACTCGCCCATCGCCAAGTTCCTCGAGAAGAAGGGCGAGGGCCTGCACCACGTCGGCTATCGGGTCGACGACTGCGCCCAGGCGCTCGAGTCGATGGTCGCCGCCGGCGCCACGCCCATCGACCAGGCGCCCCGTCCCGGCTCCCGCGGCACGACGGTGGCGTTCGTGCACCCCAAGGGCAGCTTCGGCACGCTGATCGAGCTCGTGCAGGAGTAGCGGCGGCTCCGGCGGCCGAGGGTTCCCATGGGCTGCGACGTCCACCTGGTCGACGGCACCTACGAGCTGTTCCGGTACCACTACTCCCCCGCCAACCGCGACCCCCAGCGGGGCGCCACCCGCGGCGTGGTCAACTCGCTGCTCCAGCTGGTGGAGGACGGAGCCACGCACATCGGCGTGGCCACCGACCACGTCATCGAGAGCTTCCGCAACGAGCTGTGGCCGACGTACAAGACCGGTGAGGGCGTCGACCCCGACCTGAAGGCCCAGTTCCCCGTGCTCGAGGAGGTGCTCGCCTCGGCGGGGTTCGAGGTGTGGCCGCAGACGACGTTCGAGGCCGACGACGCCCTCGCCGCCGCGGCCCGGCTCGCGTCCGCCGACCCGAGCGTCGACCGGGTCGTCATCTGCACCCCCGACAAGGACATGGCCCAGCTGGTCGGCGGCAAGGTCGTCCAGTGGGACCGCCGGCAGGACAAGTGGTTCGACAGCGACGGCGTGCGCGAGAAGTTCGGCGTCTCGCCGGCGTCCATCCCGGACTTCCTCGCCCTCGTCGGCGACTCGGCCGACGGGTTCCCCGGCCTGCCCGGCTGGGGCGCGAAGTCCGCAGCGGCGGTGCTCGCCCGCTACGGGCACCTCGAGGACATCCCGCCGGCGGCCGGCCAGTGGGACATCACCGTGCGGGGCGGCGCGAAGCTCGCCAAGGTGCTCCAGGACCAGCTCGAGGAGGCGTTGCTGTTCCGGACGCTGGCGACCCTGCAGACCGATGCCCCGGTGTCGGCCTCGGTCGAGGAGCTGGTGTGGCGGGGACCCCGGCCGGGGTTCGACGAGCTTGCCGCCCACCTCGACGGTGACCGGATCCTCGAACGGGCGCACCGCCTGGCTCGTCGTTGACTCCGCATCACCGTGAGGTGGTCGACGTGGCGATCGGTCGTCCGCCGTCGACCGACCGCCACGCTCGCACCGGACCCCGACGAGGTCCCGCCACGTAGGGACGAGTGTGCTCACGCCCCGTGGGGCGCCACATGAGCCGATTGAATCAATCTCGTGAGATGTCCGGACCGATGCGAGGAATGATCCGGCCGAAACGCCCCGGAACGTGCGGCCTGGCGGTCAGGACCGCACGGATCGTGGTCAACCGGGAGGTCGGAGGACGTCGCCGAACCCGAGCGGTGGCGCTTCGTCGAGCTGGTCGTACGTGCACTCGGCCGGCACCTTGTCGGGCCGCCAGCGCACGAAGCGCGTCGTGCCCCGGAACCGGCCGGCCGTCATCGTCGTGTAGCCCACCTCGAGCACCCGCTCGATCCGCAGCGGGATCCACGACTGGTCGCGCTGGCTGTTCCAGCGGTTGGGGGCGCCGGGCAGCTGCCCCGACTCGTGCGCCTCGGCCTCGTACCACCGGCTCCAGGGGTGCGCGCCGAACTCCTCGCCCCCCGGATCGATGACCAGGGGTGCGAGCTCGTCGACGAGCTCGGCCCGGCGCGTGGCGGTGAACGACGCGGCGACGCCCACGTGGCGCAGGTCGCCCGGCGCGTCGCGGGTGCCGGCGTGGATGCCGAGGAGGATCGAGCCGACGCCCTTGCCGTCCTTGTGCCAGCGGAACCCGGCGGCGACGCAGTCGGCGGTGCGCTGGTGCTTCACCTTCCGCAGCACGCGCTTGTCCGGCTGGTAGGTCTCGTGGGGCTGCTTGGCGATCAGCCCGTCGAGCCCGGCGCCCTCGACCCGGTGGAACCACTCGTCGGCCAGGTCCCGGTCGTCGGTGATGGGCGTGACGTGCACGCGGGGCCCGGGTCGCACCGCCTGCTCGAGGAGGGCCCGACGTTCGGCGAACGCCACGTCGAGCAGCGACCGGTCCCCGAGGGCCACGAGGTCGAACGCCACGAAGTCGGCCGGCGTCTGCTCCGAGAGCATGCGGACGCGGCTCTCGGCCGGGTGGATGCGCTGGCCGAGGGCGTCGAAGTCGAGGTGGTCGTCCACCGCGACGACGATCTCGCCGTCGACCACGCAGCGGTCGGGCAGGGCCGCCGCCAGCGGCTCGAGCATCTCCGGGAAGTAGCGGGTGAGCGGCCGCTCGTTGCGGCTGCCCAGCTCGATGTGGTCGCCGTCGCGGAACACGATGCAGCGGAACCCGTCCCACTTCGGCTCGAACAGCCAGTCGCCGTCGGGGATGCCGTCGCTCGGCTTCGCGAGCATCGGCTTGAGGGGGTACGCCACCGGCAGGTCCACGGCGGGCGAGCGTAGGGCCGGTTTCGTCCCGGGCACGTCGAGTTAGCAGAATGTCAGCTCACCAGGGGGAACCATGACGCAGCACTTCGACGTCCTCATCGTCGGCGCCGGCATCTCGGGCATCGGCGCCGCCCACCACCTCACCGCCGAGCGACCCGGCACGAGCTTCGTGGTGCTCGAGACCCAGGCCGGCTACGGCGGCACGTGGCGCACGCACACGTACCCGGGCGTGCGCTCCGACAGCGACCTGTACACCTTCGGCTACCGGCACAAGCCCTGGACCGGCGCACCGATCGCCACCGCGGACGAGATCCTCAGCTACCTCGGCGAGGTGATCGACGAGGACGGCCTCGCCGAGCACATCCGGTACCAGCACTCGATCGACCGGGCGTCGTGGTCGTCGGACGAGCGGCGCTGGACGGTGGAGGCCACCCGCACCGACACGGGTGAGCCGGTCACCCTCACCGCCGGCTTCCTGTGGATGTGCCAGGGCTACTACCGGCACGCCAAGGGCTACACGCCGGAGTGGGACGGCATGGACGACTTCGCCGGCCCCATCGTGCACCCCCAGGAGTGGCCGGACGACCTCGACTACGCGGGAAAGCGGGTGGTGGTGATCGGCTCCGGCGCCACGGCCGCCACGCTCATCCCGGCCATGGCACCCGACTGCGAGCACATCACGATGCTCCAGCGCTCGCCGACCTACTTCGCCACCGGCCGCAACGCCAACGAGCTGGCCGACCAGCTGCGCGACCTCGAGGTACCCGAGGAGTGGACCCATGAGATCGTCCGGCGCCAGATCCTGAAGACGCAGGCGCTGGTCACGCAGATGTCTGCCGAGCACCCCGAGATGGTGAAGGAGGAGCTGTTCAAGGGCATCCGCGCCATCCTCGGCGAGGACTACGACCTCAGCCCGCACTTCACGCCGACGTACCGGCCGTGGCAGCAGCGCATCGCGTTCGTGCCGAACGGCGACCTCTTCGAGGCGGTGCGGAGCGGCAAGGCCTCGGTGGTCACGGACCAGATCGACCGCTTCACCGAGGCCGGCATCCGCCTCGCCTCCGGGAACGAGCTCGAGGCCGACATCATCATCACCGCCACCGGCTTCGAGATGAACGTCCTCGGCGACATCGAGTTCACGATCGATGGCCGTCCGCTCGACTTCGCCGGCACGGTCGGGTACCGGGGGACGATGTTCACCGGCGTGCCCAACCTGGCGTGGGTCTTCGGCTACTTCCGGGCGAGCTGGACGCTGCGCGCCGACCTCATCGCCGGGTTCGTCTGCCGGCTCCTCGCGCACATGGAGGAGCTGGGCGCCTCCGTGGTGACGCCCACGCTGCGGCCGGAGGACGAGGGCATGGACCTGCTGCCGTGGGTCGATCCGGAGGACTTCAACCCCGGCTACCTCATGCGAGCCCTCCACCTCATGCCCAAGCAGGGCCTGCAGGAGCCGTGGCGGTTCACGCAGGACTACTGGACCGAGAAGGACACCTTCCCGGTGGCCGACCTCGACGACGGCGCGCTCGTGTACTCGAGCTGACGTCCGCGCCGGCGCGCGCCCGCCCCCGCGCCAGCATGAAGGACCGGCGGAGCGGGTAACGCTTCGCCGTGCCATCGAGCCGCTTCGACCGCCCCTCTGCGTCGGACCACTACCAGGACGGCAAGCCGCCGGCCGAGGCGGACCTGCTCGCGACGCTGGCCGAGGTGGTGCAGGCGCTCGAGTCGAGCGGCACCGACCACGTGATGATGGGCGGCATCGGGTCCTTCGCCATGGCCCGGCCACGCGAGACCCACGACATCGACGTGTTCATCCGCCCCGGCGCGGTCGAGCCGACCCTCGACCTGCTCGAGTCCGAGGGCTTCGAGACCGCCATCCACGACCCGGCCTGGTTGGCGAAGGCGTGGAAGCGCGGCGTGCTCACCGACCTCGTCTTCCGCTCCTCGGGCGAGATCTACCTCGACGACGAGATGCTCGAGCGGGCCGAGCGCCGCGACTACAAGGGCATCAGCGCCCGGGTCATCTCGGCCGAGGACCTGCTCGTCATCAAGGCCCTGGCGACGTCCGAGCACACGGCCCACCACTGGTACGACGCCCTGTCGCTCATCGCCAAGTGCGAGCTCGACTGGGAGTACCTCGTGCGGCGGGCCAACGAGGCCGGGCCGCGCCGCGTGCTGAGCCTGCTGCTCTACGCCGAGTCCTGCGACCTCGCCGTCCCGTCCGCCGCCATCACCGCGATCCACGACACGCTCCACGGAGCAGACGTGGCATGACCGGCCACGAGCCGGCCGAGGAGCCTGCGCCGAAGTACGTCGGCGAGCACGTCCGCCAGGCCATCGCCACCGACCCGCGCACCACCGAGCAGGGCATCGGCGTGCGCGTCGTCGGCGACCAGATCTTCCTCTCCGGCGAGGTCGGCAGCACCGACCGGCGCGACGCGATCGGGCAGGTGGCGGCCGAGGTCGCGCCCGACCACCGCATCTGCAACGAGGTCGCGGTGACCTCCGCCGGGGACCAGCACACCACGGAGCGCCTCTCGTGATCCGCATCGCCGCCGTCGGCGACATCCACCTCGGCCCCGACAACGTCGAGCCGCTCGCGAGCTCGCTGCGGTCGGTCGACGACGACGCCGACGTGCTGCTCCTCGCCGGCGACCTCACCCGCCACGGGACGCGCGAGGAGGCCGACCTCGTGTGCCGCGCCGTCGCCGACGTCCAGGTGCCGGTGGTGGCGGTGCTCGGCAACCACGACCACCACTCCGACGAGGCCGACGCCGTCACCCGTTCGCTGTCGAGCGCGGGCATCACCGTGCTCGAGGGCGAGACCGCGGTGCTCGACCTGCCCGGCGGCACCCTCGGCGTCGCGGGCACGAAGGGGTTCGGCGGCGGGTTCGCGGGTGCGTGCGCCAGCGAGTTCGGCGAGCCGGAGATGAAGGCGTTCGTGCGGCACACCGTGGACATCGCCGACCAGCTGTGCCGCCGGCTCGCCGAGCTCGACACCGACGTGCGCGTCGCGCTGCTGCACTACTCGCCGGTCGAGGACACGCTCCGCGGCGAGCGCCTGGAGATCTTCCCGTTCCTCGGCAGCTACCTGCTTGCCGAGGCCATCGACCGGGCCGGCGCCGACCTCGCCCTGCACGGGCACGCCCACGCCGGCGTCGAGCACGGGGTCACCCCCGGCGGCACCCGCGTGCGCAACGTGGCCATGCCCGTGATCCGCAGCAGCTACCGGGTCTACGAGCTCGAGCCCGCCGTCACCGCCACCCGCTGATCCATCCGTTCCGTACGCGCAGATCGACGTCCCCCGGTCGATCTGCGCGTCCGGAAGCGGAACGGGATCAGCCTCGGGCGAAGCGGAGCGCCGTCTGGGCCGCCTCGGCGGGGTCGTCCTCGGGGATGATCGGGACCCAGTCGCCCGACGGGTCGGTGAGCTGCCAGGTGCGCCAGCCCACCACGGGAACGCCGGCGCGCAGGGCGAGGGCGATCTCCGACAGCGTGCCGTAGGCGCCGCCCACCGCCACGACGGCGTCGACGTCGCGGACGACGATGGCGTTGCGTCCCTCGCCGAGACCGGTGGCGATCGCGATGTCGACCCACTCGTTGGCGTCGGCGCGCGAGGTCCCGGGCAGGATGCCCACGGTCGTGCCGCCGGCGGACTTGGCGCCCCGGCACGCGGCCGCCATCACGCCGCCGAGGCCGCCACAGACCACGACCGCACCGGCCGCCGCGAGCGTGGCGCCCACGACCTCGGCCGCGGCGACCTGCTCGTCGGTGGCCTCGCCGGCACCGACGACCGCCACGTGCAACCGCGTCACGCCGGCTCCCAGGGGTGCTCGTCGCCGGGACGGGACGCGCCGAGGAACACGGCGGCGTCCCGGGCCACGAACCGCTCGAGGTCCCAGTCGTCGGACAGGACGAGCTGGGCGTGCTCGTCGCGGAGCCGCCAGGCGAGCGCGCCGACCTCCCGTCCGTCGACGAGTGCGACGACCTCGATGCGCTCGTACTGCGGGCCCTCGAAGCGGTCGAGGACGTCGAGCTCGGCGGTGTCGACCTCGACGAGCGCGCCAGCGGCGCTGCCGCCGGGTGCCGGAACGAGGCCGGGGTACACACGGCCGCGGAGCGCAGCGGCTCGCCAGCCCGGCAGGCGCGCGGCGCGCACGGCCGGGGCGCGGCCCAGCAGGTGGTCGAGCAGGGGCTCGTGCTGGAGCGTGCCGTAGACGAACAGGAGGTGCACGGGACCATCCAACCGCACCGCCCGCACGCCGGGCGCCGATCTGCTCGGCCCGAGGGCACCCCACTAGTTTTCGCCGCCATGGAGCATCCCATGTCCGAGCGCATCGCCGACCTCGAGAAGAAGAAGGAGGAGGCGCGCCAGCCCGGATCCGAGCGCTCCATCGCCCGCCAGCACGAGCGGGGCAAGATGCTCGCCCGCGAGCGCATCGAGTACCTGCTCGACGAGGGCAGCTTCCACGAGGTCGACCTCCTGGCCCGGCGCCCGATGGAGTCGTCGTTCGACGAGCGCCCGTACACCGACGGCGTCATCACCGGCTGGGGCACCGTCGACGGCAAGAAGGTGTTCGTCTTCAGCCAGGACTTCACCGTGTACGGCGGCGCGCTCGGCGAGGTCTACGCCCAGAAGATCCACAAGATCATGGACATGGCGCTGAAGGTGGGAGCTCCCCTGATCGGCCTCAACGACGGCGCCGGCGCCCGCATCCAGGAGGGCGTGGTCTCCCTCGACTCCTACGGCGGCATCTTCTACCGGAACGTGCTGGCCTCCGGCGTCACCCCGCAGATCAGCGTGATCATGGGCCCGTGCGCCGGCGGCGCCGTGTACTCGCCCGCCATGACCGACTTCGTGTTCATGGTCGAGGACACCAGCTACATGTTCATCACCGGCCCCGACGTGGTGAAGACGGTGACCGGCGCCGACGTCTCCCAGCAGGAGCTCGGCGGTGCCGACGCCCACTCGCAGAAGTCGGGCGTGTGCCAGTTCACCGCGGCGAACGACGAGGCGGTGCTCGACGACGTCAAGTACCTGCTCTCCTTCCTGCCGTCGAACAACCTCGAGCTGCCGCCGGTCCTCGACACCGGCGACGACCCCGACCGCCAGTGCGAGGCCCTGCGAGACCTCGTGCCCACCAACCCGAACCACCCCTACGACATGAAGGCGGTCATCGCCGAG
>DASTYO010000171.1:0-4021 GCA_035764875.1 Acidimicrobiales bacterium | reverse complement strand
AGCGCAGGCCGCCGGCGTGGATGGGGTCGGGCACGAAGCCGTGGCCCAGCGTGTGCATCTTCATCAGCGGCGTCATGCCTGCGGTGTCGCCGAAGTCGTAGCGGAACTCGCCCTTGGTGAGCGTGGGGCACGCCGCCGGCTCGACGCAGCGGATGGTGGGGCTCATCCTCCCCGCCCAGCGCTCGCGCAGGAACGGGAACGCGAGGCCGCCGAAGTTCGAGCCGCCCCCGGTGCAGCCGACCAGCACGTCGGGCGTCTCGCCGACCTTGGCCAGCTGGAGCAGGGCCTCCTCGCCGATCACCGTCTGGTGGAGCAGCACGTGGTTGAGCACCGAGCCGAGGGCGTAGCGGACGTTCGGGTCGACGGCCGCCATCGACACCGCCTCGGAGATGGCGATGCCGAGGCTGCCGGTGTGGTCGGGGTCCTCGGCGAGCAGCTGGCGGCCGTAGTCGGTGACCTCGGACGGGCTGGAGTGCACGGTGGCGCCCCAGACCTGCATCATCGCCCGGCGGTACGGCTTCTGGCGGTACGAGGCGGCGACCTGCCACACCTCGCACTCCATCCCGTACTGGGCGGTGGCGAACGCCAGCGCCGAGCCCCACTGGCCGGCGCCGGTCTCGGTGGTGAGCTTCGTGATGCCCTCGGCGTGGTTGTAGTACGCCTGCGGCACCGACGTGTTCGGCTTGTGCGAGCCGGCGGGGCTGACGCCCTCGTACTTGTAGTAGATGCGCGCCGGCGTCCCGAGCGCCTTCTCCAGCCGGTGGGCCCGGAACAACGGGCTCGGCCGCCACAGGCGGTAGACGTCGAGCACCTCACCGGGGATGTCGATGTACCGCTGCGTCGACACCTCCTGCTCGATGAGCGCCATCGGGAACAGGGGCGCCAGGTCGTCGGGGCCGACCGGCTCGTGCGTGGCCGGGTGCAGCGGCGGCGCCATGGGCTCGGGGAGGTCGGCGACGACGTTGTACCACTGGGTGGGTTGCTCGGATTCGTCCAGCAGGATCTTGGTGGGGGTGTCGGCCATGGCGGCACCCTAGGAAACGTCCGGACGTCTTGACCTGCCGGATGCCACATGGGGTCTGCGGGGCGGGACCAGCGGGAACGAACCCGCCATGCGCATCCTCATCCTGCTCGTCGCCGTGGTCGGCATCCTGGTGGTGCTCGGCATGTACATGTCGGCCCAGTCCCGCCGGCGCCCGAAGGCCGACACCCAGCCCGAGGTGCGGGGCGGCGCCCGGCCCGACGAGTTCCCCCGCCCCGGCGAGGGCTCGGCCCATCGCCCCGACGGCACCCCGGTGCCCGGCTCGGCCGAGGACCGCCACCGCCACGGCAAGCCCTGACGCGGCACGCAGCCGCGTCCAGCTCCCGTCTGCGGACTACCGCTCCCAGCGGTGGAGGGGGCGGACGCGCACGGCGGCGTGCTTGTACGCGGGTTGACGGGAGTGCGGGTCCACGCGTGGGTGCGTGAGCACGTTCGTGCCCGGCTCGTGCATCGGCAGGAACACCTGGCCGTCGGGGACGGTGGGCGTCGGCTGGGCGGTGGCCCGGATGGCGCCCCGCCGTGACTCGACCACCACCTCGTCGCCCGCGGCGACGCCGGCGGCCGCGGCGTCGGACGGCGACAGCTCCACGAGCAGGCGCGTCGGGGCCAGCGACCGGAGGATCTCCGACCGGCGGGTGCGGGTCTGGGTGTGCCACTGCGCGCTCGAACCCCGACCGGTCAGCAGCGCGAGGGGGTACCGGTCGTCGGTGGGCTCGGGCAGCGGCCGGGGCACGTCGAACACGAACCGGGCTCGGCCGTCGGGGGTGGGGAACCGCCCGTCTGCGAACAGCCGCCGCTCGGGTTCCACGTCGGTGGTGCCGGCCGGGAACGGCCACTGGATGCCCCGGGCCTCGTCGATCTGCTGGTACGACCGGATGCCGCTGATGTCGCACGGCCGTCCCTCGGTCAGCTCTGCGAGCAACCGGAACGTCGCCTCGGGCGACGTCCAACGTTCGAACAGCCCGCCGCAGCCCCAGGCCTCGGCGACGAGCTTGAAGATCCAGAAGTCCGCCAGGGCCCGGCCCGGCGCCCGGCGCACCTGCTTGACGACGCCGAGCCGGCGCTCGCTGTTGATGAACGTGCCCTCCTTCTCGCCCCAGCCCGCCGCGGGCAGGACGAGGTCGGCGTGGGCGGCGGTCTCGGTGTCGGCGTAGAGGTCCTGCACCACCAGGAAGTCGAGGCGGCCGAGCAGGTCGCGTGCCTCCGACGAGTTGATCCAGCTGTGGGCCGTGTTCGTGGCGACGACCCACAGCCCGCGGATGTCACCGCTGGCGATGCCCTCGATGATCTGGTCGTACGCCCACCCGCCGGTGGCGGGGATGTGCCGCTCGTCGATGCCGAGCGCGCCGGCGACCTTGCTGCGGTGCGCGGGGTCGGTGAAGTCGTGCCCGCCGAGGAGGCCGGTGGTGTTGGAGAACAGCCGGCTGCCCATGGCGTTGCACTGCCCGGTGATCGAGTTGGCCCCGGTGCCGGGGCGCCCGATGCTGCCGGTCATGAGGGCGAGATCGATGATCGCCTGCGCGGTGCGCACGCCCTGGTGGCTCTGGTTCACGCCCATCGTCCACCAGAACGAGACGCGCTCGCCCCCGGCGATGGTGCGGGCGAGGCGCTCCACGTCGGCGACCGGCAGGCCGCTGGCCGCGGCGGCTCGCTCCGGCGTGAACGCTCGCAGGTGCTCGGCGAACCCCTCGAAGCCGGTGGTGTGCTCGTCGATGAAGCCCTCGTCGATCGCGCCCCACTGCAGCAGGAGGTGGGCGACGCCGTAGAGCAGCTCGAGGTCGCTCTTCGGCGCGAGCGCGTGGTGCTGGGTGGCGGCCACCGCGGTCTCGGTGCGGCGCGGATCGAGGACGACGATCTCGGGGTCGTGGGGGTTGCGGGCGATGCGCTCCCACATGATCGGGTGGGTGATGGCGAGGTTCGAGCCGACGAGGACGATGACGTCGCTCTCCTCGAGGTCGGCGTAGGTGTAGGGCGGAGCGTCGAACCCGAACGCCTGCTTGTAGGCGACCACGGCGGTGGCCATGCACTGGCGCGTGTTGCCGTCGCAGTGGCGGATGCCCATGCCGAAGCGGCCGAGCGCACCGAGCAGGGCCATCTCCTCCGACGGCAGCTGGCCCGTTGACAGGAAGGCCACCGACTCGGGCCCGTGCTGGGCCTGCACCTGCTTCATGCGGGCGACGAACATGTCGATCGCCTCGGCCCAGGAGACGGGCTCGAGCGGGTCGCCCCGCCGGCGGCGGACCATCGGCGTGGTCGCCCGGTCCGGGGCCTCCATGGGCGCCAGTGACTCCCAGCCCTTCGGGCACGCCATGCCGAGGTTCACCGGGTGCTCGACGGTGGGTGTGAGGTTCACCGCCTCGCCGTCCACCAGGTGCACGTCGAGCGAGCACCCGGTGGAGCAGAAGCCGCACACGATGCGGGTCGTCCGCTCCGGGGCGAGCCGCCGGGGCACCTGCCCGAGCCCGAACCCGCCGGCCGTGCGTGCGAGCTCGTCGGTGCGCGGCCCGTGCCGCCGGCGCAGCACCCCCGCCAACCGCGAATTTCGTGCCTGGGGGACACCCGCTGTCACGAGGGCACGAAATTCGTGGTGGGGAGGGGTCGTCATCGGGGGATGCCCGGCATGCGGGGCGACGTCATCGAACGGAAGAACAGCGTGCGGCCGGCGAGCTCACCGCGGACGACGAGGGCGGCACCGAGGGCGGCGAGCGCCCGGATCGCGGCGGCGGGCGGGTGCGGTTCTGCGAGGAGGCAGAGGACGAGCAGGGGGATGCCGATGCCGCCGGCGGCGGTGAGCGCCGCCCGCGCCCGGACGGTCGCCGCCAGCGGGCCGCGCAAGAGCAACACCGAGCGGTCGAGCACGGTGTCGCCGGTGCCTCCGGGCCGGAGGAGCCAGGCCTGGGCGGCGAGCACGGCGACCGAGACCAGCACGCTCGCGACGGCCAGCACCCGCAGCGGACCGGCGGCCACGAGCGGGTCGGC
>DASTYO010000170.1:0-7188 GCA_035764875.1 Acidimicrobiales bacterium | reverse complement strand
TTCGGGATGTCGTCGATGGACCGCGGGATGATCGACGAGCCCCGGACCTGGGCGGCCAGGATGCCGTTGGCCCCGTGCCACGTGAACAGGGGCGTGTGGAGCTCCTCGAGCAGGCCGATCTCCGAGCCGCGGGCCGAGCGGATGGGGCCGATGGGGCCGGTGTCGATGGACTGGTAGAGGGCGAGGAACCGGGTGACCTGGCCCTCGACGGGCACCTCGTAGACGACCTCGGCGTCACCGATCCCGAACTGGGGCGTCGACTTGCCGTGGGCGTTGTCGAACTTCACCGCGACCACGGGGCGGGCCTGCACCCACTGGTCGATGAGCGGCAGCCCGGTGAGGCGGGAGATCGGAGCCTTGGCCGGCGGCTTCGTGGTGGACGGCGCGGCGCTGACCGGGCTGGCCTCGGCGGGGGCGGTGGTGCTGGTGGCCGGCGCGCTGGATCCGGCGTCACCACCGCAGGCGGCGAGCAGGGTGGAGGCGGCGAGCGCGAGGGCGACGAGGGGCTTCGTGCGCATCGGGGGGAATGGTGACAGCGGGTGGGGCGGTGCCTGGTGGATGGTGGGGCCGACGCATGCTCGCAGCCGGCGGGGAGCGGCGCGAAGCCGGAGGTAGCGTCCACCGAGTGTTCGAGCCCGACCCGGTCATCACCTGCATCGACTGCGGCGGCCGCGCCCACCTCAACAGCTACCCGCCCGAGGGCGGCTGGCAGCCGGGGATGATCACCGTCTACCGCTGCGAGGACTGCCTCGACGCCTGGCACCTCGAGGTGCCGGAGGAAGACGAGTAGCCGGGAGTTGTGAGGCCCTGCCGAACAACTCCAGAAGCGACGAGGCGCCAGGCCGAGGAACGGCTACGACTTGAAGAGGAACTCCTCTTCCTCCTCGTCGAGGAAGAGGCGGACCTCGTCAGCCAACGCGTCGGGCGGCCCGCCCGGGGCGTCGACGAGCTCGAAGGCGACCTCGCGGGCGATGTCGACCCACTCGCGGTGGCGGCGCAGGGAGGCCAGCTTGAGGTCGTTGCGGCCCTTCTGGCGGGCTCCGAGGATGGTGCCCTCGCCGCGCAGGTCGAGGTCGACCTCGGCGAGGACGAAGCCGTCGGTGGTGTCGACCATCGCCTGCAAGCGCTCCTCGGCGTCCTCGGTGGTCCCCTCCCCCAGCAGGTGGCAGGACGAGCGGTGGGCGCCTCGTCCGACGCGGCCGCGCAGCTGGTGGAGCTGGGCGATGCCGAAGCGGTCGGCGTCGAGGATCACCATCACCGTGGCGTTGGGGACGTCGACGCCCACCTCGATGACCGTGGTGGCCACCAGCACGTCGAGCCGGCCCTCGCGGAACTGGTGCATGGTGGCCTCCTTCTCGGCCGGCGGCACGCGCCCGTGCAGCAAGCCGACGCGCAGGCCGGCGAGCTCGCCGGCCTGGAGCTGCTCGTAGGTCTCGGTGGCCGAGGACACCTCGAGCTTCTCGGACTCCTCGACGAGGGGGCACACCACGTACGCCTGGCGCCCGGCCGCCACCTCGGCCCGAACCTCCTCCCAGACCGCAGCCTGCTGCTCCTCGGTGCGGGCCCACGTGGTGACGATCGGGGTGCGGCCGGGGGGCAGCTCGTCGAGGATCGACACGTCGAGGTCGCCGTAGACGGTCATCGCCGCGGTGCGCGGGATGGGGGTGGCGGTCATGACCAGCACGTCAGGCACCGCCTCACCGCCCTTGTCGCGCAGGGCGGCTCGCTGCTCGACACCGAAGCGGTGCTGCTCGTCGACGACCACGACGCCGAGCGAACGGAACCCCACGTCGGCCGACAGCAGCGCGTGGGTGCCGATGACGATGTCGACCTCGCCGGCCGCCAGCCCGTCGGTGATCTTGCGCCGCTCCCCCGCCGGGACCCGGTTGGTGAGCAGCTCGACCCGCAGGGGCCGGTCGAACAGCGCGCCCTCGTCGCCCACCCGCAGGTCGGCGAGGAGGTCGCGCATGCCGAGCGCGTGCTGCTCGGCCAGCACCTCGGTGGGCGCCATGAGCGCGGCCTGGTGGCCGCCCTGGACCGCGACGAGCATCGCCGACACGGCCACCACCGTCTTGCCGGCCCCCACGTCGCCCTGGAGCAGGCGGTGCATCGGCACGGGGTCGGCGAGGTCGGCGGTGATCTCGTCGATGACCCGCCGCTGCGCCCCGGTGAGCGGGTAGGGCAGCGCCTCGTGGAACCGGCGGACCAGCGCGCCGGACGTGTCGTGCTCGACGCCGACCGACGTCTCCTCGATGCGCCGCTTGCGCAGCACCAGCGCGAGCTGGAGCCGCAGCAGCTCGTCGAAGATGAGCCGCTTCCGCGCCGCCTCGTAGGCGGCGACGCTGTCGCCGGGCACGTGCACGTACCGGAAGGCGGACGTGCGGTCGATGAGGTCGAGCCGGTCGAGCACGCCCTCGGGCACCGGGTCGAGCAGGTCGCCGGTGCGACGCAGCGCCTCGTCGACCCAGCGCCGGACGTCCTGGGTGGTGATGCGGGCCTTCTCCGACTGCGGGTAGACCGGCACGACCTGGCCGGTCTGGTCGCCCACCAGGTCGACCACCGGGTTGGTGAGCTGCTTCGTGCCGCGGAAGTCCTCGAGCTTCCCCCAGAACACCGCCTCGGTGCCGGGCGGCAGCTGCTTCTCGCGCCAGGCCTGGTTGAAGAACGTGACCTTCATGCGGCCGCTGCCGTCGGAGACCCAGGCCTCCACCATCATCCGGCGGCCGCGCCCGCGTCCGCCGCCCAGCGGCCGGGACGAGATGCGGTCGACCCGGGCGATGACCGAGGCGACCTCGCCGACGTGGAGGTCGCGGATGCGGGCCTCCTTCGTGCGGTCGATGTAGCGGCGCGGGTAGTGCGTGAGCAGGTCGAACACCGTCTCGATGCCCACCGAGCGCAGCGCCTCGGCACGCTTGGGGCCCACGCCTTCGAGGCGGCTGACGTCGACGCGGGTCAGCGAGCGCAGCGGGCGGGGGCCGTCCATCCCCCCGATCATGCCCGAGCGCGCCGACACCCACGGTTCTGGCCCACCGATCCCCACACGTGCGGGGCGATCTGCATGCCAGAACGGGGAGCTACTCGATGCCGAACAGGTACGGGTAGAGGGGCTGGCCGCCGTGGTGCACCTCGGCCTCGACGTCGGGGTGGTGCTCGGCGAGCCACTCCGTGATGTGGCGGGTGCAGCCGGGCGAGGCGCCCTCGCCCTCGATGATGGTGACCAGCTCGTGGCCGTCGACGAGGACGTCGAGCAGGCGGCAGCAGGCGTCGTCGAGCTCGGGCGCCACCACCTGGATGCCGTCGCGGCTGATGCCGAGCCAGTCGCCCTCCGCGATCGGGCCGGCGTCGCAGACCGAGTCGCGCACGGCGCGCGTCACCTCGCCGTTCACCACGGCGGCTGCGTGCTCGTGCATGGCCTCGACGTTGGCGTCGGCGGTGGACTCGGGGTCGTAGGCCAGCAGGGCGGCGAAGCCCTCGGTGATCGAGCGGGTGGGCAGGACCCGGACGGTCTTGCCGGTGAGGGCGTCGACCTGCTCGGCCACGGCGATGATGTTCTTGTTGTTCGGCAGGATGACGACCTCGGGGGCCGGCACCGCCTCCACCGCCTCGAGCAGCTGGGCCGTGGAGGGGTTCATCGACTGGCCGCCGGTGACCACCTGCTGCACGCGTAGGTTGGTGAAGATGCGGCGGATGCCCTCGCCCGTGGCGACGGCGACGACCCCGCACGGCACGGGGTCGGGGGCGGCCTCGGGCGGCGCCTCGGCCTCGCGCACCCAGCGCTCCTCTTCGATCTCGTGCAGCTCGTCGAGCAGGTCGGTGACCCGGATCTGGCGGGGCCGGCCGATCTCGATGGCGGCCTCGATGGCCGGGCCGATGTCGTCGGTGTGGATGTGGCAGTTGTAGATGCCGTCGCCGCCGACCACGACGATGGAGTCGCCGATGCCGGCCCAGACCTCGCGGAACGCGGGCATGGCCCCGTCGGGCGCCTCGAGCAGGTACATGACCTCGTACCGCAGCTCGGAGACGTGCTTGCCGGTCTCCGGGGTGACGTCGGCGGACACGCCGGCACGCACGCGCTCGGCGGCACCCTCCGGGGCCTCCGGTGGAGCAGGCACGGCCCGGCCGTCGGCGACGTGGAGCAGCGCGTCGAGCAGCAGCAGGAAGCCGGCGCCCCCTGCGTCGACCACGCCCGCCTCCTTCAGCACGGGCAGGAGGTCGGGGGTGCCGTCGAGGGAGACCTGGCCGGCGTCGCGCGTGCGGCCGAGCACGTCGACCAGCCCGCCGCCCCCGTCGACGGCCGCACGCGCCGCGTCGGCGGACTCGCGCACGACCGTGAGGATCGTGCCCTCGACCGGCCGCTGCACGGCCTCGTAGGACAGCTCGGACGCACGGGTGATGGCGGCGGCGAAGACGGCGGCGTCGATGGCGTCGTGCTCGCGCACCACCTCGGTCATGCCCCGCAGCAGCTGGGAGAGGATGACGCCGGAGTTGCCACGGGCGCCCATGAGCGAGCCGTGGGCGATGGCCTTGCACACGGCGGCCATGTCCGGGGCGGCGCCGAGCGCGTCGACGGACTCACCCACCGAGCGGAGCGTGAGGGTCATGTTCGTCCCGGTGTCGCCGTCGGGCACCGGGTACACGTTGAGGCGGTTGATGGCGTCCTGGTGCATCGACAGGGCGTCGCCGTAGGTGGCGATCGCCCGGCCGAGCTCGGCGGCACCAAGGCGGTCCAGCGTCGTCATCGGCGGGGAACCCTATCGACGCGCCCACCGGTCGCAGTGAACGCGCGACCTCGCCGATCGGCCGGATGACCCACATGTGACCGGAAAGTGGACACGTGGGTATGGTGGCCGAACCCAGTCGGAACCATCGATGCAGGAGTCGTCGTGCAGGGTGTCATCAAGTCGTACGATCCGGGCACTGGGGACGGCGTGATCATCGCCGACACCGACCTGCGCGAGTACGACATGTCGCCCGGTGCGCTCGAGGGATCGGTGTTCCGGATGCTCCGCCAGGGCCAGCGCGTCGTGTTCGACACCGACGACGCCGGCCGCGCGGTGCGCCTCCGGCTGGGATCCGAGGAGGACATGAGCACGCCGCGCTTCCCCCAGGACGACGTGCCACTGGAGACCGGGATCTGATGCCACCGGCCACCCAGGCACGGAGCTGATCCCTCGACGAGTCGCAACGGAGCGACGGAGGCAGACAACGAGATGGCCGCAACGACGACCAACGAGAAGCTGAAGGCCTGGGTGGACGAGTGGGCCGAGATCTTCCAGCCTGACGCCATCGAGTGGTGCGACGGCTCCGAAGAGGAGTGGGACCGGCTCACGAGCCTCCTGGTCGAGCAGGGTTCGTTCACCCGCCTCGACGAGTCCAAGCGACCCAACTCCTTCCTGTGCAACTCGGACCCCGCCGACGTGGCCCGGGTCGAGGAGCGCACCTTCATCAACTCCCGCGAGGAGATCGACGCCGGCCCCACCAACAACTGGCGGGCTCCGGACGAGATGAAGGAGGAGGTGCTCGCCCTCTACCGCGGCGCCATGCGCGGCCGCACGATGTACGTCGTCCCGTTCTCGATGGGCCCCCTCGGCTCCCCCATCGCCCACATCGGCGTGCAGCTCACCGACAGCGCCTACGTGGCCGTCAACATGAAGATCATGACCCGCATGGGCCAGGGCGCCCTCGACGTCCTGGGCGACGGCGAGTGGGTCCGCTGCCTGCACTCGGTCGGCTACCCCCTCGTCGACGCCGACGGCAACGAGCGGCCCGACGTGGCGTGGCCCTGCGACGCCGACAACAAGTACATCTGCCACTTCCCCGAGGATCGCGAGATCTGGTCCTACGGTTCCGGCTACGGCGGCAACGCCCTGCTGGGCAAGAAGTGCTTCGCCCTGCGCATCGCGTCCACCATGGCCCGCGACGAGGGCTGGATGGCCGAGCACATGCTCATCATCGGCGTCACCCCGCCCGATGGCGAGACGAAGTACGTGGCCGCCGCCTTCCCGTCCGCCTGCGGCAAGACCAACATGGCCATGATGATCCCGACCCTCCCGGGCTGGAAGGTCGAGACCATCGGCGACGACATCGCCTGGATGAAGTTCGGCGACGACGGCCGCCTCTACGCCATCAACCCCGAGGCCGGGTTCTTCGGCGTCGCGCCGGGCACCAGCGAGGACACCAACCCGAACGCGATGCGGACCCTGCACGGGAACTGCATCTTCACCAACGTCGCCAAGACCGACGACGGTGACGTGTGGTGGGAGGGCATCGGTCACCAGGAGGACCACCTCATCGACTGGAAGGGCAACGACTGGACCCCCGGCTCCGACGCCCCGGCCGCCCACCCCAACGCCCGCTTCACGGTGCCGGCGAACCAGAACCCGGTGTGCTCGCCCCGCTGGGAGGACCCGGCCGGCGTGCCGATCTCGGCGATCCTGTTCGGTGGCCGCCGGGCCAGCAACGTCCCCCTCGTCACCGAGGCCCCCAGCTGGGACGACGGCGTCTTCCTCGGCTCGATCATGTCGTCGGAGAAGACGGCGGCCGCTGCGGGCAAGGTCGGCGAGGTGCGCTTCGACCCCTTCGCCATGGTGCCGTTCATCGGCTACAACGCCGGCGACTACATGCAGCACTGGCTCGACATCGGCCAGCGCGACGGCGCCCAGCTCCCCAAGCTGTTCTGGGTGAACTGGTTCCGCCGGGGCGAGGACGGCTCGTTCCTGTGGCCCGGCTTCGGCGAGAACAGCCGGGTCCTGAAGTGGGTGCTCGACCGCCTCGACGACGAGGCCGGCGGCACCGACACGCCCATCGGCGTCGTGCCCACGCCCGATGCCCTCGACCTGTCCGGCCTCGACATCGACGACGCCGTGCTCGACGAGCTCCTCTCGGTCGACAAGGAGTCGTGGCGCCAGGAGATCCCGCTGATCGAGGCCCACTTCGACTTCATCGGCGAGCGGCTCCCCGACACCCTGCGGGCCAAGCTCGAGGAGCTCGAGAAGCGACTCAGCGAGTAGCGCGGTGGGCGGCCCGCCGCCCACCCCGGGAACGAGACGAGCCCCGGCCGATCGGCCGGGGCTCGTTCGCGTCGGGCCTCGGGGGGAGGGGGCGGGCCCGGGTGGTGGGGGGATCCGAGGACTAGGGGTTGCGCGAGGGCAGCGGGAGGAGCCCGACCTGGCGGCAGCGGTCGGCCAG
>DASTYO010000169.1:0-13240 GCA_035764875.1 Acidimicrobiales bacterium | reverse complement strand
GGAGCGCGGCGGGGAGCAGCCGCTCGGTGACCGGCCGCGCTTCGTTCCGCGCCCGCAGCCACGCGAGCGCGGCCGACAGGTCGACCGTCGTCTGCAGGTAGTAGTGCGGGATCTCGCGCTTCGAGCGGGCCATCGACCGGGCGATGACGTCGCGCATCGTGGCGCCGCGGTCCGGTGCGGGCGGCGCGGCCTCGGTGCGCACCGGCCTGAGCGGGACGTCCCCGGCGACGACGGCGCCGCCGGGCCCGGTGCCCGCCACGGTCGCCAGGTCGACGCCGCGCTCGGCGGCCAGGCGGCGTGCGTAGGGAGACGCCCGGACGCCGGCAACGGCCGGCGCGACCGCTGCCGGGGTGGCAGCAGCGACCTCGACGTCGTGGCGGGTCACCACGCCGCCCGCGCCGGTGCCCGCGACGTCGCCCACGTCGACGTGCAGCTCCTCGGCCAGGTGGCGCACCACCGGTGACAGGACCCGGCCGGCCGTGCGCTGCGTCGTCGGCACGCCCCTGGGCGGCCCGGCGACGACGAGGACCGGCGTCGCGGGCGGTTGCGGCGGTGGCGCGGCCGCCGGCGGGGCGGGTGCCGGCACCGCGCTCGCAGCCGCTCCGGTCTCGATCAGGGCGAGCGGCGTCCCCACGGGGACCTTCGTGCCCTCCGGGACCAGCAGCTCGCGCACCACGCCGCTCTCGAAGACCTCGACCTCGATGTCGGACTTCTCGGTGTCGACCACGGCCACGATGTCGCCTCGTCGCACCGCGTCGCCGGGCGCGACCAGCCACTCGAGCAGGGTGCCCTCGTCCATGTCGGCACCCAGCGAGGGCATGCGGAACTCACCCACCGAGCCCCATCTCCTCGACCGCCCGGAGCACGTCGGGGACCCGGGGGAGGGCCGCCTCCTCGAGGTGGCGGGCGTACGGCATCGGCACCTCGGCCGAGCACACGCGGGACACCGGCGCGTCCAGGTCGTAGAACGCGGCCTCGGTGATGCGGGCGCTGATCTCGGCGGAGATGCTGCCCGTGCGCCACCCCTCGTCGACCACGACCGCCCGGTGGGTCCGGGCCACCGAGGACAGGATCGTCTCGTCGTCCAGGGGGCGCAGCGTGCGCAGGTCGATGACCTCGGCGTCGACCCCTCGTGCGGCCAGCTCCTCGGCCGCCGCCGTCGCCACCGGCAGGGTGCCGCCGTAGGTGATCACGCTCACGTCGGCACCCCGCCGGCGGACGGCCGCGCGGGTGATGTCCACCGGACCCAGGGCTTCGTCGAGCTCGCCCTCCATGCCGTAGAGCCCGCCGTGCTCGAACATGAGCACCGGGTCGGGATCCTCCAAGGCGGTCCAGAGCATCCACCGGGCGTCGTCGACGGTGGCCGGCGTGAGGATGCGCAGGCCCGGCACGTGGGCGTACCACCCCTCGAGGCTGTGCGAGTGCTGCGCGGCCAGCTGCCGGCCGGCGCCCGTGGTCATGCGGATGACGATCGGCACGTTGCACTGGCCGCCGCTCATGTGGAGCAGCGTGGCCGCGTTGTTCACGATCTGGTCGAGGGCGAGCAGGCTGAAGTTGACGGTCATGATCTCGACGATCGGACGCATGCCCCCGAGGGCGGCGCCGATGCCGGCCCCGACGAACGCCGACTCCGACAGCGGGGTGTCGCGGACCCGCTCGGGCCCGAACTCCTCGAGCAGGCCGAGGCTCACCGCGAAGCAGCCGCCGTACGCGCCGACGTCCTCGCCCATGAGGAACACGCGCTCGTCGCGCCGCATGGCGTCGCGCATCGCCTCCCGCATGGCCTCCCGGTAGGTCGTGGTGGCCATCACCGCACCTCCCGGCCGGCGTGGGGCTCGCTCGTCACGAAGCGGGTCAGGGTCTCGACCGGCTCGAGGGTCCCCGCCTCGGCGAACGCGACGGCCCCGTCCACCTCGGCCGCCACCCGCGCCTCGATGTCGGCCAGGCCGGCGTCGTCGAGGAGGCCCTCCTGCCGGAGCCGGTCGGCGAGCAGGTCGATCGGGTCACGCTCCCGCCACGTGCGCACCTCGGCCTTGTCCCGGTAGCGCTCCGCGTCGAACATCGAGTGGGCCCGGAACCGGTACGTGCGCAGCTCGAGGAAGTGCGGGCCACCCCCGTTGCGCACGGCGTCGACGGCCCGGGCGGCCGCGTGGTCGACGGCGAGCACGTCCATGCCGTCGACCGGCCAGGACGGAATCTCGTAGGCGGCGGCCTTGATGGCCACGTCGGTCTGCGACTCGCTGCGAGCCAGGGCGGTGCCCATGGCGTACAGGTTGTTCTCGCAGCAGAACAGCACCGGCAGGTCCCAGAGCGCCGCCAGGTTCATCGACTCGTGGAACTCGCCCTCGGCGACGGCACCCTCGCCGAAGAAGCAGGCGGTGACGCGGTCTCGGCCGGCGAGCTTGTCGGCGAGGGCGAGCCCCACGGCCACCGGCAGACCGCCGCCCACGATCGCGTTGCCGCCGTAGACCCGGTTGGCGGCGTCGAACAGGTGCATGGAGCCGCCTCGCCCGCCGCTGCAGCCCTCGGCGACCCCGTACATCTCGGCGAGGATCGCGGTCATCGGCGTGCCCTTGAGCAGGGCGTGGCCGTGCTCGCGGTACGTGGCGACGACGGCGTCGTCCGGGCCCAGGTTCTCGAGGATCCCGGCGGCCACCGCCTCCTCACCGACGTAGAGGTGGAGGAACCCTCGGATCTTGGTCTGCGTGTACAGCTCCGCGCAGCGCTCCTCCATGCGCCGGACCCGCAGCATCTGCTCGAGCAGGTGCGTGGCGTGGGCGCCGTCGAGGCCGGTCACCGGGTCACCTCCAGGGTGGACGTGTCGCCCTCCTCCAGGCCCAGCTCCCGGGCCTTGAGCAGGCGGCGCATGATCTTGCCGCTTCGGGTCTTCGGCAGGTCCTGGTCGAACTCGATCGTCCGCGGCGCCACGGCGGGCCCCAGGCGCGCCCGGGCGTGGCCGAGCAGCTCGCGGCGCAGCTCCGGGCTGGGCTCGTGCCCCGGGCCGAGCGACACGTACGCCTTCACGACCTCGCCGGCCACCTCGTCCGGCACGCCGATCACGCCGGCTTCGACCACGGCCGGGTGCTCGAGCAGCACCTTCTCGACCTCGAACGGGCCGATCAGGTGCCCCGCCGTCTTGATGACGTCGTCGCCGCGCCCGACGAACCAGAGGTACCCGTCGGCGTCCCGGCGGACCAGGTCGCCCGAGCGGTACCACCCGTCGACGAAGCACCGCTGGTAGCGGGCCTCCTGGTCGAGGTAGCCCCGGAACATCGACGGCCAGCCGGCCCGCAGGGCGAGCTCGCCGGTCTCGTCCGGGCCGCACTCGACCGGGTCCCCGTCCGTGGTGCGCCGCACCTCGCCGTGCTCGTCGAGGGCCAGCACCGTGGCCTCGATGCCGGGCACCGGCCGGCCCATGGAGCCCGGGCGGATCTCCTGGCCGGGCCCGTTGGCGACCATGATCCCGCCGGTCTCGGTCTGCCACCAGTTGTCGTGGATCGGGGTCCCGAGGGCCTCCGTGCCCCACGCGACCGCCTCGGCATGGAGCGGCTCGCCGACGCTCGCGACGAAGCGCAGGTGCTCGAGCCGGTCGCGCGGCGCCACGTCCGCCCCGGCCCGCATGAGCATGCGCACGGCGGTGGGGGCCGTGTACCAGACGTCCACCTCTTCGTCGCGCAGGATCCCGTACCAGCGCTCGGCGTCGAAGTCGCCCTCGTCGACCACCACGGTGAGGCCGTGGGTGAGCGGCGACACGATGCCGTAGGACGTGCCGGTGACCCAGCCGGGATCGGCGGTGCACCAGAACACGTCGCCGTCGCGCAGGTCGAGCGCCGCCGGCCCCGTGGCGTGGTGGGCCACGACGGCCTCGTGCACGTGCACCGCCCCCTTCGGCGTCCCGGTGGTGCCGCTGGTGAAGTGCAGCAGCGCCCGGTCCTCGGGATCGGTCGGTCCGATCGCGTACGAAGGCGACGCAGCCTCGAGCAGCGCCGGCAGCGAGCGCGTGCCCGGCGGTGCGACGGCGGCGTCGACGTCCACGAGGAGCACGTGCTCGAGGTCGGGGAGCGTGTCTCGGAGGGCCGCGACCTTGCGTCGGTACTGGACCTCGGTGGTGACGAGCACCCGGCCCCGTCCGATCTGGAGCCGGGTGCGGACCGGCTCGGGGCCGAACGCTGCGAACAGCGGCGAGAACACGGCCCGCCGCTTGAGCGTGCCGAGGGCGGCGACGTACAGCAGCGGTACCCGGCCGCTGAGGGCGAAGACGGCCTCGCCGGCGGCGACGCCGAGGTCCTCGAGCACGTTGGCGAAGCGCGCCGTGCGCTCGGCCAGGTCGTGGTAGGTGAGCTCGTCGCGCTCGCCGTTCCGTCCCAGCCAGCGGATCGCCGTGCGGTGCTCGCGGTCGGTACCGAGGTGGCGGTCGACCGCCTCGTGGGCGATGTTCAACCCCCGCCCACCCGGCAGGCCGTCGAGCGCCTGCCGGGCCTGCACCCAGCGCTCGGCGTCCGCCGCCCGCATCACGCCACCCCCAGCTGCCGGAGGCTGCGCTCGAGGCCGTCGACGAACACGTCGACGTCCGGGCAGGCGTCGGGATCGATCGTGATCCCGATGGTCACGGCGTCCTCGTAGGAGAGGATCGCGACCTCCTCGGAGAGGTTCCCGCCGAGGGGCACGATGGGGAACGCCTCCAGCATCCGGGCGCCCAGCAGGTAGAGGGGCACAGGGGGTCCGGGCACGTTGGTGACCACGACGTTCACGAAGCGCTGGTGGTCCACCGTGCGCGCGATCGCCGCCGACAGCCCCACGGGCAGCGCGTCGGCGAGGCGGAGCAGGACGTCGGACACCTGGTCCTCGTGGTGCCCCTTGAGCCGTCGCATCGTGGCGGCGGTGGCCTGGAGCCGGGCGACGGGGTCGCCGATGCCGACGGGCAGCGCGGGCAGGTAGGCGGCGACCCGGTTGCCGAGCGCGCCGCGCTCGTCCTGGCTGCGCAGCGACACCGGCACGAGCAGCTTCAGGGCGCAATCGGTGGGGATCACCTCGCCGCGGTGCACCAGCTGGGCGCGGAGGCCGCCGGCGATCGCGGCGAGCAGCACGTCGTTCGCCGTCGCCCCGTGCTCGCGCCCGGCGGCCTTGAGCGCCGGCAGGCTCGTGCGCACCCACACCAGCTCCCGTCGATCGCCGACCGGGACGTTGAGCGAGCAGGTCGGCGCGGTCAGGCCGTCCCCGAGCACGGTCGCCAGCGCGTCGGCGAGCGCGCGCCCACGACGGAGGGCCTCGGCCGGATGGGTCAGCGCGTGGCCGACGGTGGCGAGCGCGGCGGCGGGAGCGCGGGCGGCCCGGGCGAGGAGCTCCTCCACCTCCTCGACCACGGTGGGGGCGGTGACGGGCGGGCGGCCCGGCACGTGCACGGGCGTCCCGTCGGGAGACAGCTCGAGCACCACGGCCGCCACGTCGACGCCGGAGATGCCGTCCACCATGGCGTGGTGCGTGCGCTGGATCAGCGCGACTCGGTCGCCCTCGAGACCGGTCACGAACCGCAGGTGCCACAGCGGGTGCGCGCGGTCGAGGAGCTCGGCGAACGTCGATGCAGCCACCTCCCGCAAGGCGCGCTCGTCGCCGGGCGGGGGCACGGCGACGACGTCGACGTGCCGGCGCATGTCGAAGTCCTCGTCGTCCACCCAGCACGCGTGGTCGATCTCGCCCGGCGGCTCCCAGACGCGCTGGCGCAGTCGGGGGAGCAGCCCGGCTCGCGCCTCGAGGTGCGCGACGACGTCGTCCACGCGGAGCCCGCCGTGCTCGTCGAGCAGCGGGCCGGCGTCGAAGGTGCCGACGGAGGCGACGTGCATCGGCAGCCCCGGTCGCTCCATCTGGAGGAACGCCTGGTCGAGGGCGGTGAGCCGGTCGACGGTCAGGGGGCTCACCGCACCGCTCCCGCGAGCTCGTCGCTGGCGACCGCCGCCTCGAACGCCTCCTCGAGGTGACGGGCGAGCGCGTGCGGGTCCGGCACCGCCGCCGTGTCGGCGAGGATGCCGAGGCAGCCCACGTCGACGTGGGTGAGGAGGGTGACGCTCATCGCCGCGCCGGCGGGCGGCGCGAACGCCCAGAGGCGGTCGAGGGGCGCCCCGGCGAAGGCCATCGGCACCTGGATCCCCGGCACGTTCGACGCGTCGGCGTCGACGTTGCGCAGCATCCCGGCGAACACGCCGGTGAGCGCCGGCGTCGGCAGTCGGTTGAGCGTGCTGGCGAGCAGGTCGGTGAACCCCATGGAGGGCTCGGCGAGCCACGAGCGACAGAGGTTGCGGGCGATGCGCGCCCGCTGTCGGGGGTCGGGCTCGTCGATGGGGAGGACGAAGCGCACGGGGGTGAAGCGGTTGCCGGCGGCCGGATCGCCGTCGGTGCGGCGGTTGACCGGCATGGTGAACCGCAGCGCGGGGACCTCGTGGCCGTGGTCGCGGTGGTAGGCGTGCAGGGCGCCGGCGACGGTGCCCAGGAAGAGGTCGTTGATCGTCACGTCCCATCGGTGCGCGGCGTCGCGCAAGGCGCCGAGCGGCACCTCGGTCACGAACAGGCGGCGTTCGATGCTGCGCCCGTGCCACACCGGAGAGAGCGGTTCGCTCGCCGGGCTCAGGAGCTTCTGCATCGACCGGGCGGTGCGAGCCGCCTCCCGTGCCGCGGCGCGGGGGTCGCGGGCGGCGGCGAGCGCGGTGCGTCCGGCCTCGGCGGCGAGGCGGAGCAGGTCGGGCGGCGGGCCGACGCGCGGGCTCGCAGCAGCGGTCTCGGCGGGCGGCGGTGGGGGGCCGCCCACCGCGTCGAACAGCACGTCGGCGAGCTGCACGCCGCCGACGCCGTCGGTGATCGAGTGGTGGAACCGGAGCACCAGCGCCGAGCGGTGACCGTGCAGGCCGGTGACGAGTGTGGCCGTCCAGGGCGGGCGGGCCGGGTCGAACGCAGCGGCGGCGTCCTCCTCGGCGATGCCCAGCACCGCGTCGATCCCCGCCCGTCCCGACAGACGCCGGACCCGCACGTGCGCCTCGACGTGGAAGTCGGGGTCGTCCTGCCAGCGCAGGCGACCGGTCACGACGCCATCGGGCACCACCCGTCGGCGCAGGCGGGGGACGACGGTGGCGGCGTGCGCGAACGCCGCCACGACCTCGTCCCGTGTCGGCGTGGCACCGAGCAGGCCGATCACGAGGATCGGGCTGCGCAGCACCGGGTCCGACTCGATCCGCCACATGATGGCGTCGGAGTCGGACAGGCGGTCAGCCGCCTCGGGCGTTCGCGGGTCCATCGCCGCACCTCCTCCCGGTCACGGTGCGCGCACCGCAGCGGGGGGAGCCAGGGTCCTTCGTCCCCGGCGGCCGGTCACCGCCGTGCGGCGTAGAGCTCCTCGACCAGCTCCGCCCAGCGCGCCACCACCGCGGCGCGCCGCACCTTCAACGTCGGCGTGAGCTCACCCTCGTCGACGGTCAGGTCCTCGGGCAGCACGCGCCAGCGCTTGATCTGCTCGACCGGCGCCCTCGTCGCGTTCACCGCGTCCACCGCCTGTTCGATCGCGGCGAGGACGTCCGGGTCCGACGCCCGGGCGACCGGGTCGGCGCGCAGGTGCGCCTTGCCCGGCCACCCCGCCACCTCGTCGGCGTCCACGGTGAGCAGCGCCACGAGGTGCGGGCGCCCGTCCCCGACGACGACCGCCTGTGCGATCACCGGGGCCGCCTGCAGCTCGAGCTCGATGGGCTGCGGCGCGATGTTCTTGCCGGCGGCGTTGACGATCAGGTCCTTCTTCCGGCCGGTGATCCGCAGGTAGCCGTCCGGCTCGAGGACCCCGAGGTCGCCCGAGTGCATCCAGCCGTCCTCGTCGAGGAGCTCCGCGGTGCCCTCCGGGTTGCGGTAGTAGCCCAGGCCCACGTTCGGGCCGCGCACCAGGATCTCGCCGTCGGGGACGATCCGGACCTCGGCGCCGGGGATCGGCCGGCCCACCGTCCCGATCCGGATCTGGTCCGGCGGGTTCACCGTGCTCGGGCCGCAGTCCTCGGTCTGCCCGTACACCTCCGCCACCCGCAGGCCGACGGCGTGGAGCCACCGCAGCAGGTCGGGGTGGATCGGCGCCGCCGCCGAGACGAGGATGTGCGCCTGGTCGAGGCCGACCTTGTGGCGCAGCGCCCGCCCGAGGGTCTGGTCGAGCGCGAGGTGGGCGAGGCGGTCGGAGACGGCGAGGGGCGCACCGTCCTGCTGGTGGTCCACCACGCGCAGACCGGTCTGGACCAGCCGCTCGAACGCCTGCCGCACCGGCCGGGGCTGTGCCGCCACCTGCGCGGTGATCCCGTCACGGAACTTCTCCCAGAGCCGGGGCACGGCGAAGAACACGGTGGGGCGGCACGCCGGCAGGTCCTCGGGCACGGTCTGCAGCGATCGCGCGAACCACGTCTCCCCGCCGGAGACGATCTGGCCGAAGTGGCTGACCGTGCGCTCGGCGATGTGGCTGAGCGGCAGGAACGACAAGAAGCGGTCGTCCGGGCCGATGGAGACGAGCTGGGTGATGCTGCGGATCGTCTCGATGACGTTGCCGTGCGACAGCATCACGCCCTTCGGCGGACCCGTGGTCCCGCTGGTGTACACGATGGTCAGGAGGTCGCCGACGTCGATGCCGGCGAGCCGCTCGTCGACGTGACGGGAGCCGTCCCGGGCCCGGACGGCCGCGCCCCGGGTGCGAGCGGCGGCCCAGGTGGTCACGAAGCCGCCGTCGAGGCCTCCGACGTCGTCGATCACCACGACGTGCTGCAGGTGCTCGAGCTCGGGCGCTCGCAGCAGCACCTTGGCGAGCTGGGCCGGCGAGTCGACGATGCACACCTTCGCGCCCGAGTGCCCGAGCACGTACGACATCTGGCTCGACGTGCTGGTGGGGTAGAGCGGCACGCTCACCGCCCCCGATGCGATGGTCGCCATGTCGGCGATGTGCCACTCCGGGCGGTTCGCGGAGGCGATCGCCACCCGGTCGCCGGCCTCGACGCCGAGCGAGATCAGCGAGTTGGCGAGGTCCCACACCGCGTCGCCGTACTCACCCCACGTCTGGGCGCGCCACCCGTCGGAGGTGCGCCAGCGCAGCGCCGGCCGGTCGGCGCCGTTGCGGACATCGTCGAGGAACAGGTCGACGATCGTGCGGGCGACGGGCTGCTCGACCGGCGCACCGGTGCTGACGACGACGGGTCCGGGCGGGTGGGCGGCCGGCGGGTGCGTGGGCGCGGTCGGGTTCATGGGGCCCTCCTCATCTGCGTCGATCGTCGGGTGGCGCCGCCGGGCCGACAAGGGTCTGAGGACCCTTGCCCCTCCTGGCACGATCGTTGACGCTGCCTGCATGACCACCGACACCCGCAGGTTGCCCGTGGTGCTCGACGCGGCGGCACTGGCAGCGATCCAGGAAGAGCCGTTGGGCGAGCTGGCCGGCGTGTGCCACCGCCCCGTCTGGACCGACGGGGTCTCCAAGGCGGGCGTGATGCGCGTGGACGCGGGGCACCGCCTCGGAGCGCACACCCACCGTCGGCACCACCACCACATGTGGGTCGTGGAGGGGCGCGCGGAGATCCTCGGCTCGAAGGTCGGCCCGGGCAGCTACGTGCACGTCCCCGACGGCGTCGAGCACGACGTCGACGCGACCGCCACCGACGGGTGCACCTTCTTCTACCTGTACGTGCTGGGCGCCGGGACCGGGGAGGGGTGAGCCGTGCCCGGGCTCGTCGGCGAGCACGCCTGGGCCGGTGGCGGCCAGGTACGGGTGCTCGTCGAAGCCACCGAGTGGGGTGATCGGGAGCTCATCTCCACCGTCCTGCGGCGTGCCGGCTACACCACGGCGTGCTGCCCGGGGCCGGAGGGGTCCGGCCAGCGCTGCACCCTCGCGGCCGGCCAGGGATGCGGGGCGGCCGAGCAGGCCGACGTGGTCGTGCACGCGCTGCGCCGCAGCGACCACCGGAACCTGGAGGCGCTGCGGGCCCTCCGCCAACGGCTCCCGGGGACGCCGGTGGTCGTGGAGGTGCCGCGGTCGCTCGTCGAGCGCCACCCCGACGACTACGACGGGTGCGTCGTCGTGGACCCGCCCCTGACCGAAGCGGCGCTGCTCGCGGCGATCGCCGCGGCCCTGGAGGACAGTGGAGGAGGCGGCGACCGCTCGGATGCCACGTGACAGGAGGACGGCCATGAAGGTCAGCGAGCTCATGCACACCCCGGCGGTGACCTGCGCCACGACGACGACCCTGGGGGAGGTGGCGCGGCTGATGCGCGACCGCAACGTCGGCAGCGTCCTCGTCCTCGACCAGATCGGCTACCTGGCCGGCATCGTGACCGACCGGGACGTCGCGGTCCGCGGGATGGGCGAGGGTCGCTCGGCCGACGTCACCGTCGAGCCGGTGATGACCCGGGACGTGGCCACCGTGTCGCTGCGGGCCGACGTGTCGGACGCCGTGTCGATCATGGCCAAGCACGTCGTGCGGCGCCTGCCCGTCGTCGACGAGGACGACCGCCCGCACGGCGTGATCACCTTCGACGACGTGGTGCGCCACCTCGGGACCGAGACCGACGCCCTCGCAGACATGGTGATCATGCAGGCGAGCAGGTTGGCTTCGTCCTGAGTGGGCCGGATCGCGCCGATCTGGACATACCCGGGCGGGGCGCCGGGTAGGGGCAGCCGTCGCCGGGGCTTCCTGGCGATGCACGCCGACCCCCCGAGAACGCCCGCATGCCCAGCAACCCGCAGCGGAACGACATCGGTCCCCGGACCTTCGTCGTCACCTTCCCGGCTCGCGTCGACGCGCTGCCCGGGCCGCGCCACGACTTCTCCGGGTGGTTGCGCGCCCTCGGCGTGGAGGATGACGTCGCCGACGACCTCACGGTCGTCTTCAGCGAGCTCACCACCAACGCCGTGCACGGCTCGCCCCACGGTGCGGCCACGGTGAACGTCCGCGCTGCCTGTGAGGACGGTGAGGTCGTGCTCGACGTGCGGAACACCACGGCGGCCGACGGCTACGGTGCCCGCCGGTGGGACCTCGACGATCCCCTGCGAGAGGGCGGCCGCGGCTTGCTCATCGTGCAGGCGCTGGTCGACGAGCTCGACGTGCGCCAGGCCGGCGGTGACCTCGCCGTCCGCTGCCGCTGCCGCGTCCGGGCCGGCTGACGCAGCCACCGCTCCGCCGCCGTGGGCCCGCCCGGCGGCCGACGTCGCGTCCCTGCTCGGCGTCGACCCCGAACGGGGCCTGACCGCCGAGGAGGCCGCCCGGCGCCTGGCGACGCACGGTCCCAACGTGCTCGACCAAGCGCCACCCGTGCCCACGTGGCGCAAGATCGCCCGCCAGTTCGCCGATCCGCTCATCTACCTGCTCATCGGCGCGGTCGCCGTCTCACTCGCCGCCTGGGCCGTGGAGGGGTACGACGGCGTGCCGTTCGAGGCGCTGGTGATCGGCGTCATCGTCGTGCTGAACGCGGTGCTCGGCTACGTCCAGGAGGCGCGGGCCGAGCAAGCCGTGGCGGCGCTCCAGCGGATGACCGAGGCCCGCTCCACCGTGGTGCGCGACGGCGAGGAGCGGCGCGTCGCCTCGGCGGAGCTGGTGCCCGGCGACGTCCTCGTGCTGGCGGAGGGCGACGCCGTGGGCGCCGACGCGCGGTTGCTGCACGCCGCCTCGCTCATGGTCGCCGAGGCGTCCCTCACCGGCGAGAGCCAGGCCGAGCTCAAGGACACCCGGCCCGTCGAGGCCGCGGCCGCGCTCGGCGACCGGGTCGCCATGGTGTTCCAGGGCACGGCGGTCACCCGGGGACGAGGGCGTGCCGTGGTGACCGCCACCGGCATGGCCACGGAGATGGGGACGATCGCCCGGCTGCTCGGGCGCACGGCGTCGGACCGGACGCCGCTGCAGCGGGAGGTCGACCTCGTCGGGCGGATGCTCGGCCTGGCGGTGATCGCCATCGCGGTCGTCGTGGTCGGGACGATCCTCTCGACCGCCGACCTGCACGGAGCGTCCGACTACGTCGACGTGCTGCTGGTCGGCGTGTCGCTCGCCGTGGCCGCCGTGCCCGAGGGCCTGCCCACGATCCTCTCGGTGGTGCTCGCCCTCGGTGTCCAGCGCATGGCCCGCGAGCACGCCATCGTGAAGCGCCTGTCGTCGGTCGAGACCCTCGGGTCGGCGTCGGTGATCTGCTCCGACAAGACCGGCACGCTCACCCGCAACCAGATGACCATCGAGAAGGTGGTGACGCCCTCGGGCGAGGTGGACGTGTCCGGCTCCGGCTACGTCCCCGAGGGCGAGCTCTCGGTGGACGGCCGGCCCCTCGTCGACCCGGCGCTGGCCGAGGAGGTGGCCTTCGTGCTGGCCGGCGGGAGCCTGGCCAACGACGCCGTGCTGCGTGAGGGCGACGGCGGCTGGGAGATCCAGGGCGACCCCACGGAGGCCGCCTTCCTGGTCGCCGAGCAGAAGCTGGGCATCACCGCGGCGCGCCGGGAGCGCTTCGAGCGGGTCGGCGAGGTGCCGTTCACCTCCGAGCGCAAGCTGATGACGACCCTCGAGGCCGACGTGCAGCGGGCGGGGCAGATCTCCGTCGTCACCAAGGGTGCGCCCGACGTGCTGCTCTCCCGGTGCACCCACGAGCGCGTGGCCGGCGAGATCCGGCCGCTCACGGACGAACGGCGCCAGGAGGTGCTGGCCGCGGTCGACCGCCTGGCCGGGCTCGCGCTGCGGACCCTCGCCGTCGCCTACCGGCCGCTCGGGGTCGACGTGGCCCCGGAGGCCGACGAGTCGGTCGAGCACGAGCTCGTCCACCTCGGGATGGTCGGCATCATCGACCCGCCCCGCAGCGAGGCTCGCGACGCCGTGGCCGAGGCGCAGGCGGCCGGGATCCGGGTGATCATGATCACCGGCGACCACCCCGTCACGGCCGTTCGCATCGCCGCCGACCTCGGCATCGTCGAGCCGGGCGCGCCGGTGCGCGCCGGCGCCGAGCTGGAGGCGCTCGACGATGCGACGTTCGCCGAGACCGTCCGCGACGTGTCCGTGTACGCCCGGGTCTCGCCGGAGCACAAGCTGCGGATCGTCGACGCCCTCCAGGCCGACGGCCGCATCGTGGCGATGACCGGCGACGGCGTGAACGACGCGCCGGCGCTCAAGTCCGCCGACATCGGCGTGGCCATGGGCATCGCCGGCACCGACGTGACGACCGAGGCCGCCGACATGGTCCTCGCCGACGACAACTTCGCCACGATCGTGCGCGC
>DASTYO010000168.1:0-4311 GCA_035764875.1 Acidimicrobiales bacterium | reverse complement strand
CCCACTCCGGCGTCGCGGCCAGCCTGGCCCAGCGCCTCCTCGACGAGGCGACGCCGACGCTGGGCGACGCACGAGCCCTCGGGCTGCTCGGCGGGTGGGACGGCCACATGGACGCCGACTCCCCCGCCGCCGCCCTCGTCGGGACCGTGCGAGCCGAGCTCGTCCGGCTGCTGTGCCACGAGCTCGGGCTCGTGCACGACCGGCTCCCCGAGGTGCCCGGCCCGAGCCTGCATCAGACGCTGCGCTTCGTGAACGCCCGCATGGCGTTCTGGCTCGACGACGCGTCGCTGGTCAGCACCGACGTGCTGACGTCGGCCCTGCGCTTCGCCGTCCGCTCGTTGGAGCTGTCGCAGGGCCCGGTCCCCGCACGGTGGCGCTGGGGGGCGGTGCACCGCTCCCGCTGGGCCCACCCGCTGCTCGCCCTGCGGCCCGACCTCGCCGGCCAGCTCGAGGTGCCGCCGGCGCTCGAGCTGGGCGGCGACAACGAGTGCGTGTGGGCGACGTCGACCGCACCGCCGTCGACGGACGCATCGAACGCCCAGGTGGCCCGCTACGTGTTCGACGTCGGCGACTGGGACCGCTCGGCCTGGGTGGTGCCCCATGGCGTGTCGGGCGACAGCCGATCACCGCACCACCTCGACCAGCTCGACGCATGGGCGTCCATGCAGCTCCGCCCGATGCGCTACTCGGCGGCTGCGGTCGACGCCGCCACCGAGTCCGTCACCGAGCTCACCTGATCCCGGAGGGTGCGCAGGATCCGCGTCCAGCTCCTCGGAGCTGGACGCGGATCTTGCGCAGCCGGACACTGGCAGACTCGCCCGCATGACGTACTCGATCGTCGCCCGCTGCCCCGACACCGGCCAGCTCGGCGTCGCGGTGCAGTCGCACTTCTTCGGAACCGGGGCCATCGTCCCCTGGGCCGAGCCGGGCGTCGGCGCCGTCGCCACGCAGGCCATGGCCGAGGTGGCACATGGTCCGGACGCGCTCGCCCGGCTGCGGGCCGGCGATACCGCCCCTCGGCGCTGGCCGCCGTGCTCGCTGCCGACCCGGGAGCCGAGATGCGGCAGGTGGGCGTGATCGACGCCATCGGAGCCGCGGCCGCCCACACCGGCGAGCGCTGCATCCGGGAGGCCGGCCAGGTGGTCGGCGACGGCTTCGCCGCCCAGGCGAACATGATGCTGGCGCCCGGCGTGCCCGAGGCGATGGCCGAGGCCTACCTCGCCGCCGCAGGGCCGTTGTGGGCTCGCCTCGCCGCCGCTCTCGACGCGGCCGAGGAGGCGGGCGGCGACATCCGCGGACGCCAGTCGGCGGCGATGATCGTGGCGTCCGGCGCCCCCGCCGACCGCTCCGGGCACGGCATCGTGGTCGACGTCCGGGTCGAGGACCACCCCGACCCGCTCACCGAGCTGCGGCGGCTGGCCGCGCTGGCCGAGGCGTACGCGCGGGTCGACGAGGCCGAGACGCTGCTCGCGGCCGGCCGCCCCGAGGACGCGGTGGCGATCTACGACGAGGTGCTCGCCGCGCACCCCGACAACCAGGAGTTCGCGTTCTGGGCCGCCGTCGCGCTGGCCGGCGCCGGGCGCGATGACGAGGCCCGGACCGTGGGCCGGGGCGTGCTGGCATCGCCCGAGGGCGACCGGTGGCGGGAGCTGCTGGAGCGGCTCCCGCCGGCAGGCCTCACGGAGCAGCGCGTGGTGGACGCGCTGCTCCGCTGAGCGACCGGGTCAGCCGACCGAGCCCTCCATCTGGAGCTCGATCAGGCGGGACCACTCGACGGCGTACTCCATGGGCAGCGTGCGGGTGACCGGCTCGATGAAGCCGTTCACGATCATGCCCATGGCCTGCTCCTCGGTGAGGCCGCGGCTGCGCAGGTAGAACAGCTGCTCGTCCGCGACCTTGGAGACCGTGGCCTCGTGGCCGACGTTGGCGTCGCGGGCGCCGACCTCCATGTAGGGGTAGGTGTCGCTGACCGAGTCCTCGTCGAGGATCAGCGCGTCGCACTGCACGTGGCTCTTGCAGCCGTAGGCGTCGTCCTCGACCCGCACGAGGCCGCGGTAGGAGGTCCGGCCGCCGTCCTTGGAGATGGACTTCGAGACGATCTTCGACGTCGTCTCGGGGGCGGCGTGGACCATCTTCGCGCCGGTGTCCTGGTGCTGGCCCTCGCCGGCGTAGGCCACCGAGAGCACCTCGCCCGACGCCTTCGGGCCCACGAGCCACACGGCCGGGTACTTCATCGTGAGGCGGGAGCCGATGTTGCCGTCGATCCACTCCATGTGGCCCTCGGCCTCGACCCGGGCCCGCTTGGTGACCAGGTTGAAGACGTTGTTCGACCAGTTCTGGATGGTGGTGTAGGTGACCCGGGCGCTGGGCTTCACCACGATCTCGACCACCGCGGAGTGCAGCGAGTCGGTGGTGTACGTGGGCGCCGAGCACCCCTCGATGTAGTGCACCTTCGAGCCCTCGTCGGCGATGATCAGCGTCCGCTCGAACTGGCCCATGTTCTCGGCGTTGATGCGGAAGTACGCCTGCAGCGGCATCTCGACCTCGACGCCCGGCGGGACGTAGATGAACGAGCCCCCGGACCAGACGGCGGAGTTGAGCGCGGCGAACTTGTTGTCACCGGGCGGGATGACGGTGCCGAAGTACTGCTTCACCAGCTGCGGGTACTCGCGCAGCGCCGTGTCCATGTCGGTGAACAGGACGCCCTGCTTCTCGAGGTCCTCCCGGTTCTTGTGGTACACGACCTCGGACTCGTACTGGGCGGTGACGCCGGCGAGGTACTTGCGCTCGGCCTCGGGGATGCCCAGCTTCTCGTAGGTCTGCTTGACCGAGTCGGGCAGCTCGTCCCAGGCGTCGACCTGCTTGTCGGTCGGCTTGATGTAGTAGTAGATGTCGTCGAAGTAGATCTCCGACATGTCGCCGCCCCAGTTGGGCATCGGCCGCTTCTGGAAGTGGCGGTAGGCCTTCATGCGGAAGTCGATCATCCACTGGGGCTCGCCCTTCATCCACGTCATCTCGCGGATGATCTCGTCGTTCAGGCCGCGCTTGGGCTTGAAGACGTAGTCCTCTGCGTCGGACCAGCCGAGCTTGTACTTGCCGAGGTCGAGGTCGGTGACAGCCACAGGGCTCTCCCCTTCAGTGGTGGGCGTGCGGCGGGGCAGGGATTTCCCCTATCCAGATCTTACTAATTCCCTGCCGCACCTCCCACGTCGAGTCGGGCCCGCAGCCAGGAGATGTGGCGGGCGACGGCGGCGTCGGCCAGCGGCTCCTCGCCCACCGTGTCGAGGTAGCCGTGCAGCACGCCGTCCACCTCGTGGACCGCCACGTCGACACCGGCCTCGCGAGCGGCAGCGGCGAAGGCGGCCGCCTGGGGGCGCAGCCCGTCGACCTCGGCCAGCGTCACCAGCGTGGGTGGCAACGTCGCGAGCGCCGGATGCCGGGTGGGCGCCAGCCGGGGCTCGCCCCGGTCGGGGCCGCCAGGACCCAGGTACGTGTCGAACATGCCGCCGATGACGTCCCGCCCCGTCCAGATGGCCTCCGGGCAGTCGGGGTGCCGATCCTCGAAGGGGCCCTCCACCGGGTCGGTCACCGGGTAGGCGAGCCACAGCGCCGCGGGCCGGCGCTCCGGCGGGCCGTCGAGGACGGCCAGCGCGGCGAGGTGGGCGCCGGCCGACCCGCCGCCGAGCGCCACCCGCCGGGCGTCGACGCCGAGGGCGTCGGCGTCGTCGAGCACGTGGTCCAGCACGGCCCGCACGTCGCGCAGACCGGCGGGGTGGACGTGGTCGGGCGCCAGGCGGTAGTCGACGGACACGACGGCAGCCGGCAGCGTGGCAGCCACGATCTGGGCGACGGATTCGGCCTCGGCCATGTCGAGGCTGCCCCACCGCCAGCCCCCGCCGTGCACCCAGACCAGCGCGGGCAGCACCCGTCCGTCGCCGCCCGCGGGCCGGTACCAGCGGACCGGGACTGCCCCGTCCGGTCCGGACACGACACCCTCGGTGCGAACGACGTCGTCGCGCCGGATCGCCCGGGCCGCTGGCCGGCCGGGCACCCGCTCGGCCAGCACGTCGAGCACCGACACGCCCCACAGGTGGCGGATCTGGGCGGCGATGTCCGGGTGGAGCCCCATGGCCGCCACCTTGCCACCGGCTTCCGTTCCGACCGCGCACGTCGACGTCACGTGGTCGATCCGCGCGTCAGGAACGAGCATCCTCTCGTTCCGACCGCGCAGATCGACGGTCACGCGTCGATCTGCGCGTCGGGAACCGGGTGGGGTCAGACGGGCTGGCCGCCGGCCCACGCCGCGAACAG
>DASTYO010000167.1:0-17989 GCA_035764875.1 Acidimicrobiales bacterium | reverse complement strand
ATGACGATGTCGACCTTGCCCCAGGTGTCGAGGGCCGTCTGGATGATCGCCTTGCCGCCCTCGGGGGTGGCGACCGAGTCGTAGCTGGGGACGGCCTCGCCGCCGGCGGCCTTGATCTCGTCGACCACCTGCTGGGCGGCGGCGTTGTCGCCACCCACCCCGTCGACGGAGCCACCGAGGTCGTTGACCCCCACGTGGGCGCCGCGGCGGGCGAGTTCGAGAGCATGCGAGCGGCCGAGGCCACCACCGGCACCGGTGATGACGGCGACCTTTCCGTCGAAGCTGAGCGTCATGGCGGCGAGGCTACGTCCGTTGCCAGGTCGCGGAGAACTCCGTGGCTGGGTGACAGGAGGTGTCACCCAGCCACGAGATCCGCTCGTCGTTGGGCAGGAACCGGGCCTGGCGGGGTCCAAGTCCACGCCAACGGGCGCCGACCAGGGGGGTGCGCCCGGGTCGATCGAGAGGACGTCTCATGCGCCTGTCCCGCCGAGCCGCGGTCGCCGTGGCCTCCGCCGCGCTGCTCACACCCGCGCTCCTCGCTGCGGCGCCGGCGCCGGCCGCGACGCCCGAGGCGTTCGTGCTGAACGGCGAGGGGAACAACCTCTGGGTCTACGACGCCGACGACCCGTCCCGGCACCGCATCCTCATCCACGCGGCCGCGGGCAGCGAGGACGGGACCGGCGGCGGAGCCGAGGACGGCCTCGACATCAACGCCGAGATCTGCGCCCTCACCCACGGCGACGCACCGTACGTCCCGGAGGGCGAGACCTGGTTCGTCGCCGGCGAGGACACGGGGCAGAACACCGATGACATCATCCGCCAGGGCTGGGGGGTGTTCCGCCTCGACGGGCGCGACCTCGACAGCATGTCGGCGACCGAGGTCGGCAAGCTGGTGCCGGACAGCTTCCAGACGGAGGGGGACAACGCCGAGAACTACGGCTGCGGCGTCCTCCCCGACGGCCGCCTCGTCACCACCGACGTCGGCGACCAGCTGTTCGACGCGCCGGCCACGGGCCAGCTCATCGTCTGGTTCCCGTCGGCCGAGCACTTCGGCGGACCGATCGACCCGGCGCAGGACCGCACCGTGTTCGAGCGGATCCCCCACTGCAAGATCGACATCGCCATCGCCACCGCCGGGGGCGTCGAGGTCGAGGAGATCCCCGGATCGCGGGGCGACGCCTGGGTCTTCGTGGCCAGCAACCGCCCGGCCGTCGACGACCCCTCCGACGTCGCCCCCGGCGGCATCTACCGCTACTCGACGGCCGACTGGCCGACGTCCGAGGCCGAGTGCGAGAACGAGGAGCGCCTGGTCGACCAGGACCGCGCCGGCAAGTCGCTGTTCATCCCGCAGGGGCCCCTGACCTTCACGCCGTCCGACATCGTCCACAGCGGTCGAGGCACGTACTACGTGTCGTCGGTGTTCACCGGCCAGGTCGCCGAGTTCGACCGCACCGGCACCTTCCTGCGGTACGTCGCCGGTCCGCCCGTCGGAGGCGTGGCCGTGCCCGCGCCCGTCGGCCAGCTGGCCAGCTTCACGCCCTTCGGGATCGGGGTCACACCCGACGGCTCGCTCTGGATCGCCGACATGGGCATCCAGGGCGTCGCGCCGGCGAGCGGGGAGGGCGAGGTGTACGTCGTGCGGTTCGACGACGCCGGCAACCCGTCCGCACCGGTGTCGGTGAACGACGGTCTCGACTTCCCCGACGGCATCGGCGTCGTGGTGCTGGCCGACCCGGTCGAACCGGCCGCCGGCGGCGACAGCGGCTGCGAGCATCCCGGCGTGGGCGTGCGGTCGGTCTGCCCGGGCTCGCAGCGGCCCTGATGCGAGGGGCGAGCCGCCGGCCCTGGCGCTGCGTGCTCGTGGGCGGCGCGGTCGCTGCGTCCGCCCTCGCCACGCCGGTGGCCGATGCGCGCCCCGCTCGGGGAGGCTCCAGCGAGGCGCCGTGCGAGTGGGCGATGTACGGCCGGGACCTGGCGCGGACGTTCGACGCCGACGGCGCCGGCGACTGCGGGCCCACGATCGACGCCACGAACGCGTCGACCCTGGTGCCGGCGTGGTTCTTCAAGACCCCGGCGACGGTGACCGCCTCGCCGGTGGTCAAGGGCGGGCGGGTCTTCGTGGGCGACTGGTCCGGGACGATGTACGCGCTCGACGCCCACGACGGCACGCTGCTGTGGTCCCAGCGCACCCAGCCGGCACCGGGAGCCCCGTTCGGGCCCATCGTGTCGTCGGCCGCCGTGGCCCCGAACCGCGAGGCCCGGGACCTCGTGGTGGTCGGCGCCGGTCCCCGGCTCTACGCGTTCGACGCGGCGACGGGCGCGGTCGAGTGGGTGTCGTACCACGGCAGCGGCGCGGCCGACCCGGCCCTCGGGCTGCCGGACGACCACCCGCTCGACGAGGAGACCGAGATCGAGTCGTCGCCGGTCGTCCACGACGGCGTGGTGTTCGTGGGGATGGACGTCCACAACCGCCGCGCCGACCAGCCCGGCGGCTACGGGATGGTCGGCGGGGTGCTGGCCGTCGACCTCGACGACGGGTCACTGCTGAGCTCCTTCGATCCGGAGTGGGACTTCGTCGACGCCGAGGGCCGCCGGCTCTCCGGGTGCTCCAGCGTGTGGGCGTCGCCCACGCTGAACGTCGAGGACGACCTGCTGTACTTCGCCACCGGCAACTGTCCCCACGGCTACGACGCGGAGCTGTGGGGTCGCCACGTCGAGGCGCTCTCGGCCATCGACCTGTCCGGGTTCGCCTGCGGTTGCGAGGACGAGCGCGAGCTGGTGCGCTGGACGTTCACGCCCGAGCCCGGCAACCAGAAGGACCACGACTTCGGCGCCACGCCGAACCTCTTCGTCGACGGCGACGGCCGCCGAGCCGTGGGCATCGGCCGGAAGGACGGCGCCTACTACGCGCTCGACCCGGTCACGGGCGACCTCCGCTGGTCGACGAAGGTCGCCGACACCCTGCAGCCGCAGCCGAACTTCGACGTGGGCGGGTTCATCGGCTCCGCGGCCACCGGCGGAGGCGACGTCTTCGGCGGCACCGCCCTGGGCGGGCCGCCCTACTACCACGCGCTCGACGGGGCCACCGGGGCGGTGGAGTGGCAGTCGATCGCCGGTCCGACCTACGCCGCATCGGCCCACAGCGGCGGAGTCGTCGCGGCCGGCGCCCTCGACAGCACCCTGAAGGTGTTCCATGCCCGGACCGGCCTGCCGCTCCACGTGGCACCGCTCGCCGGTCCGATCTCGTCGGGGCCGGCGATCGTCGGCGACCACCTGTTCATCGGCTCCGGGACCTCGTCGTCGGACCTGTGCGCGAAGGACCAGCCGGGAAGCGAGCTGTGCTTCCTCGCGTTCGACGAGACCCTCGGCGCCACGGGGGGCGTGCACGCGTTCCGCCTGGCGACCGCCGGGTCCTGACGCCGAGCGGGTGCCGGGACCGCGCCCGGCTCAGGCGGACGCGTCGGTGCCGAGCGCGTCCGCGGCGTGGGCCGTCCAGCGCTTGTAGTCGACCTTGCCGTTCGCGGCCCGCGAGAGCGACGGGACGAACACCACCCGCTTGGGTGCCTTGTAGGCGGCGTGGTGCGCCTTCACCGTTGCGATGAGGTCGCCCTCCGACGGCGTCGTGCCGGGCATGGGCTCCACCACCGCGGTGATCGCCTGGCCGAAGCGCTCGTCGGGCAGGCCGACGACGACGGCGTCGTGGACGTCGGGGTGCTCCTTGAGGGCCTCCTCGACCTCCTCGGGGAACACCTTCTCGCCGCCGGTGTTGATGCACACCGATCCCCGACCCAGCAGCACGAGCGTGCCGTCGGCCTCCACCCGGGCGTAGTCACCGGGCATCGAGTAGGTGGCGTCGCCGATGCGCACGAAGGTCTCCGCCGACTTCGCCGGGTCCTTGTAGTAGCCGATGGGCGTGCGCCCCTTGATGGCGAGCTTGCCGATGAGGTCGTCGCCGGGCCGCACCTCGGTGCCGTCGTCGGCGATGACCTTGGTGGACGGCCCGAGCGTGAACGTGGCGGTGCGGGCCGACGACGCCTGCTCGCCCGAGCCCGTGGACACAGAGCTCGCCATCCCGATGGCCTCCGAGGACCCCAGCGTGTCGACGAGCAGCATCTTCGGGCTGTGGCGGAGCAGCCCGTCCTTGGTGGCCTGGCTCCACATCACACCGGACGAGACGACGACCTTGAGCGAGGAGATGTCCCAGCGGTCGGGCTCGGCGTCGAGGGCGGCGAGGATCGGCCGGGCGAAGGCGTCGCCCACGATGGCGGTGCTGTTCACCCGCTTGTCCTGGATGGTGTCGAGGAACTCGACCGCGTCGAAGCTGTGCCCGGTGAGGGTGACGACCGAGCCGCCGACGGTGAGCGCGGTGAAGGCGTTGAAGGCGCCGGTGCCGTGCATCAGCGGGCACGCCGGGAGGGTGCGGATGCCAGGGGTCGACGCCACCTCGCGCAACCGGTCGAGGTCGACGTCCTCAGGCAGCTTCCGGGCCCGGGGCGCGCCGTCGTTGAGGACGAGGAGCAGGTCGTCGTTGCGCCACATCACGCCCTTGGGCATGCCGGTCGTGCCGCCGGTGTAGAGCAGGTAGAGGCTGTCGCCCGACCGTCCCCACGGCGCGGCGGTGCGCCCGGCGCCGCTCGTGGCCGCGTCCTCGTACGGGCTCGCCCAGTCCGGGCACGGGCCGGAGCCATCGTCGACCCACAGCCACAGCCGCACCCCGGGCACCCGCTCGCGGATCGGCTCGATCCGCTCGACGTACTGCCCCTCGAAGACCACGGCCGACGTGTCGGCGTTGTCCCACAGGTAGACCAGCTCGTCCTCGACGTAGCGGTAGTTCGTGTTCACCGGCGGCAGGCCCAGCTTGAACGCGGCGAACACCGCCTCGAGGTACTCGGGCCGGTTCGTGAGGTACTGGGCCACGGTGGTGCCCTCGGCGACGCCGGCCGCCAGCAGGGCGGCGGCGACGCCGTCGGCCCGAGCGTCGAAGTCGGCCCACGTCCGGGTCAGGTCCCCGTGGAGGAGGGCGGGGGAGTCGGGCAGCACCTCGGCCACCGTCTCCCAGGCGTCAGCGAAGTTCCAGCCGGGCATGGGAGGCATCGTACGGACGCGGTTCCTCCGAGCCGTCACTACCGGTCGGTAGCCTTCGCCGGCGCGCGGGTTCCGCCCATGGGAGCCTGGCCGACCCCCTCCCGCATCCGGCGCACCAGGCGTACCGTTCGTACTGGCACGAGCCACGGGCAGAGGAGGGGGCACCGGTGCGCTACCGCAGCTTCGTCTACGACAGCAGCCGTTGGGCGGCCTACCGGCACCGCCCCGGCGACATCGTCATCACCACGCCGCCGAAGAGCGGCACGACGTGGGTGCAGAACATCGTCGCCATGCTCGTCCTCGGCACGACGGAGATCGGTCGGCCGATCGCGTCCATCTCGCCCTGGCTCGACCAGCTCCTCCGACCCATCGACGAGGTCATCGCCGACCTCGAGGCCATGCCGCACCGCCGGTTCATCAAGAGCCACACGCCCATCGACGGCCTGCCCTGGCACGAGGACGTCACGTACCTCAGCGTCCTGCGCGACCCCCGAGACGCCGCGGTGTCCTGGGACCACCACTTCGCCAACCTGGACCACGAGCGCGTCGTCGCGCTGCGGGCCAGCGCCCACGGCCTGGACGACCTCGCCGAGGTGCCCATCAAGTCGCCGAGCGACGACCCGGTGGAGCGGTGGTGGGCGTACATGACCGACCGGGATGCCACCGGGGAGTTCCCGGCCGGGCTGGAGCTGATCGCCCGGCACGCCACGGCGGCGTGGGACCGGCGACTCGAGCCGAACGTCGTGCTCGTGCACTACGCCGACCTCCAGCGGGACCTCGACGGCGAGGTGCGCCGGATCGCCAAGCGGTTGGATGTCGACGTCGCGGAGACCCGCTGGCGGGATCTCGTGGAAGCGGCGTCGTTCACCTCGATGCGAGCCCGGGCGGGCCTGGCTGTGCCGAACGCCGGCCAGATCTGGCGTGACCAGGAGGCGTTCTTCCACCGGGGCACGTCCGGGCAGTGGCGCGACCTCGTGGGGGATGGCGCCGACGAGCGCTACCAGCGCATCGTGCGGGACCTCCTCCACGACGAGGAGCTGCTGTCCTGGTTGCACCGCCCGTAGGCGCCCGGGCGCGACGACGCCCCGGCACGGGACCGGGGCGTCGATCGAGCAGGAGTCGGCCCGTCGGCCGGGCGGTCAGCTGGCCAGGTCGGCGAGGATGCCGGCGTTGGCCGGGTGGCGCAGCTTCGACATCGCCCGGGCCTCGATCTGGCGGATGCGCTCACGGGTGAGGTCGAAGTGGCGGCCGACCTCGTCGAGCGTGCGGGGCTCGTGGCCGTCGAGGCCGTAGCGGAGGATGAGGATGCGCTGCTCGCGCTCGTCGAGGCCCTTCAGGCCGGCGAGCACGTCGCCGCGGGTGGCCTCGGTGACGGCGTCGCCCTCGGGGTCGTCCTCGGCCACGGCGGCCAGGTCGCCCAGCGTCATGTCGCCGTCGTCGGACAGGCCGTCGTCGAGGGACTTGGCGATGCGGGCCGACGCCAGGATCTCCTCGATCTTCGCCGGCGGGTGGCCGACCTCGACCGACAGCTCCTCGAGTGTGGGCGGGCGGCCGAGCTTGGACTCGAGCATGCCGCGGGCCTTGTCGATCTGCTTGAGCAGGTCGTGGGCGTGCACGGGGAGGCGGATGGTGCGGGCGGTGTTGGCCACGCCGCGGGTGATGGCCTGGCGGATCCACCACGTGGCGTAGGTGGAGAACTTGAAGCCCTTGCGGTGGTCGAACTTCTCCACCGCGTGGATGAGGCCGAGGTTGCCCTCCTGGATCAGGTCCAGCAGCGGCAGCTCGGTGCGGTGGTACTTCTTGGCGATCGACACCACGAGGCGGAGGTTCGCGTTGACGAACTGCTCGGTGGCCCGGTCGCCGGCGCGCACCTGGCGGCGCATCTTGGCCTTCTCGGACGGGGACAGGTCCTCGTCGGAGGCCAGGCGCTCGCGCGCTTCGACACCGGCCTGCACCAGGGCCCCGAGGCGTGCCTCGTCTTCCTTGGTGAGCAGAGCGTGGCGCCCGATGTCGTTCAGGTACAGCCGGACGATGTCCTCGTCGGACTCACCTGAGCGGGTGGCGCGTGCTGCGGGACTCACGGAAACGACGACCTCCAAAGGAGCAGGGCGGCTTGAGCGGACGGGGGACACCGGTGCGAGGGCCGGCGCGTGCCGACCGGCACGAGTCCGGCTTCCGATGGTACCCCGAAAACGTCGGTGTGCGGGAAGAAAACTGAAGCGGTCGTGGTTGCCGGACCGATCACAGTGTGCCGCCGTGGACCGCGAACGCCCACCTGCTCCGGGACATCGCCCGATGGGCGCGGCCGGGGAGTTCCGCCGGGGAACCGCCCCCGTGCCAGCATGGCGGCATGACGCTGGTCGAGCCCGAGGTGGCCACCGAGCCCGCCGCACGTGACATCGATCCCCTGCTCGTCGCCGAGGAGATCGGCAACACCGGCGAGCTGAAGCGCAAGTCGAAGGTGCGCGCCTTCACCCCGCTGCCCGGCGTGCCCGAGGGCGCCGGCGGCATCGTCACCCTCGTCAACGGCTGGGACCCCTGGATCCGCTACCGGGTGCTGTGGGACAACGGCGTCGACCTCGGTGCCATCAACCGCGAGCACCTCGTGCCGGCGAAGCAGTACGACGAGATGGTGGAGAAGCGCCGCCGGGCCATCGAGTCCGGCGCCTTCGACCAGCCGGAGGAGACGGCCGTGGCCGCCGACGAGAGCGGCGCCGGCGCAGCGGCGTCCGGGGAGGGTGCCACCGTCAACGGCGTGGCCATCCCCGCCCACCTGCTGGAGCGCTCGAAGGCCGCCCGCCAGCGCCTCGCCGGCTGATCAGACCAGCGCCCCCTGGGCCCGGGCGAGGGCCTGCTCGGCCTCCTCGACGAAGCGGGCCACCAGCTCGGCGGCGGGCACCAGCTCGTGGATCCCGCCGGCCCCCTGCCCCGCGGGCATGAACTCGCGGTCGAGGTCGAGGCCCTCCGGGGAGCCCTCGGCGCCCAGGTGGTTGGCCCCGTCCTGCATCGACTTGAACACCTGCATGGGGAACGGCTCGGGCTGGCCGCCGGCCGCCTCGAACTCGTCGGCGTAGCGGGTGCGGACGACCCGGCACGTCTTCCCGGTGTAGGCCCGGGTGACGACGGTGTCGTCCTCGGCCATGGCCACCAGCTTCTCCTTGTAGCCGTCCACGGTGTGCGCCTCCGGCGTGGCGATGAAGCGGGTGCCGACCCAGATGCCGTCGGCCCCGAGGGTGAGGGCGGAGGCGAGGCCGCGGCCGTCGAAGATGCCGCCGGCGGCGACGACCGGCACCCGGTCGCCGACCGCGTCGACGATGAGGGGCACCAGCGTGTTCGTGGCGATGCGGCCGGTGTGGCCGCCGGCCTCGGTGCCCTGGGCGACGACGATGTCGCACCCGGCCTCGACGGCGTCGATGGCGTGGCGGACCTTGCCGCACATGTTCATGACGAGCACGCCCTTGGCGTGGCACAGGTCGATGACCTCGCGTGGGACGCCGAGGCCGGCCACGTAGACGGTGGCGCCGGCGGCGATGATGCGCTCGACCTTCTCGGTCTGGTCGCCGGCCGCGGTGAGCAGGTCGACCCCGTAGGGCTTCGAGGTGCGCGAGCGGACCTCGGCCATCTGGGCGTCGAGCTCGGCGTCGGACATCGTGCTGGCGCCGAGGCAGCCGAACCCGCCGGCTTCGGACACCGCCACCACCAGCTCGGCGTAGGACACGCCGCCCATGCCGGCCAGCATGACGGGGTGCTCGATGTCGAGGACGTCGGTCAGTCGCGTGCGCATGGCGGGCATGCTGTCCGCCTCTTGACCGGCCGGTCAAGCAGCCTCGAGCGCTTCTGGCCCCACGATCGCCGGTGGGCCACCGGGGAAGGTGGTGCCAGAACCTGTGGTGGCTCGGGTCAGGGGCGGTCGGCGAACGCGCCCGGGCCGGTGAACACCCCGCGGTGCCAGCGGCTGGGCGTGGCGACCACGGCCCGGGGGTAGTCCTCGAACAGCCAGCGGGCGAAGTTCCGGCGGGTCCAGGGGGTCAGCCCGGCCACCCGGATGCCGGCCCGCGCGCCCTTGCGGTGCCGCAGCGCCCGCACGAGCAGGGCGCTCATGCGGTGGTCGGCCACGAGGTGGTGGTCGACCGCGGCCGCGTACCGGGCCGTGGCCTCACGCGCGCCGTGGGGACCCGTCGCCTCGATTGCGTCGGCGGCGAGCAGGCCGGTGAGCATCGCCTGGCCGATGCCCTCACCGGTCATGACGTCGGTGGCGGCGACGGCGTCGCCGACGAAGAACGTGCGCCGGGCGGTGCGGGGCATGTCGTGGACGCGGGCCGGGATGGGCCAGGCGGTGAAGCGCTCCTCGGGCACGGCGTCGGGGCCGAGGACGTCGCGGATGGCGGGCCGCTGGAGGAGGTCGTGCCAGACCTGCTTCATGTCGCCCACGGCGACCTTGCCGCCGCGCTGGATGCCGAAGCCGAAGTTGGCCGAGCCGTCGCCGAGCGGGAACGACCAGGCGTAGCCGGGCAGGAGGTCGGCCTCGAACCACACGTACAGGCCGTGCTGGGCGGCCTCGGCCACGTCGCGGAAGTAGGCGCGGAAGGCATGCCACTCGCCCCGGTAGCCCTCGACGGCCAGTCCGAGCGCCTTGCGGGTGGGCGACCACATGCCGTCGGCCGCCACGGCGTACCGGGCGTGCACCTCCCCGACGCCGGCGACGTCGAGCACGACCCGGTCGTCGGTCTCCCGGGCGCCCACGAGGGCGTGCCCGTCGAGCACCTTGGCGCCCGCGTGTCGGGCGAGGTCGACGAGGGCGGCGTCGAGCTCGCTGCGCCGGGCGACGGCGGCGTGCGCGCCGGGCCCGTCGGGCAGCGGGAAGCGCACGGCGTGGCCGCTGGGGCCGGAGACGGTGGCCGCGTCGACCGTGGTCCACGACGGGATGCTGGTGGGGTCGAGCCCGAGCCGCTCGGCGAGGCGCAGCGCCAGCGTGGTGAGCCCGTCGCCGCAGCACTTGTCGCGGGGGAGGGTGGCCTTGTCGACGAGGAGCACGTCGCGGCCGGCCCGGGCCAGGCTGGTGGCCGCGCTGGCCCCGGCGGGGCCGGCGCCGACGACGGCGACGTCACAGGTCAGCACGGAGGACAGGCTAGGAGAGCGTGGGTGCCGCGGCTCAGGCCGGCTTCAGCACCGCGGTGAAGGACTCGTGCAGGCAGTCGAGCAGGACATCGGGATCGGGCACGGCGGCGAGGTCGGAGTTGATGCCGAGGTGCACCTCGTCGAGGTGGGACAGCAGCGTCACGTTGAGGGCGACGCCGGCGAGGGGCCCGAACGGGAACATGGCGTCGACGCGGGAGCCGGCGATGTACACGGGGATCGGCGCCCCCGGGACGTTCGAGGTCGTGAAGTCCATGCCCTTGATCATCGTGCCGAACAGGGCCGTGACCGCCGTGGTGGGAAGGCGGTTCAGCAGGATCGAGAGCGGCTCGAGGAGGCCGAGCGCCGGCTCGGACCGCTGCTGGTCGACCAGCTCGTGGATGGCCTGCATGTGCTCGGTCGGGTCCTCCACGGCGACCGGCACGGTGAACCGGGCGGGGACGAACTGGTTGCCCGCCAGGTGCTTCGTCTCCTCCGTGCGCACGTTGATGGGCATCGTCATGCGCAGCGCCTCGACCGGTGCGCCGTGGTGCTCGTGGTAGCGGCGGAGCCCGCCGGCGACCCCCGCGACGAAGGCGTCGTTCAGCGTGCCGCCCGCTGCTCGCGCCGCCGCCTTGAGGTCGGCCAGCGGGAAGGTGAGCGTCTGGAACCGGTACGACAGCGATCGCTTCGCCATGATCGGCGAGAGCGGAGCGGTCGTCGGGGCGAGCATGCGCCCGACGGAGGAGGCGGTGGCGGCGGCGCCCCGCAGGACGCTGGCGGGGTCGGACAGGGCGGTGCCGGCCGCGGCCGCGAGGTTGCCGCCGGCCCGTCGGGCGATGCCGAGGTTGCGCCGGCGCACGTGGCCGATGGCGTCGGCGGTGCGGGCCAGCGGGCCGAGCACCTCGGGCTCCGGCTCCGGCGGCAGCTCCTCGTCGGTGGCGGCCGGCTCCCGCTCGAGGTCGATCATGGTCATGACCATCTGCATGCCGCCGACGCCGTCGGTGACCGCGTGGTGGACCTTCTGGATCAGGGCGGCCTTGCCCTCGTCGAGGCCGTCGACGACGACGAACTCCCACAGGGGCCGGGCCCGGTCGAAGCCCTGCATGCCGATCGGCTCGGCGATGTCGAGCACGTCGCGCAGCGTGCCCGCGCCGCCGGCGTGCACGAACCGCACGTGGTACCGCAGGTCGAAGTGCGGATCGACCTCCCAGCGGGGCGGGGCGATCGAGTACGGGTTCCCCACCACCCGCTGGCGCATGCGGGGGATGAGCCGCGTCCCCCGGTCGATCCGGTGCAGCAGCGCCTCGCGGTCGGGGCTGCGGTCGAGCACCGCGACCGCGGTGATGGTGGAGCGCAGGATCGGGTCCTTCTCGATGTTCCACATCAGGGCGTCGCTGTCGCTCATGCGCGTCTCGAACTGCATGCCCTGAGGTTCAACGTCGGTCGGTGTCGTCCCTGCTCAGCGGGGATGTCCGGCCGCGCTCAGCAGCGCACGCCCTCCTCGGGGCGGTACGTCGCCGACACGGTGTCCTGCTCGGTCCGGCCGTCGGGCCAGGTGCGCGTGCGGGGCGTGGTCCACCGGGTGCAGTTGCCCTGCGGGCTCGATGTCGGCTCGCCGATCTGCACGTCGATGTGGCGGGTGGAGTACAGCCGCACGGTGATCGAGGTGTCGGTGTACTCCGGCCAGATCAGCACGCCGTACTCGGTGGGGTTCTCCACCACCAGGTCGGGGTGGGGGAAGGAGATCGTCGCCTCGTGCCCCTTCGGGTAGCGGGAGATGTAGAGGCTGTGGCTCTGGTACTCGCCGAACTCAAGCCCGGCGTAGAGCGCCGCGTTGAACAGCGTGGTGGCGAACTGGCTGACGCCACCACCCACGTCCTTCGTGAGCACGCCGTCGTAGATCACCGCGTCCTCGACGAAGCCCTTCTCGATGGTGCGCTGGCCGACGAACTCGTTGATCGAGAACCGGCCGCCCGGCGGGATCACCGCGCCGCGGATGATGTCGGCGATCCGGTGGATGTTGGACACCCGCGGCTGGCAGCAGGGGTGCCGGGTGGTGGGGCCGAAGGCGTCGGGGCTGCCGACCTCCTCGACGATGCCCATCGCCTCGGCCTCCTCGGTGGTGAGCTCGGGCTCGGTCTCGGTGAGCTCGATCGCGACCTCGGTCTCGCCGGCGTCGAAGGCCTGCACGACGGCTTGTGCGGCGTCCTCGGAGCAGCAGGCCAACCCGGTGATGCTCGGCTCGATGCGGACCTGGCCGCCCACCACCGAGAACGTGGCGTCGCGCGCCTCCACCTCCAGGTCGGCGAACTCCGCCTCGAGCACGGTGCGCACCGCCTCGGCGTCGAGGGACACCTCGATGCGGTCCTCGCGGGTCTGGACGGCGGCCAGGGCGCGCAGCTCGCTGGGGACGAGCTGGATCGTGCGCTCGGCGGCGGTGACCGAGATGGTCTGCTCGGTCATCGCGTTCGCCTCGGCCGCCGCTTCCTCGGCGGCGCTGTCGGGCAGGGTCGGCGCCAGGTCGGTGGGGCGGATGCGCACGGCCACCGCCTCGTCGACCGGCACGTCCTCGGCAGCGGCCACGAGCGCGACGGCCAGCGTGTCGGGGTCGATGCCAGACCCTGCTCGGCCGGGCACGGGCTGGAAGGGCTGTCCCTCGTTCGAGACGATGGTCGGCTCCTGGGGTGCGACGAGCGAGTCGCCCTCCAGCTCCCGGATCGTGGTGCGGGCGGCCTCGACGTCGACCTCGTAGCGGACGTCGACCGTGCTCGGGGCGATGAACCCGGCGATCCACTGGAGCGGGCGCAGCGGGAGCACCTGGTCCCGGCCCTCGTCGAGGGCAGCCGCGGCGGTGGCTCGGGCGTCGATGGACAGCCCGATGGCCTGGGCGGTGGTCTCGTACGTCGCGTCCGGCGTGACCACGCGGACGGGGCGGTCGCGCATCTCCGCGTCGAGGGCCTCGACGTGCTCGAGCAGGTCGGCGCTGCCCATGCCGCCCACGTCCTCGCCGGCGAGCTCGACGTTGCGCAGCACCTGCCCGCCCGCCGCCCCGGTGTCGATCGCCCAGGCGGCGACGAGCATGAGGACCGCCACCAGCGGGGCCAGCGCGCTCACCCAGATCAGCTGTCGCCGTCGAGCCATAGGGCGACCAACCCTGGCACGCGGCGCGGGGGCGCGCGTAGTTGGCGGCCATGACGATTCCACGACGGCGATGACGGTCGTCACCTAGGGTCGGCGGTCGCCCCCGACCGACGACGGCGGGGAGACGAGAAGGGACGACAGACACATGAGTGGCATCTGTGACGGCCGCGTGGCCATCGTGACGGGCGCTGGTCGAGGCATCGGCCGCGAGCACTCCTTGATGCTCGCCGAGCAGGGAGCCAAGGTCGTGGTGAACGACCTCGGCGGCTCGATGGACGGCACCGGCACCGACGCCGGCCCGGCGCAGCAGGTGGTCGACGAGATCACGGCCATGGGCGGCGAGGCGGTGGCGAACACCGACGACATCTCCTCCTGGGACGGCGCCGAGCGCCTCATCAACCAGGCGATCGAGCACTTCGGGCGCCTCGACGTGCTCATCAACAACGCCGGCATCCTCCGCGACCGCATGCTGACGAACATGACCGAGGCCGAGTGGGACGCGGTCATCCAGGTGCACCTGAAGGGCACGTTCGCCCCCAGCCGCCACGCCGCCGCCTACTGGCGCGAGCAGACCAAGGCCGGCAACGAGGTCGACGGGCGCATCATCAACACCTCGTCGCCGTCGGGCATCTACGGCAACGTCGGCCAGACCAACTACGGCGCCGCCAAGGCCGGCATCGCCAGCTTCACGATCATCGCCGCCAAGGAGCTGGGCCGCTACGGCGTCACGGTGAACGCCATCGCCCCCGCCGCGCTCACCCGCATGACCGAGAACCTCGGCATGGGCCAGGCGTCGGAGGAGGACAAGGAGCTCATGGCGCCCCGCCGGATCTCGCCCATCGTGGTGTGGCTGGCCAGCGCCGACTCCAAGGAGGTCACCGGCCGGGTGTTCGACGTCTCCGGCCGCATGGTCTCGGTCTCGGAGGGCTGGCACCGCGGCCCCACCATCGAGATGCCGGCGGACGACCCGGTCGCCATCGCCGAGGACGTCAAGCGCATCGTGCGCGAGGCCCGGCCCAACGCCAACATGTTCGGCTACGACGAGGAGTAGGCCCGTGCCCATCAACCCCGATGCCGTCGGCGCGAAGAGCGAGCCGACCCGCCAGTCCTGGACCTCGAAGGACGCCCTCCTCTACGCCGTCGGCGTCGGCGCCGGCCAGGAGCCGCTCGAGGAGCTGCAGTACACCACCGAGAACTCGACGGACGTCGAGCAGAAGGTGCTCCCCACCATGGCCGTCGTGCTCGGCTTCGGCGCGGGCGCCATGGGCCAGATCGGCTCGTTCAACCCGGCGATGCTCGTGCACGGCGAGCAGTCGATCACCCTCCACCGCGAGATCCCGGTCGAGGGCGAGATCGAGACCACGAGCGAGATCACCGGCATCTACGACAAGGGCAAGGGCGCGGTGGTCGTCACCGAGTCGACGTCCACGCTCGTCTCCGACGGGCAGCCGCTGTTCACGAAGATGATGTCGGCGTTCATCCGCGGCGAGGGCGGCTGGGGCGGCGACTCCGGCCCGGCCCTCGAGTGGGAGCGCCCCGACGGCGACCCCGACGAGTCGGTCACCTACACCACCCGTCCGGAGCAGGCGCTCGTCTACCGGCTCTCGGGCGACCGCAACCCGCTCCACGCCGACCCGAAGTTCGCGGCGATGGGCGGCTTCGACCGTCCGATCCTGCACGGCCTGTGCACCTACGGCTTCACCGGCCGCGGGCTGCTGCACGCGCTGTGCGGGGGTGACTCGTCGCGGTTCACGTCGATGTACGGCCGGTTCTCCTCGCCGGTGTTCCCGGGCGAGTCGCTCACCGTCAACGTGTGGCGCACCGGCGACGGCGAGGCCGTGTTCCAGACCCAGGGCGGCGATGGCCGCGTCGTGCTCGACAAGGGCACCTGCACCTTCACCGCCTGACGTCAGATTCGGTTCAGACAGGGGTGGCCCATACGCTGGGCCACCCCTGTCGCGTCCGGTGTGGAGGTCCCGATGATCGACGAGAAGCTCGAGAGCGTCATCAGCGAGGTGATCGCCCGCAACCCGGGCGAGACGGAGTTCCACCAGAGCGTCCGCGAGGTCCTCGAGTCCCTCGGTCCGGTGGTGGCGAAGCACCCCGAGCTCCTCGAGCACAAGGTCATCGAGCGCATCTGCGAGCCGGAGCGCCAGATCATCTTCCGGGTGCCGTGGCAGGACGACCGGGGCGAGGTCCACATCAACCGGGGCATGCGGGTGGAGTTCAACAGCGCCCTCGGCCCGTACAAGGGCGGCCTGCGCTTCCACCCCTCCGTCTACCTCGGCATCATCAAGTTCCTCGGCTTCGAGCAGATCTTCAAGAACGCCCTGACCGGCATGCCCATCGGCGGCGGCAAGGGCGGCTCCGACTTCGACCCGAAGGGCCGGTCCGACAGCGAGATCATGCGGTTCTGCCAGAGCTTCATGACCGAGCTGTACCGCCACCTCGGCGAGTACACCGACGTGCCCGCCGGCGACATCGGCGTGGGCACGCGCGAGATCGGCTACCTCTTCGGCCAGTACAAGCGCATCACCAACCGCTACGAGTCCGGCGTCCTCACCGGCAAGGGCGTGAGCTGGGGCGGTGCCCTCGTGCGCACCGAGGCCACCGGCTACGGCGCCGTGCTCTTCGCCCAGGAGATGCTCAAGGCCCGCGGCGAGGACCTCGACGGTCGCACCTGCGTGGTGTCCGGCTCCGGCAACGTCGCCATCTACTCCATCGAGAAGGTGCACCAGCTGGGCGGCACGGTGGTGGCCTGCTCCGACTCGGCCGGCGTCGTGCACGACCCGAAGGGCATCGACCTCGACCTGCTCAAGCAGATCAAGGAGGTCGAGCGGGGACGGGTCAGCGACTACGCCGAGCGTCGCGGTGGCGCCGCGACCTACACCGAGCACGGTCGCATCTGGGACATCGCCTGCGACGTGGCGTTCCCGTCGGCGACCCAGAACGAGCTCACCGGCCGCGATGCCCGAACCCTCGTGCAGAACGGCTGCGTGGCCGTGTCGGAGGGGGCGAACATGCCCACCACCCCCGAGGGGGTGCGCATCTTCCAGGACGCGGGCGTGGCGTTCGGGCCGGGCAAGGCGGCCAACGCCGGTGGCGTCGCCACCTCGGCGCTCGAGATGCAGCAGAACGCGAGCCGGGACTCGTGGTCCTTCGCGCACACCGAGGAGCGTCTGGCCGACATCATGCGGAACATCCACGCCACCTGCCACGAGACCGCCGAGGAGTACGGCGCCCCGGGCAACTACGTGATGGGCGCCAACATCGCCGGCTTCCTCAAGGTGGCCATGGCCATGGACGCGCTCGGGCTCGTCTGACGCTCGAGCGCACACGGTGCTCACTTCTCCACGGAGGGGGTAGTGACGCCGCCATGGACACACGCTCAATCGCAGTCATCGCCCTGATCATCGCCGTCGTCGTCTTGTTGATCCTCGTCCTCTGACGCCGGCGCGGGCGACCGCGACGCGGGGCGGGCAGGTGGCAGGATGCCGCCATGACCGAACGCATCGAGGTCCAGCGCGCCATCGCGGCCGAGCCATCGGCCATCTTCGACATCGTGCGCAGCCCGGAGGGCCACGTCGCCATCGACGCCTCCGGGATGCTCATGTCGGCCACCGGCTCGCCCGCCGCGGCGGTGGGCGACGAGTTCGTCGTCCACATGGACCGTGAGGCGCTCAACGACTTCCCGCTCGGCCTCTACGACGTGACGGTCCGCATCGTCACCTACGAGCAGGACCGGGAGATCGCCTGGACCATCGACGGCCAGATCCAGCCGCCGATCGGCCACATCTACGGGTACCGGCTCGAGCCCATCGAGCAGGGGACGATGGTGACCTCGTACTACGACTGGTCGGACATCGACCCGGTCTGGCGCGAGCGCGACATCTTCCCGATCATCCCCGAGTCCGCGCTGCGGGCGACGCTCGGCATCCTCGCCCGCACGGCGGCGCCCGGGGTGCCCCGGCCGCTGCTCGACCAGGTCTGACCGCCCGCGTCAGCGCGACTTCCGGCCGGGCGCCGCGACGCGCTCGGCCACGTGCTCGGTCGCGCCGGCGCGCAGGTCGTGGCTGATGCGCATCGAGCAGAACTGCGGGCCGCACATCGAGCAGAACGGGGCCGACTTGGCCGGCGCGGCCGGCAGGGTGGCGTCGTGGTACGCCCGTGCCGTGTCCGGGTCGAGCGACAGGTTGAACTGGTCGTCCCAGCGGAACTCGAACCGGGCCTTCGACAGGGCATCGTCGCGCCGCTGGGCGTGGGGGTGGCCCTTGGCCACGTCGGCGGCGTGGGCCGCGATCTTGTAGGCGATCACGCCCTGCTTCACGTCGTCGCGGTCGGGAAGGCCGAGGTGCTCCTTCGGGGTGACGTAGCAGAGCATCGCCGTGCCGTGCCATCCGATGGTGGCCGCGCCGATGGCGCTGGTGATGTGGTCGTAGCCCGGCGCCACGTCGGTGGTGAGGGGGCCGAGGGTGTAGAAGGGCGCCTCGTGGCAGACCTCCAGCTGGAGGTCCACGTTCTCCTTGATCTTGTGCATGGGCACGTGGCCGGGGCCCTCGATCATCACCTGGACGTCGTGGCGCCAGGCCACCTCGGTGAGCTGGCCGAGGGTGCGCAGCTCGGCCAGCTGGGCGTCGTCGTTGGC
>DASTYO010000166.1:0-5453 GCA_035764875.1 Acidimicrobiales bacterium | reverse complement strand
AGCGCCCGGGTGAGCCCGGGCGCTCGTCCGCGTCCAGGGGGCGCCCGATGATGGTCGGCCTTCCTCTTGCACGGTGTTAGGTATACCTACCATCATCGGGCGGTGGTCGCCGCCGACGTGCCGTCCCGCCGTGCCCGCCGGTCGAGCCGGCGGGGGGTGCTGCACTCGAGGGGCGCGCGGGGCGGCGGGCTCGTCCTCGCCGCGGGAGCGCTGGGCCTCGTCGTGGTCGCCTCCGTGGCGTTCGGCTCGAAGCCCCTGCCGCTCGGCACGATCTGGGATGCGCTGACCGCACCCGACCTCCAGGACGCCGACCACCTGGTGGTGCGCAGCCTGCGCGTCCCGCGCACCCTCATCGGCCTCGGCGTCGGCGTCGCGCTCGGCCTGGCCGGGGTCGGCATGCAGGGCATCACCCGGAACCCGCTGGCCGATCCCGGCATCTTCGGGGTCGAGGCGGGCGCTGCGCTGGCGGTGGTCGTCGCCATCCACGTCCTCGGGGTGACGACGCTCAGCGGCTACGTGTGGTTTGCCATCGCGGGGTCGGCGATCGCCAGCGCGATCGTCTACGCGGTCGGCTCCCTGGGGCGTGGCGGCGCGACGCCGGTCAAGCTCGCCCTCGCCGGCGCGGCCATGGCGGCGCTGCTGTCGTCGCTGACCTCGGCGATCCTGCTGATCGACGTCACGACCCTGGACCAGTTCCGCTTCTGGGCCGTCGGCTCGCTCGCCGGACGGGACGCGTCGGTCCTCGAACAGGTCCTGCCCTTCCTCCTCGCCGGGGTGCTGCTCTCCCTGGCCGCGGCTCCCGGCCTCGACGCGCTGGCGCTCGGTGACGACGTGGCCCGCTCGCTCGGGCAGCGCGTGCGGCGCACCCGGGCCCTGTCCGCGGCGGCCGTGGTCGTGTGCGCCGGCGCCGCGGTGGCGGCTGCCGGGCCCATCGGCTTCGTGGGGCTCACCGTCCCCCACGTCGCCCGGGCGATCTGCGGGCCCGGCCACCGATGGGTCATGGCCTGGTCGATCGTGCTCGCGCCCACGCTGCTGCTGACGGCCGACGTGGTCGGGCGGGTCGCCGCCCGGCCGGGCGAGCTGCAGGTCGGCGTGGTGACGGCGTTCATCGGCGCACCGTTCTTCGTGCTCCTCGTCCGCCGTCGGAAGCTGGCCGAGCTGTGACCAGCGCGACCGTGCGGCGGGCCGAGGCAGGCGGCGGTGGCGTGTGGGTGCTGCGGTGGCCGCGCCCGGAGGTGTCGCTGCGGGTGCACGGGCGAGCGGTGGCGGTCACCGCCGCCCTGCTCGCCGTGGGCTTCGCCACGTTCGCCTGGTCGCTGTCGGTGGGCGACTTCCCGATCCCCATCGGCGACGTGCTGGCCGGCCTGGCGGGCGGCGGCTCAGAGGACGCCGGCTTCATCGTCCGCACGCTCCGTCTGCCCCGGGCGCTCACCGGCGTGCTGGTCGGGGCGGCGTTCGGGCTGTCAGGTGCGATCTTCCAGCGGGTCGCGCGGAACCCGCTGGCCAGCCCGGACATCGTGGGCATCGAGGCGGGTGCCGCAGCGGCCGCCGTGGTCACCATCGTCGTCCTGGGCGGCTCGACGGCGCAGATCACCATCGGTGCGCTCGCTGGCGCGGTCCTGGCTGCGGTGGCCATCTACGCGCTGGCGCACCGACGGGGGGTCACCGGCCACCGACTGGTGCTGGTGGGCATCGGCGTCACCGCCGTGCTGCACTCGGTCACCTCCTACCTGCTCACCCGGGCCGAGGTCCACGACGCGCAGCGGGCGGTGGTGTGGCTCACCGGCAGCCTCCACGCCCGCGGCTGGGAGCACGTGCGGCCGACGTCCGTCGCCGTCGCGGTCCTCGTCCCCGTGGCAATGGCCCTGGGCCGCCACCTCCGGGCCCTGGAGCTCGGCGACGACGCGGCCCGCGGGCTGGGCACGCGCGTCGAGGGCGCCCGGGCCGCGCTCCTGCTCACCGCCGTGGCGCTCGCCGCGGTCGGCACCGCAGCCGCGGGGCCGGTCGCCTTCGTGGCGCTGGTGGCGCCGCAGGTGGCCCGGCGGCTCGTCGGCCACCGCTCCCTCGCGCTCCTGCCCTCGGCGGCGACCGGGGCGCTGCTCGTCGTGGCGGCCGATCTCGCCGCTCGCCGGCTCCTGTCGCCCGTCGAGCTCCCGGTCGGGATCTTCACCGCGGTGCTCGGCGCGCCGTACCTGCTCCACCTGCTCGTCCGCGCCAACCGCGCCGGAACCGGAGGATGACCCCGTGCACGTGACCACCACCGAGCCCGTGCTCCACGAGCCCGCCGTCCGCGTCGCTCCGGCCGGTCAGGCGCGGCTGCGGGCCGAGGGCGCCTGCCTCGCCTACGACGACCGGGTCATCGCCCGCGACCTCGACATCGAGATCCCCGACGGCCGGATCACGGTCATCGTCGGCGCCAACGCGTGCGGCAAGTCGACGCTGCTCCGTGGCCTCGCCCGGCTGCTGCGACCACGAGCAGGATCGGTCGTCCTCGACGGCCACGACATCCACCGGCTGCCCACGAAGCAGGTGGCGCGCTCGCTCGGCATCCTCCCCCAGCAGCCGGTGGCGCCCGGCGGCATCACGGTGGCCGACCTCGTGGGACGGGGTCGCACCCCGCACCAGGGCCTCCTCCGCCAGTGGTCGAGCGACGACGAGGCCGCGGTGGACGCCGCCCTCGCGGCCACCGGCACCGCCGAGCTGGCCGACCGCTGCGTCGACGAGCTGTCCGGCGGCCAGCGGCAGCGGGTGTGGATCGCCCTCGCGCTCGCCCAGGGCACGTCGCTGCTGCTCCTCGACGAGCCGACGACGTTCCTCGACCTCGCCCACCAGGTGGACGTGCTCGACCTGCTGGCCGAGCTCAACCAGCGCGACGGGCGCACGGTGGTCCTGGTGCTGCACGACCTGAACCTGGCGAGCCGCTACGCGGACCACCTCGTCGCCATGAAGGACGGCGCCATCGTCGCCGAGGGCCCGCCGGCCGAGGTGATCTCCGAGTCGCTCGTCGCCGACGTGTTCGGGCTCCACGCCCACATCTGCCCGGACCCCGTGACGGGTACGCCGCTGGTGATCCCCGTGCCGGCCGGGCACCGGCGCCGCCCGTGAGCGGTCCTCCGCCCGACACCACAGGGGCGACTACGGATCTTCGTTAGGACCCCTTTACAAGAACGGTGCGGCGATGGCAGCATGACCGGCAGTGCCTGCGATCCGAGCCGACCGATCCAAGCCCCGCCTCGGCGGCCGCACGCGCGTCGTGTCCACCTCTCCCGCCGGCACCGAGCTCGAGGTCGGCGACACCCTCGACCGGATCGCCGTCGCCGCCCTGCCCGACCCCGTGCACGCCGGCCGGGTCGCCCGCACGCTCGACCGCGTGCTCTGGCAGCGCCTCGAGGTCTCCGGATCCGGTGCCACGGGCGTGGTGGTCGGCACCCGGCACCGCCGACCCGTGCACCTCCGGGTGGCCGGCAGCGTCGCCCTGGGGCTGCTCGAAGCCGGGGTCCCCACCGTCACCCGGCGCGTGGAGGCGGCCCGGTGATCGTCTGCCACTGCAAGGCCGTGCGCGACGACGACATCCGCACGGAGGTGCGGCTGGGCGCCGAGACCGTGGAGCTGGTGGCCGCCCGCTGCGGCGCCGCCACCAGGTGCGGGAGCTGCCGTCCGGTGGTCGAGGCCATCGTCGCCGACGAGCTGCTCCGCGCCGAGGCCGCGCTGCCCGCGCGACACTGAGCCGCACCTTCCCCATCCCCGCAGAGGAGGCGCCGTGCAGGGCGACCCGGAGATCATCGAGCTGCTCAACGAGGTGCTCACCGCCGAGCTGACGGCGATCAACCAGTACTTCATCCACGCCAAGATGTGCGAGAACTGGGGCCTCCAGCGCCTGGCCAAGCACAACTACGACGAGTCCATCGACGAGATGAAGGACGCTGAGAAGGTCATCGAGCGCATCCTCTACCTCGACGGCGTGCCGAACCTGCAGCGCCTGGGCAACGTGCTGGTCGGCGAGACGGTCCCCGAGCAGCACCGCCTCGACCTCGACCTCGAGCGGGCGGCCATCGAGCGCTACAACCGCGGCGTCGCCCTCGCCCGGGAGAAGGGCGACAACGGCACGGCCGAGCTGCTCGAGGACCTGCTCACCGGCGAGGAGGAGCACGCCGACTGGCTCGAATCGCAGCTGTTCCTCATCGAGCAGGTCGGGGTCGAGCACTACCTCGCCCAGCACATCCACGACTAGGTCGCCCTACCTCGCTGCGCCGGCGAGGATCTCGACGTACTCGTCGAGCCCCCACGTCAGCGACAGCGCGGTGGGCGGTGACACCGCGGCGATGAGCTCGGTGCCCACCACGGGCGCCACCCGCCCGTCGCGCACCTGCGCCATCGAACGCGCGGACGGGGATGCCAGGAACGCGTCCATCTGGTCCGGGGTGTCGGCGTAGGCGACGAGGATGTCGCTGGTGAGCTCGGCGGCCCGCTCGTGGCTGAGCGTGTAGTAGAAGCTCTCGCCGCCCGCGGCGAGCTCGTCGACGCTCGGCGCGCCCTCCAGTCCGAGCTCGAGCAGGAACCCCACGCGCGCGTCAGCCGGCTTGTAGACGTAGAAGGCGTCACCGGTGTCCCACACGGCGGCCACGGTCTGGCCCGCCAGCTCGGGATGCGCCTCCGCCTGCGCGGCGACCTCGGCGTCGATCTCCTCGAGCAGCGCCGTCGCCTCGTCGGGCCGCCCGAGCGCCTCACCGACGAGCTCCACGGTGTCCCGCCACGGCGTGGCCCACGGCTGGTCCGGGTACGCCACGACCGGTGCGATCTCGGACAGCAGGTCGTGCTCCTCCTGGGTGAGGCCGGAGTAGACGGCGATGATCACGTCGGGCCGGGCCGCGGCGATCGCCTCGATCGGGGCCTCGTCCGTCTGCGGCAGGACCTCGGGCAGCTCGGCACCGTCGGCCTCCACCCGGTCCCGGATCCAGGGCAGGACGCCCTGGCCGTCGCCGCCGTAGGCCTGGTGCGGCATGGCGACCGGCACGACGCCGAGGGCGATGGCGGCGTCCGTGCTGCCCCAGCCCCAGGTCACGACGCGCTCGGGGCGCTCGGGGATCTCGGCGGTGCCGAGGGCGTGCTCGATGGTGACGGGGAAGGCGTCGTCCACGGACGTGATCCCGGCGGCGGGCTCGTCTGCGGTGGCGTCGTCCGCGACCGCATCGCCGTCGCTGCCGCACGCCGCGAGCAGGGCGAGGACGGCGAGGACGGCGACGATGGCGCGGGAACGTCGGGCGGTGGGGCACATGGGGATCGTCCTGGGAGGTGAGGGGTCGGAGGCGGACCGGGGCGCCGGGTCAGCGGTCGCCGGCGGCGGGGGGCCGGCCGCGATCGGCGGGGTGGGCCACGGGCGGGAGCTCGCGCTCCAACCGGTCGACCGCCACGCGCATGCCGATGGTCCGGAGCACGTCGGCGGCCGCCTCGGA
>DASTYO010000165.1:0-47192 GCA_035764875.1 Acidimicrobiales bacterium | reverse complement strand
ATGGCGTTCCTCGGCACGTGCCCGCCCGGCGAGAGCTGGCACACGGCGGCGCCCAACCACTCGAACCGCATGGTGATCGACGAGGACGCCATGGCGGTCGGCGTCGCCCTGCACGCTGCGGTCGCCCTGGACGAGCTCGCCCCCCGCTGACCGGCGCCCGGTACGCAAGCGCGTCCAGAACGCCCCTGGGGAAACTGGACGCGGCTGCGCCGCACCACCGTCGGCGGGCGGGTAGGTGGCGGGGCATCGCCTGAGCGGCGTCCGCCACCGGCGGGGGAGCGGCGGGCAGGATGGAGGGCGTGAGCGACCACGGCGCAGCGAACCGGGGCCAGGAGCTGGGCCCGGCGGCCGCCAACCTGGTCGCCGGCGCCGAGACCGAGGCCCGAGCCCTCGGCCACGACCGCGTCGGCACCGAGCACCTGCTGCTGGCCGTGCTCGCCGACGAGTCGACCCCGGCCGCCCGCGCGCTCACCGGCGCCGGCGCCACCCTCGCCATGGCCCGCCACAAGGTGCGGGAGGCCCGCCCGGGTGGCCAGGAGCCGCCCTCGGCCGGGCCGCTGCCGCTCACCGACCGGGCCAGCCGGGCCCTCGGCCGCTCCGTGCGCTTCGCCCGAGCCGAACGCGCCGAGGGCGTGGCCACCCAGCACGTGCTCCTCGGCGTGCTCGACGTGGAGGGCACCGCCGGTCAGGTCCTCCGGGGACTGGGCGTCGACGTCCACGCCCTGCAGGCCTCCCTCGACCGGACCGTCGCCCCGGCCGACGCCGACCCGGGGTCGCCGGCGGCCGAGCCCCGCCCGCCGAGGCCCACCGCCATCACGTGCCCGAGCTGCCACGGCGCCCTCGACGACGGCGTGGTGCACCGCAGCGTCCGCTCGGTCGGCACCGACGGCATCCGCGGCGTCGTCGTGTTCGCGTGCCCGGCCTGCGGCGCCGCCCTGGGTGCGTCACCCGCCTGATCGCCCGACGGCGGTCGCTCAGGGGGCGAAGGCGTCGCGGATGTGCGCCCGGACGCCGGCCACCTGCTCCCACCACCCGTAGGTGCCCTGGTCGCGCAGCTCCGTCGCGGCGTCGACCAGGGCGGCCAGCGCCGCGTAGGCGAACGCCCCGCCCACGGAGATGCGGGCCACGCCGGCCTCGGCCAGCTCGGCCACCGTGGGGCAGCCGGCGAGCGCCAGCACGTTCACCGGCCGGTCGACCGACGACACGATGGCCCGGACCTCCTCGATGCGGTGGGCGCCGGGGGCGAACAGCACGTCGGCGCCGGCCTCGGCGTAGGCCTGCAGGCGGGTGATGGTGTCGGCCAGGTCGGTGCGGCCGTGCAGGTGGTTCTCGGCCCGGGCGGTGAGGACGAGGCGGTTCGGGCCGGCGTGGGCGGCGTCGGCCGCGGCCGCCACCCGCTCCTTGGCCAGGCCGAGGTCGTAGATCGGCTCGTCGGCCCGACCGGTGAAGTCCTCGATCGAGCAGCCGGCGAGCCCGCCGCCGGTGGCGAGGCGGACGGTCTCGGCGACGCCCTCGGGGTCGTCGGCCCACCCGTTCTCGGTGTCGGCCGCCACCGGCACGTCGACCGCCGAGGCGAGCGTCGCACCGTGGGCGAGGGCCTCCTCCCGGGTCACCGTGCCGTCGAGGCGGCCGAGCGTGGCGGCGAACCCGCTGCTCGTCGTGGCGATCGCCTGGAACCCGAGGGTCTCCAGCAGCCGGGCCGACCCCACGTCCCAGGCGTTGGGCTGGAGCAGCGGCTGGCCGGGGCGGTGCAGGGCGAGGAAGCGCTCGGCGGCGTCGGACATGGGTCCATCCTCTCCCGGCGGTGAGCCGCTCGTCGCCCGCGTATCGCTCGCACGGCTACGTTCGCCGCATGGCCACGCTCGGACCCGGACCCACGATCTTCCACAACCCCCGGTGCTCGAAGTCCCGGGCGGCGATGAGCACCGCCGACGAGCTCGGCGTCGACGTCGACGAGGTGCGCTACCTCGACACCCCGCCCGATCGGGAGACCCTCGAAGCGATCGTCGCCGGCCTCGAGGACCCGGTCACCGACCTCATCCGCCACGGCGACGCCAAGCAGGCCGGCGTCGACACGTCGCAGGCCACCACGCCCGCCGCGGTCGTCGACCTTCTGCTCGAGCACCCCGAGCTGATGGAGCGCCCCGTGGTCGTGAAGGGCGGCAGAGCCATCATCGGCCGCCCCACCGAGCGGGTGGCGCCCTTCCTCCAGGGCTCGTAGATGCGGCTCAGCCGCGGGTGTACGGCAGGGCGTCGGCGAAGCGCGTGTTGATCGTGTAGCCCTGGGCCTCGATCCAGTCGGCCGCCGCCCACAGGTCGCTCACCGAGCTGGCGGGGATCGGCAGCAGCGCCTCGCGGGCCTCGGCCGGGGCCTCGTACGCGTACGCGTCGACGTCGACGTCGGGGTTGCCGGGATCGTCGGGGTCGGCGATGGACGGGTCGAAGGCGTCGCGCATCGTGCCGACGGCGTGCCGGCTCGCACCGGGCTGCCACTGGCCGGTGGGGGCGAGGCCCCAGTTCTCGGCGATGAACGCCAGGATCGTCGTGTGGTCCTGGACGCTGCTCACGGTGCGGTCGACCGTGACCTGCGGTTCGGTCTTGCGGCCCTTCCCCCGACCGGGGCGGGGCGTGGCCGGCGCGACGTTCTGGCCGCTGTTGCGGGCGTACGGGCTCAGCAGGAACGCCGGCGTGCGGAAGCCGAACAGCCCGAAGTCGTTCGGACCGGTGGTGTGCGTCCCCTCCACGGTGTAGTCGGGCACCTCGCCCGGCCCGTAGGCGCCGTAGGGGTCGACGGTGTCGTCGACCGCCGGCGGCACCACGTGGTCCCAGAAGCCGCCCCACTCGTCGTAGTTGACGAACATGGCGCCCTTCGACCAGCTCGGCGAGCGCATGAACGCCGTGGTGACGTCGCTGTAGAACTCCTGGCCGAGCCGGATGTCGGCGTGGGGGTGGTCGTCGTTGGCCAGGCCCTCGGGGGCGACGAAGAACGGGTCGACGAACGCCACCTGGGGGAGCGTGCCTGCCGCGCAGTCCGCGTAGTACTCGGTGATGGGCCGGGCGTTGGCCAGGTACCGGGGCCCCCACAGGGCGATGACCGGCAGGTTCGAGTAGTAGTACTTCCACGTCACGCCCTTGGCGTTCAGCTGGTCCCACAGCGTCGGCCAGTCCCAGCCGGCGGCCCACACCGGGTTGTCGGCCGCTCGCTGGGGCGGGAAGTCGTTGTCGTCGATGCCGTGGGCCTGGGCCGAGTGCATGTAGTACCGGTTCGGGTACGTGCTGCCCATCCAGGAGTTGAAGTAGCGGTCGAACGACGTGAAGTCCTGGACGATCCGGGCGATCACCGGCAGGTCGTCGGCCCGGTAGAAGCTGGAGGCGTAGCGGTCGGTGCCCGACCCCGGCCGGTCGCTGCCGTCCTCGGTGGTGCTCCACCCGTCAGGGACCCCGTCGCCGTCGTGGTCGAGCACCTGCACCCGGCCGGTGTCGTGGCCATGGCCGGGGTCGCCGTAGGGGTGGCCGGAGAAGTTCCGCTCGCCGTGGACTCCGAAGTCGAACGTCGGGCGGGTCGGGTGGGTGGTGCTGGCGTCGAAGCGGACGTCCTCGCGGTCGCCCCACCAGCCGAGGTAGTGGTCGGTGGAGCGGTTCTCCATCATCACCACCACCACGTGCTGGATGTTCGGGAACTTCGGGGCCGCCGTGATGAGCGGGCTGGACGGCAGCGCGACGTTGACCAGCTCGCCGGCGTGGGCGGCCCGGCCGGCGGCGGCGGCGCCGGCACCGGCGAGGGCGGTCTTGAGGAAGGTGCGACGGGACAGGGCCACGGGGTCCGACTCCAGGGCTGGCGACAGGTGCTCCCCCGAAGGTTCGGCGACCCGGCCGTCCAGTCCTCCTGACGGGTGGGTGAACGGCGGGCGACGTCGCGGTGGCGGCGCTCAGCCGGTGCGGGCGGCCCGCCACTGGTCGGCCACGGCCGGGTCGTGGAGCTGGGTGAAGCCGCAGCTCCACACGAAGCCGCCGTCGCCGGCGACCAGCACGCGCGTCCCGGGCTCGAGGGCGGGACCGTCGGGTGCGAACAGCATCCCCTCGTAGCCCTGGTGATCGAGCGTCACGGTGTCGCCCTCGCCGGGTCCGAACCACTCGTGGACGTCGAAGGTCATCTGCATCCCGTCGACGGAGGCCACGGTGCCGTCGAAGGCGTACTCGCGGTGCTTGATGGTCTCGAGGTCGTACAGCTCCACGCACGACGTCATGCCGGAGTCGCCGCCCGGCGACACGGGTCCGCTCTGACTCGGGTCGGCGGCGTCGTCGGGGAGCTCCGTGGTGGGCGCCGCGGTGTCGAGCGGCGCCTCGTCGTCGCCGTCGGTGAGGGCCAGCGCGCCCACCACCCCGGCGAGCAGCAGGAGGGCCGCGGCGACGGCGAGGACGCGCGGGGTGCGGAACCAGGGCTGAGGACGCGGGTCGGGGCCCGGGCCCTGCGGGGTCGTGGGGTCGGTTGCCGTGCCGGTGGGTGACATCAGGATCTCCTCGAGCGTGGCCCGGACCGGGCCGTCGGTGGGGTGGGAGACCGGCTCGGGCACCGGGTCCACGGCTCGCAGGCGAGCGAGGACGTCATCGGGTGGCGTCGGCTCGTCGGCTCGCGGGTCGTGGTCGGTCATCGTTCGCTCCCGGGACGGTCGTCACCCATCCCATGTCCGGCCACCCGCTCCTGTGTCCGCACGGCGTCCGCGAGCCGCCGCCGGGCCTTCGACAGCCGCAGGGCCGCAGCGTTCGTCGACACGCCGAGGAGCGCGGCCAGCTCCGCGTTGCGCAACCCCTCCCACGCCACCAGGCGCAGCACCTCCCGGTCGTCCTCGTCGAGGCTGTCGAACGCCGCGACGAGCGCCTGGTCGTCGGTGGCCACGTCGCCCGGGTCCGCCACGACCGGCCGGGGGAGGGCCGCCAGCTTCGCCGTGAGGCGGTGGCGGCGACGGTCGCCGCGCTGGCGGTTCGCCAGCACGTTGGCCGCCGTCCGGTACAGCCAGGGCAGGGCGAGGGCCGCCGGGATGTCGTCGAAGCGACGCCAGGCCACGGCGAAGACCTCCGCGGCCACGTCGTGCGCGTCCTCCGCCTGGACCACCCGGCGCCGGGCGTAGGCGTGCACCGCCGGCCAGTGCTCGGCGAACAGGGCCTCGAACGCGGCCTCCCGAGGCGAGGTCACCGTCGCCGCCAGTGGGGTGCGCCGGCGGGCGGCGCGGAGGGGAGGCACATGCAGCTCATGTCCGGCTCGGCGCCATCCTGTCGGCTGGCGTGCCCGGGATCGGGCATGGCTGTCGGAGGGGTGCAGCCATGATGGACCCATGGCCCACCTCGATGCCCACGGCGCCGGCTCCACCCCCGACCCCGGGGTGCTGCACAAGGTCCGCTCCCTGCTGGCCAAGGCCGAGTCCACCACGTTCCCCGACGAGGCCGAGGCGCTCAGCGCCAAGGCCCAGCAGCTGATGGACCGCCACGCCATCGACCGGGCCATGCTGGCGGCGGCTGGCGGCGGCGACCCCACGCCTGAGGGGCGCACCCTGGTGGTCGAGTCGCCCTACGCCCGGCCGAAGTTCCAGCTGCTCAGCGAGCTGGCCCGGGCGAACCGGTGCCGGGCGGTCTGGAGCACGCGCAGCCGGGAGGCCACCGTCATCGGCTTCCCCGACGACCAGGCCACGGTCGAGCTGCTGTACACGTCGCTGCTCGTCCAGGGCACCCGGGCGATGCTGGCGGCCGGCACCGGCCCCGACAGCCGGAGCCGGTCGTTCCGGCACTCGTTCCTGGTCGCCTACGCCGCCCGGATCGGCCAGCGCCTGCGGGCTGCGGCGGCCGCCACGGTGCGGGAGGCCGCCGAGGTGCACGGCGAGGCGCTGCTGCCCGTGCTGGCCAGCCGGGAGGTGGCCGTGGACGAGCACCTCGCCGACGCGTTCCCCCACCTGCGCACGATGCGGGTGACCGCGCGCGACCCCGCGGGCTACGCGGCCGGCCACGCCGCCGCCGATCGGGCGCGCCTGGGCGGGGCCGAGGTGGGCGGCCGGGCCCGCCGGCTGGGCCGGTGAGCGGCTCCTGGGCTGCCGGTCTGGTCGATCTGTCCGGTCGTGTCGAGCGGTGGTGCGCGGATCGTCACACGCGCCGCCGCCCCGGTGGCACACTCTGAGGTGGTGGACGAGATCAAGGGGTACCCCGTCGCCGAGGTCATCGAGGACTTCCGCCTCGCCTGCATCTCGCGCGCGATCGACGATCGGGAGATCAGCCTGCAGAAGCAGAGCCGGGTCTTCTTCCAGATCTCCGGCGCCGGACACGAGGCGCTGTACCTGGCGCTGGCCCGCAGCCTGCGGCCCGGGCACGACTGGTTCTTCCCGTACTACCGCGACCTGGCGCTCATGCTCGGCCTGGGCATCAGCCCGTACGAGCTGCTGCTCCAGGCGGTGGGATCCGGCGAGTGCCGGGCGTCGGGCGGCCGGCAGATGCCGTCGCACTGGGGCTACGCGGCCGAGCACGTGGTCACCCAGTCCAGCCCCACCGGCAGCCAGTGCATCCCCGCCGTCGGGTGCGCCGAGGCCGGCCGGTACATCGGCCGCATGCCCGAGCTCTCGCACCTCCCCGCCCACGGCGACGAGGTCACCTACGTCAGCCTCGGCGAGGGCGCCACGTCCGAGGGCGAGTTCTGGGAGTCGCTCAACACGGCCTGCACGCTGCACCTGCCGGTCGTGTACGTCGTGGCCGACAACGGCTACGCCATCTCCGTGCCCGCGGCCGACCAGTCGCCGTGCGCGATCTCCGAGGAGGTCCGGGGCTTCCGCGGCCTCGAGGTCCTGCGCCTCGACGGCACCGACTACCTCGACGTGCGCACCTGGGCCGAGCCGGCCATCGCCCGGGTGCGGGCCGGCGTCGGGCCGCTGCTCATCCACGCCACGGTCACCCGGCCGTACTCCCACTCCGGGGCCGACACCCAGTCGAAGTACCGGCTCGAGCGCGAGCTCGCCGAGGAGGCCGAGCGCGACCCCATCGGCCGGCTCGAGCAGCTCCTCGTCGACCACGGCGCGCTCAGCCCGCAGGAGGCGTCCGCGGTGCGCGAGGAGGCCCGCCAGACGGTGGCCGACGCGGCGAAGCGGGCGCTCGCGGCGGCCCGCCCCGATCCGTCCACGGTGCTGGACCACGTGGTCGCCCCGCCCGAGGTCCCGGTGCCGCCCGACGAGTACGAGGGCGGCGACGTCGTCGCGTTCGGCGGGGCCATCAAGGAGGTCCTGCACGAGCGGATGGCCGCCGACGCCCGCATCCGGGTCTTCGGCGAGGACGTCGCCGACGCTCGCGAGCAGGTGCTGGCCAACGTCGAGGGCAAGGGCGGCGTGTTCGGCACCACCCACGGCCTGCAGCGCGAGTTCGGCATGGCCCGCTGCTTCAACACCCCCCTCGCCGAGGCCAACATCATCGGTCGGGCCGTGGGGCACGGCATCCGGGGCCTGCGCCCGGCGCCCGAGATCCAGTTCTTCGACTACATCTGGCCCGCCATGCAGCAGATCAAGAGCGAGGCGGCCACCGTCCGCTGGCGCTCGAACGGGGCGTTCACCTGTCCCATGGTGATCCGCGTGCCCATCGGCGGCTACCTCCAGGGCGGCGCGATCTGGCACAGCCAGTGCGGCGAGTCGATCTTCGCCCACGTGCCCGGGCTGCTCATCGCCTTCCCCTCCCGTGCCCGCGACGCCGCCGGCCTGCTGCGCTACGCCTTCGAGTGCGAGGACCCGGTGCTGTTCCTCGAGCACAAGCACCTGCTCCGCCAGCCCTACACCAAGGACCCGCTGCCGCCGGCCGACTGGGTGCTGCCCTTCGGCGTGGCCGACGTGCGCCGGCCGGGCGACGCCATGACGCTGGTGACCTGGGGCGCCACCGTGCAGAAGTCGCTGGTCGCCGCCGACCGCATCGCCGATGACACTGGCGCCCAGGTCGAGGTCATCGACCTGCGCACCATCGCCCCGTGGGACCAGGAGCGGGTGGCCGAGTCGGTCGAGCGCACCGGTCGTGCGCTGGTGGTCCACGAAGACGTCATCACCGCCGGGTTCGGCGCCGAGATCGCGGCCTGGATCGCGGACCACTGCTTCTGGTCGCTCGACGCACCCGTGCGACGGGTCGGCGCGCCCGACGTGCACGTGGCCTACGAGCCGACGCTCGAGAACGCCATCCTGCCCCAGGTCGACGACGTCGCCGAGGCCATCCGGGCGCTGCTGGCCGAGTAGCCGGCGGCGCCGACGTCAGTCGGCGAGGCGCTCCTCGCTGAGCGCGGCCTTCGGCCACTCGACCACGGCACGCAGGCCGACGCCGCCGGGACCGTCCTCGAGGTGGGCGGCGCCGCCGTTGCGCGCCACGATCGCCCGCACGGCGGCGAGGCCGAGCCCGAACCCGTCGCCGAGGCGCCCCAGCCGCTCGCCCTCGGCGAAGGCCTCCTCCCGCTGGTCCGCCGGGATGCCCGCGCCGTCGTCGGTGACGGTGAGCCGCCAGCGGTCGTCGGCCTCCTCGGCCGCGACGACCACGTGGGGCGGGCCGTCGTCGCCCGCGTGGCGCAGCACGTTGTCGAGCAGCTCGTGGAACACCCGGGCCAGCGCGTCGCGGTCGCCGAGCACGGTGGGCAGCGGCCCGATGTCCACCGTCGCGCCCGACCCGGTGAGCCCGCTGCTGTCGGCCGCCCGTCGCACCACCGGGCCCAGCTCGACGGCCACCTTCCGGTCCTCGGCCCGGATGGCGCTGACGTAGCGCTGGAGGGCGAGGACGAGGTCGCCGGCCCGGCGCAGCGCGTCGGACGACCGCTCGAGCAGGTCTCGCATCTCGTCCTCGAGCTGCTCACCGACCTGGCGGTCGAGCAGGTCGAGCATCCCCGACGCGATGGCGAGCGGGTTGCGGAGGCCGTGCGCGACCTTGCGGGCGAACTGCACCAGCTGCTCGTCGGCGGCGCGCCGGTCGGCCTGGGCGGTCGCGCAGCCGACCGCGTGCTCCAGCACGCGGGCGAGCAGCTCGGGCGCCAGCGACGCGAGCTCGACGTGGTCGTGGGCGCCGGCCGCACGGGCCCCGGCCCCGGCGTCGGCGCTCCCCACGAGCGCGACGAGGGGCAGGGTGGGCGCACCGCGGTGGAGCACGGCGACGGGCTCGGCGTCGCCGTGGACGACGTCGACGAGGGCGCACAGCGGCGTGGCATCGTCGATGTCCTCCAGCGCGTCGACGGCGGCGCCGACGTGCGGCTCCCGTCGCAGCTCGACCGTGGGCCAGGGCGCCCCGATGCCGGCGAGCGCATCGCCGACGTGGCGGGCCACCTCGCCGTCGGAGCTGATGAGGAGGACGAGCACGGCCCCCATCCGAGCACACGTCCTGCGCCGCCGCGACGCCGGGCGGACCCCACCTGGAGCTGGACGCGGATGCTGCGCACGCAGGTCGGCCGACAACTGTCCGGAAGACGGCACGTGTCCATCGCGTTTCGGTCTGCTCGGGCACTTCAGGCGCCGGGAACGGCGACCGATGTCAGCACCCGCCATGACCTATCTCTCCCTCTCCACCAGCGTGCCGGCGGTCACCCGCCGGCGCTCGATCACCATCCTCGTGCTCGGCCTGCTCGCCGTCGCCGTCGGCGTGCTGGCACCGTCGAGCTCCGCCGGCGCCGCCTCGCGGACGAAGGCCCTCGAAGCCGAGACCATGACCTTGACGGCCGGCGCCGGCCAGGTGATCAAGGACACCAGCGCGAGCGGCGGGGCCGGCCTGCTGATCTGGTCCGACGGCTCGGGCACCGGCGCCCTCGACGTGCGGTCCGCCGCATCCTCGCTGGCCATCACGGCGCGCGGCGCACGGTGCGAGGGCTCGCCGCGCATGCGGATCGCCGTGGACGACGTGGCCGTCGCCGAGGTGACGGTCGACGCCACCACGTGGCGCACGTACACGATCAAGACCTCGCTGAAGGTCGGCGCCCGCCGCGTGAAGGTCCGGTTCATCAACGACCACCGCACGGCGAGCTGCGATCGGAACCTGTTCCTCGACGTGCTGGCCGCCGGTGCGACGACCACCAGCACCACGTCGTCCACCACGACGACCGCGGCGCCGACGAGCACCACGACCTCGACGACGACGAGCACCATCACGACGACCACCACCACGACTGCGCCGACGACCACCACCACGACGGTCCCGGCCGAGGTCGACCCGCTGGCCGGCGAGCGGCTGCACGTCTCCTGGAGCCCGGCCACCGCGGCGGCGGACGAGATCCGCGCCACGAACCCCGCCGACGCCGCCCGCCTCGACCTGCTCGCCGACACGCCCACCGCCCGGTGGTTCGGCGAGTGGAGCGGCAACATCACCATCGCCGCCGACGGCTACGTGGCCGAGGCCACCCGGGCCGGCGCGCTGCCGGTGCTCGTCACCTACATGATCCCGGGCCGGGACTGCGGGTCGTACTCGGCCGGTGGCGCCGGCAGCGCCGACGCCTACCGCACGTGGATCCGCGACCTCGCCGCCGGCATCGGCTCCCGCGAGGCCGTGGTCATCCTCGAGCCCGACGCCCTCGCCATGGCCGACTGCCTGAGCGACGCCCTCGAGGCCGAGCGCTACCAGCTGCTCGCCGAGGCCATCGACGTCCTCGAGGCCGGCGCCGGCACCACCGTGTACCTGGACGCCGGCCACGCCCACTGGCTCGGCGTCGACCAGCTCGTCGCCCGCCTCCGCCTCGCCGGCGTCGACGACGCCCGAGGCATCTCCCTCAACGTGTCGAACTTCGGCGTCACCGACGCCCAGGTCGCCTATGCCACCGCGGTGGCCGACCGGCTCGGCACCCACGCCGTGATCGACACCGGCCGCAACGGCAACGGCAGCGACGGCACCTGGTGCAACCCGCTCGGCCGGGCCATCGGCACGTTCCCGACCACCGACCCGGCCACGCCGCCGGTGATCGACGCGCTGCTCTGGGTCAAGGTGCCCGGCGAGTCCGACGGCACCTGCAACGGCGGCCCGCCCGCCGGCCAGTACTGGGCCGAGTACGCCATCGACCTGGTGCGCAACGCCGGCTACTGACCACCCCCTCCGGAACTGGACGCGGATCCTGCGCACCCCCGCCCGGAACTGGACGCGGATCCTGCGCAGCGGAACCGGGGCGAACTGGCCGTAGTGTCCGGTCCGTGACCGACGCCGACGACCGCCCCGCCGCTGCCTGGGTCTTCGAGGTCGACCCGCACGAGGTCGACCTGGCCGCCGCCTTCGCCGACGGCGAGGCGGTGCTCCAGTTCGAGGTCGCCCCCCACCACGCCCCGCAGCTCCGCCCGGGGCAGGTGGCCCACCTGTGGGTGCAGGACCGCCTCGGCGAGGCCGTCCCGCCGGGCATCTACGCCACCGGCTCGGTGGTCGGGCCCGTCGAGGAGGTCGACGACGACGGCGAGGTGATCGCCGTCGTGTCGGTCGGCCTCGACAGCCTCCGCACCCCGGTGGACGGCACGGCGCTGCTCGCCGACGAGCTCTTCTGGGGCTCGCCGCTCCACGCCGGCACCGCCGGGGAGAACCCCATCCCGCTCGACGCCGCCCAGGCCCGCGCCGTCGCGCTCCACGAGCTCGAGCCCGGGCCGCTCGCCGGCGCCCTCGGCGCCGTCGACCAGGAGGACGGCGCCATCGCCCTGCCCGCCCTCGAGGTGCGCCTGCCCGACGACACGCTCCTCGTGGTGGAGGGCGTCGGCCACCCGGGCTGGACGGTGGTGCGGGCCAGCCCCGACATGGCGACGGTGGAGGAGCTCCCCGAGCAGCACGCCACGTTCATGGACGCCGTCGAGTACGTCGCCACCGCGGTGGGCGGCGCCGGCGGCTCCCTGCCGGTGGTCGACATCGCCGAGGGCATCGAGGCCGTGGCCATCTTCGACGCCGACGGCGGCGTGTACGTGGTGGTGAAGGAGGACGAGGACGCCTACACCTTCGCCTGGGTGGACGACGACGGCGAGGTCGAGCGCCTCGACCAGTACGCCACCCTCAAGGAGGCGATCCTGCTCCCGGTCCTCGACGAGGAGCTCTTCGGCGGCATGTGACCCTCAGCGGGTGCGCAGCATCCGCGTCCAGCTCCCTCAGGCGGTGATCTGGGACGGCAGGGCCTTGGGGCGCAGCTCGTAGTCGTCGAGGTCGGCGTGGTTCGTGCGCCGGCGGTACTCGGTGGTGCGGCCCACCCAGTTGTTGGTGACCTTGCCGCCCTGGAGGTACCAGGAGTCCTCGACGAGCACCCACGCGCTCGTGGACAGGCGCTTCGCCAGCTCGTCGTTGTACGCCTGCTGGACCTCGCGCTTCACGTCGACGGCCTGGATCGAGCGGGCCGCCATCTGGCGCAGGATCGAGAGGATGTAGCGGCACTGCGACTCGATCATCAGCACGATCGAGTTGTGGCCCAGGTTCGTGTTCGGGCCGTACATGAAGAACAGGTTCGGGAAGCCCGAGACGGTGATGCCGAGGTACGCCTGGGGGCCGTCCTCCCACTCCTGCTGGAGGTCGCGTCCGCCCGGACCCTCCACCTGCATCGGCGTGAGGAAGTCGTGGGTGTGGAACCCGGTGCCCACCACGATGACGTCCACCGGGTGCTCGACCGCGTCGCCGTCGGGCGAGGTGGTGACGATGGCGTCGCCGGTGACCTTGGAGATCCGGTCGGTGACGATCTGGACGTCGTGCTCCTCGATGGCCTCGTAGAAGTCGTCGGAGAACAGGACCCGCTTGGCGCCCATCGGGTACTGCGGCGTCAGCTTCGCGACCTTGTCGGGGTCGCTCACCTTCTCGGCGAGGTTCTTCTTCGCGTACTTCTGCATGAAGTCGCGCACGAACGACCGCTGGTGCATGAGGTTGTACCCGAGCAGCTCGGCGCGGGCCCAGATGGCGAAGCGCCGCACGTTGCGGGCGAGGCGGCTGCGACGGATGAGCGACTTCTCGAACTCGGTGTAGTCGCGGTCGTTCTTCGGGATGATCCAGTTCGGCGTGCGCTGGAAGATGGTGACCTGCTCGGCGACCTTCGCCACCTGCGGCACGTACTGCACGGCGCTGGCGCCGGCGCCGATGGACGCCACACGCTGGCCGGCGAGGTCGACGGAGTGGTCCCACTCGGCGGAGTGGAAGACCGGGCCGCCGAAGGAGTCGAGCCCGTCGATGTCGGGCCAGCGGGGCCGGCTGAGCTGGCCGGTGGCGGACACGACCACGTCGAAGCGCTCGACCACCGGCTCGCCGCCGGCGGGGACCGCCTCGACGTCCCACGCGCCGTCCTCGTCGTCCCACCGGATCCGGGTGACCGGCGTCTGCATCCGCAGGTGGGGGCGCAGCCCGTAGGTGTCGGCGCAGTGCTCGAGGTAGTCGCGGATCACGGGCTGGTGCGACCACTTGTTGGGCCAGTCGAAGTTCTCGAACGAGTACGAGTACAGGGCCGAGGGGATGTCGCACTCGGCGCCGGGGTACGTGTTGGCCCGCCAGGTGCCGCCGATGGCGTCGGCCTTCTCGAAGATCGTGAACGTGTCGATGCCCTGCTGCTTGAGCTGGATGCCCAGGCCCATCCCGGCGAACCCGGATCCGATGATGGCGATGCGTGGCACGGAGCTCCCCCTGCGTCGGACGAATCTTGGCAACGACCGTATCCTGTTCGGCCGCCCGTCGCCTCCTCGAGGAGGCATCGACCGCCCGCCAGCGGGTAGGAGGTGGCGGTGCCGAGGGCGAAGCATGCCGATGTGACCGAGATGTCCGATACCGGGGCCGCGCTCGCCAGCGGTCCCGAGTCGCCCTTCGTGGTGGCGGCCATCGGATCCCTCCTCGACGGCGACGCCGTCGGCGCCCACGCCCACCTCCTCGCCGGCGCGGCCGCCACCAGCTGGTCCGCCGTCCTGCACCGGCTCGACGTCGCCGGCCGGGCCCTCGCCCTCGACGCCGAGCTGCACCCCGACCACGTGCCCACGTGGCGCACCAAGGTCGCCGAGCTCGCCCACGACGCCGGCCTCGACGCCATCCCCGCCGCCGTCGGCGACGTGCTCGGCGCGTGGAGCCGGGGCGAGGACGTCACCGTCGTCATCGACCTCGACCGTGCCGAGGTCACCGTCGGCGAGGACCCGCGCGCCTGGGCCGCCGGCCTCGTGCTCGCCTGGCTCGTCGAGCGGTCGGGGTTCCCGCCCCAGGTCGTCGCGTAGCCCGGCGCCGCTCCGACCGGACACCGGCCGCGGGCGGCGGGGTACCGTGCACGCCGTGGGGGAACCGCCGCCCACGCAGACGCGCATGGCTGACGAAGACCTCGACCTCGACACGAACCCGGACGCCGACCTCGACGACCTCGACGAGGTCGAGCTGGACGACTCCGACCTCGACTCCGACCTCGACGAGGACATCGACCTGAGCGACCTCGAGGTCGCCTCCCGGGGCCAGGCCCGCCGCCTGGCGCTGGTCGCCGAGGACGAGCCCGGCATCCGGTCGCTCATCGTGTCGCTGCTCACCCTCGAGGGGTGGGAGGTCCACGTCACCGACACCGGCGAGAACGTGGCCGACCTCATCGACGAGCACCACCCGGTGCTGTGCCTGCTCGACGTGATGATGCCGGGCATGGACGGGGTCGAGGCCATGGAGGAGGGCCGTTCGCGCGGCCACGGAGCCGACGACGGCACGGTGTACGTGATCCTCACCGCGCTGGCCGGCCAGGAGGACGTCATCCGGGGCGTCATCGGGGGCGCCGACGACTACATCACCAAGCCCTTCGACGTCGACGACCTCGCCGATCGCGTGGCCCGCTGGTGCGAGGCCACGGGCTGGGAGCTGGTCGACGCCGAGCACCCCGGTGCCGTCCACGAGCACCTGAGGTACTGAGCGGGTGGGCGACGTGCCGGAGGTGGTGGAAGCCCGGCGCCGAGCGCGCGCGTCGGTGCGCGACATCGAGGACGACCAGCTCGTCGCCGCCTTCCAGCACGAGCGCGACAAGCAGGCCGTCAACGAGCTGCTGCGCCGCCACGAGGGCCTGATCATGTCGGTCGCCCGGCGCTACTTCGTGCCTGGCGGCGACCACGACGACGTGCGCCAGCAGGCGATGATCGGGTTCTGGAAGGCCGTGCGCGACTACACCGCGGACGCCGGGGCCTCGTTCCCGAGCTTCGCCCGCACCTGCATGCAGCGCCAGGTCATCACCGCGGTGAAGGCGGCGAACCGCATGAAGCACTCGCCGCTCAACGAGTCCGACCGCATCGCCCACCACGACGCCGAGCACGACGAGGACCAGCGGAGCACGAGCGTGCAGCTGCCCGCCGTCAGCCACGAAGGGTCCGTGGTCGAGCGCATGGACATGGACGGCAGCGGCGGGATGCCCTTCGGGCTGTCGGAGATCGAAGGGTTGCTCGAGGCCCACGGGCACGACGCGGTGCACGAGCTGCTGCGCGCCCACTTCGAGGGCAAGAGCACCCGCCGGCGCAAGGACGAGCCCGACCGGCTCTCGGAGAACGAGGCCCACGTGCTCGTCGGCCTGCTCAGCGGCAAGAAGTACCGCGAGATCGCCGAGCAGCTCGGCAAGACCGACAAGTTCGTCGACAACACCGTGCAGCGGCTGCGGGCCAAGCTGCGCCACCTGCTCGAGGGGTAGGCAGCTCCTGCGCTGCGCAGGATCCGCGTCCAGTTCCTGAAGGGGTCGGCGCGGTCCGGCGCTCTGCTCAGGCGTGGCGGCTGCGCCACCAGCCGGCGCCGAGGATGGCCGCGACGCCGAGGATCCCGAGCAGCCACACGGCGATGACGCCGCCGAGCGCCGGCGTGTCCTGGGTGATGCGCTGGCGGGTGTCGACCGGCACGGTGGTGGTCGACGCGGTGGTGGGCGCGCCGGGCGGTGCGCTGGTGGTCGGCGCCGGCGGCGCCGTCGTGGTCGGGGCGTCGGTCGTGGCGGGCGCCCTCGTCGCCGGCGGCGCGGTGGTGGGCGGGGCCGTGGTCGTCGTGGCCTCCGTCGTGGTCGGCGCCTCGGTGGTGGTGGGCGCCGTGGTGGGCGCGAGCGTGGTGGTGGTCTCCGCCGGGGCAGTCGTGGTGGTGGTGTCGTCGGGGTCGAGGATCTGCGCGCCCGCGGGCTGTGCCGGCCCGTGGGCGACGAACCAGGGCGCGGCGACGCCCGCAGCCAGGGCCAGCACCAGCGCGGCCACCGGGCGGGATCGTCGGGTCATGGGCTACGCGCAGTCGCGGCAGACGTCGCCGGCGTCGTCGAAGAGGTCCTCGGACTTGGTCACGAGGCACACGGTGCAGCGCCGCTCGGCCCGGGTGGCCTGCGACGGGCGCTTGGGCGCCGGCTTGCGCGGCGCCCGGGGGCGGCCGGTGCCGCCCGCGCCGCCGGTGCTCCGTCGCCTCGGCGGCGCCACGGCCGGGCGGTCGAAGGGGTCGTCGCCGAGCTGGAGCTCGGTGCACTGCCGGCCCAGGTCGCGCAGCCGCCCGTCGGGCACGTCCTCGAGCATGGTCCGCTGGTCGGGGAGGTGGTCGAGCCGAGCCGGGAGGTCGGTGAACGGCAGGCGGCGCCGCCACTCGACCGGGCGGCGGTGCTGGGCGCGGTCGGGCTCGACGTCGTCGCGGTAGCGGTAGTCGCCGGTGACGACCCCGCAGGCGAGGCCGCCCGCCGCCGGGTCGACGAGCATGGCGATGTCGCCGACCTTGATGCGGCGCACGAAGCTGAGGAACAGCGCGGCGTCGTGCTCCTGGTGCTTGGTGGGCTCGTCGTCGAGGCCCACACCGAGGATGCGCAGGGCCTTGGCCCGGTCGACGTCGTGGCCGTCGGGGAACTGCGGGAGCACCAGGCCGATCTCGCCGTCGTCGAGGAACGCCCGCACCAGCCGGTCGCGCGGGCCGCCGCGCACCACCCAGACCGTTGCCATCTCGTCGGCGTGGATCACGGCCCGTGACCCTACGGCGCCAGCGCCCGCCGCCCGCACCTCGCTGCGGTGACTTCCGTGCCCGGCGGTCGGCCCGACAGGCTGGGTCGGTGCACGTGTGGATCGACCAGGACCTGTGCACGGGCGACGGCCTGTGCACCGACCACTGCCCGGAGATCTTCGTGATCCTCGAGGACGGCATCGCCTACGTGCGCGACGGGATGGACATCGGCAACGACCCGGGCGGCGCCGGCTCGATGGTGCCGGTGGCGCCCGACTTCCAGCAGCGGGTGGTCGACTCCGCCGAGCTGTGCCCCGGTGAGTGCATCTTCATCGAGATCGATCCCCGTAGCGTGCTCTCATGAGCGGTCTGCTGCCCCAGCTCGGCCTGGTCGCGTTCCTCGTGGTGCTCAACGCCGTGTTCGCCGGCTCCGAGCTGGCGCTCGTGTCGCTGCGGGAGGGCCAGCTGCGCCGGCTCGAGTCCGAGTCGGCCCGGGGCGTGGCGCTCGGCCAGCTCGCCCGCGACCCCAACCGGTTCCTCGCCACGATCCAGATCGGCATCACCCTGGCCGGGTTCCTCGCTTCGGCATCGGCGGCGGTGAGCCTCGCCGAGCCCCTCGAGGAGCCGCTCGACTTCCTGGGTGGGGCGGCGCGGCCGGCGTCGATCGTGGTCGTCACCCTCATCCTCGCCTACGCCACGCTGGTGCTCGGCGAGCTGGCGCCGAAGCGGCTCGCCATGCAGCGGGCCGAGACGTGGGGGCTGCTGGTCGCCCGCCCCCTGTCGGCGGCCGCCGTGGCCACCCGCCCGATCGTGTGGCTCCTCTCGCGCTCCACCGACCTGGTCGTCCGGCTGCTCGGAGGCGACCCGAACCGCGAGCGCGAGCAGGTGACGGCCGAGGAGATCCGCGAGATGGTGGCCTCCCAGCTCACGTTCTCGGCCCAGCAGCGCACGATCATCGAGGGTGCGTTCGAGATCGCCGACCGCACGCTCCGGGAGGTGCACCGGCCCCGTCCCGACGTGGTCACGCTCGCTGCCGAGGACCGCTGCGTCGATGTGCTCGACCGGCTCGCCTCCAGCGGCCACTCGCGCGCACCGGTGGGCAGAGGCGGGGCGCTCGACGACGTGGTCGGCATCGTCCACCTCCGGGATCTGCTCACCGACGACCCGACCGTGACGGTGGAGGACGTGGCCGCCCCTGCGATGATCCTGCCGGAGACGGCCGGCGTGCTCCGGGCGATGCGGGAGATGCAACGCCGGCACGCGCAGATGGCCGTCGTCGTCGACGAGCACGGCGCCGCCGAGGGCATCGTGACCATCGAGGACCTGGTCGAGGAGATCGTCGGCGAGATCTACGACGAGACCGACCGGGACGTGCTCTCGGTGCGGCGCGAGGACGGCGGCGTGATGGTCGTGCCCGGGCGCTACCCCATCCACGACCTCGACGACATCGACGTCGACGTGCCCGACGGGCCCTACACGACCGTGGCCGGGCTCGTGCTCTCGCGGCTCCAACGGATCCCGCAGACGACGGGAGACGTCGTGGAGGTGGGTCCCTGGCGCTTCGTCGTCACCGGCGTCGGGGCCAACACCGTGACCGAGGTGCGGATCGAGCCCGCGCCCGCCTCGGCTCCCGAGGAGGAACCGGGGTGACCTACTCGACGACCTCGATGGCGAACTCGGGGCAGTTGTCGGCGCAGAGCCGGGCCTTCTCCTCGAGCTCGGCCGGGACCTCGCCGGTCACCAGCAGGACCGCGTAGCCCTCCTCGTCGACGTCGAACAGCTCGGGCGCGATGGCGTAGCAGCGGTTGTGGCCCTGGCAGGCGCTGCGGTCGTAGGCGATCTTCACTCGTGGGCTCCCTGGGCGGCGGCGGACGAAGGGACGCGGGCGTCGAGGATGCGGACCGGAAGCGTCCGGGGCCCGCGCACCTGTCCGGTGGACCAGCGCACGGCGGCCGGGTCGGCCAGCTCGAACTCGGGGAAGCGGCGCATCCACTCCTCGATCGCCACGGTGAGCTCCATGCGGGCCAGGTTCGACCCGAGGCAGCGGTGGATGCCGAGCCCGAACGCCGAGTGCCGGTTGCGGGCGCGGTCGATGACGAACTCGTCCGCCCGCTCGAAGGCGTCGGGGTCGCGGTTGTAGGCGGGGAAGGGCAGCAGCACCCAGTCCTCCTTGGCCACCGGGCAGCCGCCGATCTCGGTGTCCTCGGCGACGAGCCGGGCCATGGTGACCGGGGCGTAGAAGCGCAGGAACTCCTCCACGGCGAACAGGCGGACGTCGGGGTCCTCCACCCAGCGGCGGCGGTCCTCGGGGTGCTGGGCCAGGTGCCAGAGCGAGGCGCCGATGGCCGACCACGTGGTGTCGATGCCGGCGATGAGCAGCAGGGCGATCGTGCCGAAGATGTGCTCGTCGGAGAGGTGGTTGCCGTCGGCGTCGGTGACGTCGAGCAGGTACGACACCAGGTCGTCCCCGCGCCGGCCGCCCTCACGCCGGTCGCGGATCTTCTCGGTCAGGTAGGCGACCAGGGTCTCGCCCGGGTCGATGTCGGCGTGCTGCCCGGGGGTCTCGAGGATCCGGTGGATGAAGACGCGGAACTTGTCGCCGTCCTCCTCGGGCAGCCCGAGCATCTTGGCGATGATCCGCACCGGGATGTGCGAGGTGTAGGTCACGGCGGCGTCGGTGGTGCCGTCGCCGTCGGCGAGCTCGCGCTCGACCTCGTCGAGGAGCTCGCGGCAGGTCTCGCGCGCCATGTCCTCCCAGGCCGCGATGGCCTTGGGCGAGAACGGCGGGAGCAGCAGCCGGCGGGCGTCCTGGTGGAAGGGCGGGTCGGACGTGATGGGAGGGGCGAATCCCTGGGGCGCGGCCTCGATCGGGGGCCGGAAGTCGCTCACCACGACCATGCGGCTGGTGAAGTGCTCGGTGTCCTCGGCGATGGCCCGCACGTCCTCGGCGCGGGTGGGCAACCAGGCCCCGCCGAAGCGGTCGGTGTGGGCGACCGGGCACGTCCCGCGGAGCTCGTCCCAGATCTCCGGGGCGCGTGCCGCGTAGTCGGGGTGCGTGTGGTCGAAGTCGGTGGCCCAGTCGGCGACCGGCGGTCGCGTCGTCTCGGTGGTGCTGTCGTTGCTCATGGTCCCCTCGTACCCGACGCCGCGATAACGGCCGTTATCGGGACGGCAGCGTAGCGCGGGGACCGTCAGGCGGTGGGGGCGGGGCGGGTGCCGCGCTGGAGGCTGCCGGGGCGCTCACCGGTGAGCGCGCCCTCCTCCACCGTGGCGACGCCCCGCTTCAGCGTCGCCACGTAGCCGACGGCCTCCTGCAGCAGGCGGGTGCCGCCGGCGGGCAGGTCGGCGACGATGTGGGGCGGGCGGAGGCGCAGGCGGTCGAGGTCGATGACGTTGAGGTCGGCCAGGTACCCGGGGGCGACGACGCCGCGGTCGAGCCAGCCGACGTGGGCCGCGGTGCGCTGGGTCTGGTGGTGGACCATGTGCTCGAGCGAGAGCTTCGGGCCCCGGGTGCGGTCGCGGGTCCAGTGGGTGATGGCGGTGGTCGGCATGCTGCCGTCGGAGATCGCGTTGCAGTGGGCGCCGGCGTCGGACAGGCCCACCATGGCGTGCGGCGAGGTGAGCATCTCGTGGACGTCGTCGAGGCTGCCCCGGGCGTAGTTCATGAGCGGCACGTAGAGCAGCGTCGACCCGTCGCCCTCGGTGAGCAGGTCGTACAGCACGTCGAAGGGCTGGGCGCCCCGGGTCGTGGCGATGCCGGCCACGCTGCGCTCGGGCGTGGGCTCGTAGTCGGGCGGGTCGGCCAACGGGTACATGCGCTCCCAGCCCGAGTGGATGATGAGCGGGAAGCCGCGCAGGTGGTCGGCGGCGCCCGCGTGCTCCTGGCGGAGGCGCTCGCGCACCTCGGGCTTCCGGAGCTCGGCGAGGCGGGCGGCGCGGTCGGCCGGCAGCTGGTGGTAGCTCGGGCAGAACAGCAGGGGGTTGGCGGAGGCGGTGAGCCCGAGGAGCACGCCGATGGGACGCACCGCGACCTGCGCCTTGGCGTCGGCGCCGGCGTCCACCCAGCCGGCGATGGCCGCCAGCAGCTCGCGGTAGCGGTCGGGCGTGTCGTCGTTCTGCTGCACGGTGAACGACAGCGGCCGGCCGACCTTCAGCGCCAGCTCGCCCAGCAGCTCGAGCTCGCGGGCCACGAGGTCGTCGTCGTCGGACTGGTACGCGTCGGAGATCAGCTGGATGACGCCGGTGCCGGCCCGGGTGAGCGCGTCGGCGATGCCCAGCACCTCGTCGGTGGCGGCGGTGAGCGTGCCGATGGACTCCCCGGTGCTCGTGCGGTGCACCCACGTGCGGCTCGTGGTGAAGCCGAGCGCCCCGGCGCGGATGCCCGCCTCGCACAGGCGGCTCATGGCCTCGATGTCCTCGGCGGTGGCCCGCTCGGTGTGGTCGGCACCCCGGTCGCCCATGACGTAGGTGCGAAGCGCGGCGTGCGGCACCTGGGTGCCGACGTCGACGGTCCAGCGGTGGCGGTCGAGCACGTCGAGGTACTCGGTGAACGACTCCCAGCCCCACGACAGGCCCTCGGTCAGCGCCGTGCCGGGGATGTCCTCGACGCCCTCGAGCAGGGAGACGAGCCACTCGTGGCGGTCGGGCCGGGCGGGTGCGAAGCCCACGCCGCAGTTGCCGGTGACCAGCGAGGTGACGCCGTTGACCGACGACGGCGCGAGGTCGTCGTCCCAGGTCACCTGGCCGTCGTAGTGGGTGTGGATGTCGACCCAGCCGGGCGTGACCACCAGGCCCTCGGCGTCGATGGTCCGCCGACCCTCGCCGACGTCGTCGCCCACCGCCACGATGCGCTCGCCGTCGACGGCCACGTCGGCCCGCCGGCGCGGTGCGCCCGTGCCGTCGACGATCGTGCCGTTGCGGATCACCAGGTCGTGCATGTCGTCCCCCGAAGGTCGTTCGCTCCGGACGCCGACCGTACCTGCATCAGGGCGGCGTGGACGCCTCGCTGTCCTGCAGCCGGAACCAGTGGTGCGCGTAGCCGCGCAGCGTGAGCTCGATGGTCGAGCCGTCGACGTCGTGGACCGGCTGGGCGTCGTCGAGGATGTCGACCACCTGGTCGCAGCCCTCCATCGGGCCGAGGTCGAGGCGCAGCTCGCGGGGCGTCGGGCTCAGGTTGTGGATCGCGACCACGGCGGCGCGCTCCCAGTCGCAGCGGTGGGCGAGCACGGCGTCGTCGCCGGTGTCGAGCAGCGTCGTGGAGCCCCAGCCGAGCTCGGGCGTCTCCCGTCGCCGGTGGATCATGTGGGCCATCCAGGTGAGCAGCGAGTCGGGGCGCCGCCGCTGGTCGGCCACGTTCACGGCGAGCGGACCGAACTGCCCGTCGGGGATCGGTCGGCACAGGCGCGAGGCGCGGGCCGACGAGAACCCGGCGTTGCGGCCAGCGGTCCACTGCATCGGGGTGCGCACGCTGAGGCGGCCGTCGACCTCGAGGTTCTCGCCCATGCCGATCTCCTCGCCGTAGAACAGCACCGGCGTGCCCGGGAGGCTGAGCAGCATGCTGTACACGAGGCGGATCCGGTCCGGGTCGCCGTCCAGCATCGGCGGGAGCCGGCGGCGCAGGCCCCGGCCGTACAGCTGCATGTCCTCCTCCGGCCCGAACGCGTCGAACACCTCCTGGCGCTCGGCGTCGGTGAGCTGGTCGAGGGTCAGCTCGTCGTGGTTGCGGACGAAGATCGCCCACTGGCTGTCCTCGGGGATCTCGGGCCGAGCCTCGAGCGCCCCACGCAGCGGCCCGGCGTCGCAACGGGCCAGCGCCAGGTACATCGCCTGCATCAGGGGGAAGTCGAAGAGCAGCTCCAGCTCGTCGCCGTCGCCGAAGAACGCCACCAGGTCCTCGGGCGGCAGGTTCACCTCGCCGAGCAGCACCGAGTCGCCCCGGCGGCGGGACATGAACGCCCGCAGGTCGCGCAGCAGCTCGTGCGGGTCGAGCGACAGCTCGCCGCTCGCGTCCGTCGCCTCGGTCTCGATGAGGAAGGGCACGGCGTCGACGCGGAAGCCGTCCACGCCGACCTGCAGCCAGAAGCCGGCGATCTTGGCGATCTCCTCGCGCACGGCGGGGTTCCCGATGTTGAGGTCGGGCTGGTGGGAGTAGAAGTGGTGCAGGTACCACTCGCCGGTCTTGTCGTCCCGGGTCCAGATGCTGTCCTCGGCGTCCGGGAACACCACCTCGGCGTGGGGCTGCGCCGGCTCCTCCTCCGCCCACACGTACCAGTCCCGGTGCCGGCTGTCCTTCGACCGGCGGGCGCTGCGGAACCACGGGTGCCGGTCGGACGTGTGGTTCACGACGAGGTCGACGATGACGCGCATGCCCCGGTCCTTGGCGGCGCGCACGAAGGCCACCAGGTCGCCGAGCGAGCCGAGGCTCGGGTCGACCGCGTAGTAGTCGGTGATGTCGTAGCCGTCGTCCCGGTTGGGCGACGGGTAGAAGGGCATCAGCCAGATGCACGTGACGCCGAGGCCCGACAGGTAGTCGACGCGGTCGGTGAGGCCGGCGAGATCGCCCTTCCCGTCGCCGTCGGTGTCGAGGAACGTCTCGACGTCGAGGCAGTAGATGATCCCGTTCTTCCACCACAGGTCGCTGGTGCGCGAGGCGCTCATCGGTCGCTCCCGCTCTCCGCGGCGCGCAGGTCCGGCAGGACGTGCTCGGCGAAGGCGTCGATGAACGCGTCCTGGGTCTGGCCGACGTGGTGCAGGTACAGCGAGTCGACGCCGAGCCCGACGTACTCGTGCAGCCAGGCGAGCTGCTGGCCGAGGTCGGACGACACGAGCACCTTCTCCCGCACGTCGGCGGGGGTGACGTGCACGGCGGCCGCGTCGAACTGCGCCGGCAGCTCGAGGTTCCAGGCCAGCTGCGAGTCGAACACGTTCGTGCGCCACTGCTCGTGCGCGACCGCCTCCGCCGTCGACTCGTCGGGATCCCACGACAGGTGGACCTGCAGGAAGATCGGCTTCCCGTCGCCGCCGCCCTCATGGAACGCGTCGAACACCTTCCGCAGCACGTCGTGGGGCTGGTTGACCGTGATGAGCGCGTCGGCCCAGCCGCCGACCGTGCGCGCGGTCGCGGCGCTGACCGCGGCGCCGACGAGCATCGGGGGTTCCTCGGGCAGGTCCCAGAGGCGGGCCCGGTCGACGGTGACGAGCCCGTCGTGGGTGACCTCCTCGCCGGCGAGCAGCGCCTTGATCACGTCGACGCACTCGAGCAGGCGGCGGTCGCGGGTGGGCTTGTCCGGCCAGCGCTCGCCGGTGATGTGCTCGTTGAGCGCCTCCCCTGATCCGAGCGCCGTCCAGAAGCGGCCCGGGTACATCTCCGCGAGCGTGGCGATCGCCTGGGCGACGATCGCCGGGTGGTAGCGCTGCACCGGTGCGTTCACCACGCCGCAGGGGACGGACGTCGCCTCGAGGGCGCTGCCGAGCCAGGACCACGCGAACCCGGAGTGCCCCTGCCGCTCGCCCCAGGGCGCGATGTGGTCCGAGCAGCTGACGGCGTCGAAGCCGGCCTGGTCGGCCCGCCGCGCCGCCGCGAGGAGAGCGCTCGGCGCGAGCTGCTCGTGGGACGCGTGGAACCCGACTCGTGTCATGGGCGGCGTCCGTACCCCGAGGGGCGGGACGTGACCCGAGTCAGCGGAGCGCAGCGCGGAAGAACTCGGCGATGCGGTGCTCCATCGACTCCCGATCGGCCTCGCCCCGCGGCACGTGGCGCTCGTCCGGGTACAGCAGCAGCCGGTGGTCGATGTCGGCCCGCACCAGCGCGTTCAGGAGCCGGGCGGTGTGGCGGAAGTGGACGTTCTCGTCGATGAGGCCGTGCACGAGCAGCAGGTGCCGGTCGCGCAGGCCCTCGACGTGGGTCATCACCGACGCCTGCCGGTAGCCGTCGGGGTTCTCCTGCGGCGTGCCCATGTAGCGCTCGGTGTAGTGGGTGTCGTAGCCGTCCCAGGACGTGACCGGCGCGCCGGCGCACGCGGCCCGGAAGACGTCGGGACGTCGAGCCAGGCACAGGGCGCTGAGGTAGCCGCCGTAGCTCCAGCCGTAGATGCCGACCCGTGCGGGGTCGGCGAGCCCCTCGGCGACGAGCGCCTCGACGAGGCGCACCTGGTCGTCGACCTCGACCGTGCCCATGCGGTGGCGCAGCGCGCCCTCGAAGTCGAGGCCGCGGTCGGTGGAGCCCCGACCGTCGACCACCGCCACCAGGAACCCGTGCTGGCGCAGCAGCTGGGCGCGCAGCGCGACCGTGACCGACCACGACCGGGTGACCAGCTGTGCGTGCGGGCCGCCGTACACCCACACCACCAGGGGGAACGGCCCGTCACCCGCTTCGGGGCGGTACACGGCGGCGTGCAGCTCGGTGCCGTCGGCGGCCTCGATCGTGCGCAGCTCCGGGGGCCGGAGCTCGAGCTCGGCCACCCTGGGGTCGCCGGCGGCGTCGTGGAGCAGCACGTCGCGGTCCGGCTCGGCGACGTGGCGGAGCGTGGTGCGGGGCGGCGCGCCCTGGTGGGAGTGCACGTCGACCCAGGCGCCGGTCTCGGGGTGCGCCACCCCGCCGTGCACCCCGTCGCCCGCGCTGAGCTGCTCGGGCGGCCGGCTCCCGTCGAGCGGCACCCGGTGGAGGTGGCGGTCGATCGGCGACCCGGCGGTCGACTGGAACCACACGTCGCCCCCGCCGACGCCGAGCACGTCGGTCACGACCCAGTCGCCCCGGGTGAGCACGTGGCGCAGGCCGCCGTCGGGCTCGCGCACCTCGAGGTGGCGGAAGCCCGTCCGCTCGCTGGCCCAGAGCAGCGCGCCGTCGGGCAGCACGCGGAGCACGTCGTGGAGGTTGATCCACACGTCGGACTCCTCGGCCAGGAGCAGGCGCCCGGGCACGCCGTCGGCGCCGGCGGGCACATCGAGGTCGAAGCGCACGAGGTCGAGCCGCTGCTGGGACCGCGCCTCCACCTGCACGAGGACGGCGTCCGGACCGGCCCAGTCGACGCGTGCGACGTAGCGATCGTCGCCGATGCCGGTGGAGCCGAGGTCGAGCCACACCGGCGACGAGGCGCCGCTGCCGTCGGCCGGCACGACGCCGACCCGCACGTGGGCGTTCGCCGCGCCGGCGAAGGGGTAGCGGTGGTCCTCCTGGGCATCGGGTCCGACGGCATCGCTGCCCTGGTGCACGATCCGGTACACGGGGATGTGCGCCTCGTCGACCTCGCAGAACACCACCCGCGCGCCGTCGGGCGACAGCCAGAACCCGTACGGCCGGCCCATCTCCTCCTGCGCGACGTACTCGGCGAGCCCGTTGGTGCGGCCCGTGCCCGCGGCGCCCGCGGTGACCTGCGTGGCGGCGCCGGACGCGACGTCGAGCACGTGCACCTCGTCGCCGGCCACGTAGCCGACCCGGGTGCCGTCGGCGGACAGCCGGGCGTCGAGGATCGGGCCATCGACGTCGTCGGCGGCGAGGATGCGCCTCGCCGGCTCGTCGCTGCCGGCGGCCAGGCCCTCGAGCAGCCACAGGCCGTCGGCCATCGGCACGAGCACGACGTCGACCTGGTCCGCCCACTGGTACCGGGTGACACCGACGGCGAGCTCGCGCGCCCGCTCGCGGCGCAGGCGCTCCTCGATGCCGAGCTCGGCCTCCTCGACCGACGTGCCCGGCGTCGGCACGACGCGCCGCGTGCCGGTGGCGGTGTCGACCACCACCAGCGACTGGTGCAGCGAGCCGGGCTCCGCGACCAGGTACGTGACCGCCCTGCCGTCCGGCGAGAACCGGATCGCGGTCGGCGCGGTGGTGCCGGGCAGCGGCCGGCGGGCGACGTCAGCGGTGGTGACGGGGCGCATCGCCGGCACCCTACGGCCGAGCGCCGCTCGTCTTTCCGGGCGTGAGGGCGGGGTAGGGACCGGGAGCTCGAGGGCCGACCGACCAGGAGACGCAGCCATGGACCCCACCGAAGACCCCCGCCACCCGGCCAACCACGGCAACCGGGTCGTCGAATCGACCGACGCCGCCGACGTGAGCCGCAAGCGGGTGACCCAGGCCCGCGAGGTCGACGACGGGGGCACCCCCACGACCCCGACGCTGCCTCGCCCGATGGCCACCGGCATGGTCAAGGGCGCGGTGATCGGCGCGATCGTGGGTGCACTCCTGCTCACCCCGCTCGCCTTCGCCGACATCCTCGAGCTGGGCCTCGTGGCCAAGCTCGCGGTGGTGTGGATCGCCGGCGCCGCCGCCGGCGCGGCCATGGGGGCGGTCTTCCTGGCCGGCGCCCGGGCCGAGGACGCCAACCCCGAGAACGACGAGTACGTCTACGCCGACGGCACCAGCGGCCGTCGCGAGGGGCCCGGCGGCATCCACTGACGCGCCGGCCGACCGTCCGCCGACGGTCGACACGACCCGCTGCAGCCCGGACCGCCCCGCTACCGTCGATGCGGTGTCCGCGACTCCTGGGGCGTCCGGTCTGCGCACGCCGGTCCGATCGGTGCTCGCCGCCGTGCTGGCCCTCACCGTCGGTGCGTGCGGCAGCGAGGCGGTCACCGTCGAGCGGGCCGGCGGCGCCGCGCCGCTGACGGCCGAGCCGGCCACCGAGGCCGTCGACACGACCCTCCCCGCCACCACGGCGCCACCGACGACGGCGCCCACCCCCACGACGGTGCCGCCTCCGCCGCCCACGGAGCCGGCGCCGACGACCACGGCGCCCCGACCGCACGAGCTCGTCGAGACCGGCTTCTCGCCCTACGCCACGGTCGAGCAGGTGACCCTCGTGCACCCGGCGGCTGTGGTCGAGCGCGTCGGCTTCCACGAGTCGAACCACGACGGCGCCCGCCACCAGGAGCCGGCGCCCACCGCGGCCCGGCCCATCACCCTCGAGTCGCGCGAGCGCGGCACCGGCAGCCAGACGGCGGCCGACATCGTGGTGCCGCCCGACACCGAGATCCGCTCGCCGGTCACCGGCACGGTGAAGCGGGCCGGCGGCTACATCCTCTACTGCGAGCACCGCGACGACTTCGCCGTCATCGAGCCCGACGCCCGCCCCGGCTGGGAGGTCAAGCTCCTCCACATCGACGGCGTGCAGGTGCAGGCCGGCCAGCGGGTGGAGGCCGGCGTCACGGTCATCGCCCCCCGGCCCACCATCCTGCCGTTCCCGTCCCAGGTCGAGGACCACACGGGCACGCCGGCGTGGCCGCACGTGCACGTCGAGGTCGTCGACCCCAGCATCCCCGACCGCCCCTCACCGGGCGGGGGCGGCGGCTGCTGATCACGGCTGCTGAGCGCGGCCGGCGCGTCGCTGCCGGGCGCTGTTCGCCCGCTGTTCACGCGTGGCCGGTCGGGTCGGCTCGCCACGCTGGTAGAAGGGTGGGGTGCGCATCCTGGTCACCAACGACGACGGCATCGACTCCCTGGGTCTCCACGTCCTCGCCCGCCGCCTCACCGACCTCGGCGACGTCGTGGTGGTGGCCCCCGACCGGGAGTACTCCGGCTTCGGCGCCGCGCTCGGCACGCTGCACCTGATGCAGCCCGAGGTGCAGCGGCAGCACATCGACGGGGTGCCCGAGGCCTGGGCGGTCACCGGGCCCCCGGCGCTGTGCGTGTACTTCGCCCGCTTCGGCTCCTTCGGCGACATCGACCTCGTCGTGTCGGGCATCAACCCCGGTGCCAACACCGGCCGGGCCATCTACCACTCGGGCACGGTGGGCGCCGCCATCACCGCCCGCAACGGCGGCATCAACGGCATCGCCGTGAGCCAGTCGGTGGTGGGGTTCGGCGTCGAGGGCCAGGGCTGGGACGAGATGATCAAGGACCAGCGCTGGGAGACCGCGGCCGAGGTCGCCGCCCGGGTCACCGAGGCGATGGCCAAGGACCTCCCCGACCCGCCCATCGTGGTGAACGTCAACGTGCCCAACGTCGAGCTCGACGAGATCACCGCCTGGCGCCACACCCAGGTGGGCACGATCCCCCCGCGCTCGGTCACCTCGGCCACCCTCGAGCCGCGCGAGGGCTACGAGGACACGTTCTACGTGCGCATGGACTGGGGCGATCCGGTGGAGCTGCCGGTCGAGACCGACGGCGGCGCCGTGGAAGCCGGCGAGGTGTCGATCAGCTACCTCAGCCGGATCGTCCACGACGACCAGCTCGAGCTCCCCGCCGTCCACAGCGCGCTCGAAGATCTCACCGACCGCTGAAGGTCAGCGGTCGCACGAAGCCGTCGTGCTGCTGGCCCGCCGCTCCCCGGAGGTCGTGGAGGACGACGGTGACCGTGTCGCCATCAGCGGGCGGCGTGCTCACCTGCTCCGTCGTGGTGGAGGCGATCGGCGCCCCCTCAGCCGGGACGGTGTCATCGTCGTCGCCGCCGCAACCGGCGAGCAGCACGGAGGAGATCACGAGGGCCATCCCCATCGAGCGGAGCGAGCACACCATCCTCACCTCGATCCCAGTGTCGACCGTCCGCCGGCGGACCCCCAGAGGCGAAGGTCCCGCAGCGCTGGCGGTCAGCCGAGCGACGGGTGCGACCGGGTGAGGATCGGCAGCAGGATCTGTCGCGGCATCACGTGGGCGAGCGCGGCGACGGCCCGGTTGGCCGCGCCGGGGATCGACACGAGCCGGCCGTCCTCGAGCGCGTCGACCCCGATGCGGGCGACCTCCTCGACGGCCACCCACATGGCCTCGGGCAGCGGGTTGCCCTCGTCCTCGTCGGCCATGCCGGACACGTCGGCGAACTCCGTGCGCACCGGCCCGGGGCAGAGCGCCGTGACCGTGACGCCGTGGCGGGCGACCTCGCCGGCCAGCGCGGTGCTGTACGTGCGCACGAACGCCTTGCTGGCCGAGTAGCCCGCCTGGCCCGGCAGCGGCTGGTACGACGCCGTGGACGCCACGTTGAGGATCGCGCCGCGGCCCCGCTCGACCATGCCGGGCACCACCAGGCCGCACAGGTGGTCGACGGCCTCGACGTTGGTGCGCAGCATGTTGATCTCGCGCCCGGGGTCGATCGTGGCGACCGGGCCGGTGGTGGAGAACCCGGCGTTGTTCACCAGCACCTCCGGCGTGAGGCCCCGCTCGGCGACCGCCTCGACCACGGCTCGCCGCTGCGCCGGCTCCACCAGGTCGGCGACGACGACCTCGGTCCGGACGCCGTGGTGCTGGTGCAGCTGGTCGGCGAGGCGCTCGAGGCGGTCGAGCCGGCGGGCCACCAGCGTGACCCCGTGGCCCCGGGACGCCAGCACCCGGGCGATCTCGGTGCCGATGCCCGACGAGGCCCCGGTGACGATGCACGTGCGGTCGGGGGCGGGGGAGGGGATGGCCATGGGCCGAGGCTAGGAGCCGGGGATGGGTTCCTCGCCCCGGATGGTGATGCGCCACATCTCCCGGCGCTGGCCGGCGTAGTCGGCGATCGGGTTGTGCAGCGTGCACCGGTTGTCCCACACCGCGATCGAGCCCGGCTGCCACCGGAACCGGCACGTGTAGGCGGGGTGCTGCGCGACCTCGAAGAGGTGGTCGAGGAGCGCCCGGCTCTCGTCCGGCCACCAGCCGTCGATCGACTCGGTGTAGCCCCAGTTCACGAACAGCGCGGTGCGGCCGGAGTCGGGGTGGCGCCGCAGGATCGGCTGGGAGCGGCGAAGGTGCGCGTCCTCGCCGTAGCGGATGCGCATGTTCTCGACGAGCTCGTTGTGCGTGGCCTGCGCGCCGTACGCCTTCTGCGGCGAGTGCACGGCGCGCAGCCCGGCGAGGGTGGCGCGCAGCCCGGGCGAGAGGTGGTCGGCCGCCAGGTAGAGGTTCGCCCAGAGGGTGTCGCCGCCGTGGTCGGGCACCTCGTGGCCGTAGAGGATCGTGAACGCCGGCGGCGTCTCCTGGAACGACCAGTCGGAGTGCCACGCCCCGCCGAACACCAGCGGCACCCGCTCGTCGGCCTCCTTCACGACCCGGACGACGTGGGGGTGCGACTCGAGCCCCTCGACGAAGGGGTCGTCGCCGAACTCGCCCCATCGCGCCGCGAACTCGGAGAACGAGTCGAGGTCGAGCGACTGGTCGCGGAAGAACACCACGAGGTGGTCGACCGAGGCCTGGCGCACCTCGGCGAGCTGCTCGTCCGACAGTGCGCGCACGTCGAGCGGGGCGCCGTCGCGACCGGAGACCTCGGCGCCGAGCGCGCCGGTGAGCGGCCGCACGGCGACGTGCTCGAAGTCTCGGGCAGCGTTGTTGGCGGCGGTGGTGGCGAAGAGCATCGGGGCCTCCTCGGTCGGGGACGCGTGACCCTAGGGGCACCGGGCGCCGCCCGCTCACAGGCGGGCCAGCAGCTGGGCGAGGACGATCTTCGCGACCATCGCCGCCGGGTAGAGGGCCGTGTAGCCGAGCGGCACCTGGGGGCTGTGGCCGCTGGTGGTGTCGGCGAAGGCCAGCACGGCGGGCTGCGTCTGCATGCCGGCCACCGCGCCAGCGCCGGCGTGGCCGTCGAGGCCGCCGATGCGCCTGGCGGTCCACGCCAGCACCACCATCGCCACGGCGACGACCACCACGGAGGCCGCGGCCGCGCGAGCCCCGTCGGCGGTGAACGCCGCCGAGGCGAACGCCTCGCCCGAGCGGGTGCCGACCGCCGCCAGGAAGACGACGGTGCCGAGGTGGCGCATGCCGGTGCCGACCTGGTGGCTGATGCCGAAGCTCATGGGCCCCACCCGGCTGAGGGCGCCGAGGACGAGCCCGGCGAGGAGCGCGCCGCCGCCGGCACCGAGGCGCAGTCCACCGGGGAAGGTGATCGTGCCGACGAGCACGCCGGCCGCGAGGCCCGCTGACAGGGCCACGAAGTCGATGTCGGCCAGCTGGGTCTCGGAGTCACCGAGCAGGTGGCTCACCTTCGGCAGCTCCTCGACGGGGGCGACGACGCGGACCCGGTCGCCGGCCTCGAGGACCGCGTCATCCCGAGCGACCATGTCCACGTCGCCCCGGCGGATCCGCGTCGCCGTCGCGCCGAACCGGTGGGCCAGGTCGAGCTCGCCGAGCCGCCGGCCGACGACGTCGGGTGCCGACACGGTGATGCGGCGGAAGTCGACCGTCGAGCGGTCGAGGGCCACTGCGCCCTTCTGGACGCGCTGCCCGAGCCGTGCCGCCACCGACGCCACCTGGCGCTCGGGGCCCACGACGGTCAGCTGGTCGCCGGCGGCCACGAGCGTGTCCGGCGTCGCGACCTGAGCGACGCCGGCACGGATGCAGCGTCCGAAGGACACACCCGTGTCGACGTCGCCCAGCCGAGCGCCGTCCGTGGTCACCGCGACGGCCCAGGACACGATGTCGCCGCTTCCCTCGGGTCCGGCGCGCCGCATGGCAAGCCAGGCGGCGAGCAGGGCGACGAGCACGCCGGCGGGGTAGGCGAGGGCGTACAGCACGGCGGCGTCTGCGCCCTCCGATCCGGTCGCGTCGACCACGGCGCCGAGGGCCGGGGTGTTGGTCGTCGCCCCGGTGAACAACCCGGCGGACTCGACCGCACTCAGGCCGATCACCGCGCCGGCGACCCCTGCGGTCAGGGCCGCTGCACCCGCGGTGGCGAGGACCACCACGACCCAGCGCAGCCCTCGGCCGCGGAGCCCGGCGACGAAGGACGGGCCGGTCGCCAGCCCGACCGTGTAGGTGAACAGCGCCAAGCCCAGCACCATGATGTCCTCGGAGAGCACCAGCTCCGGCCAGATGGCGGAGATCGCCAACCCCACGAACAGCACCGCGGCCGGGCCGAGCGCGAACCCGCGGAGGCTGAGCCGTCCGAGCGCCGAGCCGAGCCCGATCACCAGGAAGAGCAACAGGATCGGGTGCTCGAGGAGCAGGTCCACCGACGTCATCCTGGCGCGCTCCGGGTCCGCGCGGTGGGCCTGCCGTGCGGCGCGGGGCACACTGGGCCCATGGCTTCGGTCGGGCTCGTGCTCGGCGCCGGCGGCATCGCCGGCGCGGCGTGGCACGCCGCCGTGCTGTCCGCGCTGGCCGACGCCGGCTGGGACGCCCGACAGGCCGACCTCGTCGTGGGCACCTCGGCCGGCTCCGGCACGGCGGCGGTGCTGCGGCTCGGCGTCCCGCCGGCCGACCTGCTCGCCGGGTACCTCGGGCAGCCGATGAGCGAGGTGGGTGCCGCCCACGCGGCCCGCGCCGGCGGCCCGCTGCGCATCCCGGCTCCCGCGGTGGGCGGCCGCGTGCCGTGGCCCGCCGCGCCCCACCTGGCGCTGCGGGCTCTCGCCCGGCCGGGACGGGTGCGGCCGCTCGTCGCGATGACCGGCCTGCTGCCGCCGGGCCGGGTGCCCACCGCCGTCATCGGCGACCGCATCCGGCGCACCCACGAGGAGCCGTGGCCCGCTCGGCCCACGTGGATCTGCGCGGTGCGGATGCGCGACGGCCGACGGGTGGTGTTCGGGCGCGACGTCGACGACGCCCACCTGGCCACCGCGGTGGAGGCGTCGTCGGCGATCCCGGGGTTCTTCGAGCCGGTCGAGCACGACGGCGAGACCTACGTCGACGGCGGCGTCCACTCGCCCACGAACGCGGAGCTGACCGCCGACCTCGGCTTCGACATCGTCGTGGTGTCGTCGCCGATGTCCGCCACGCTCGGCGCCCTCCGCCGCCGGCGCTGGTCCGGCGGGCGGGCGCTGCACCGGGCGACCCTGGCCCGGGAGGTGCGGGCCGTGCGCGCCGCGGGGACACCGGTGCTCGTCCTCCAGCCGGGCCCCGAGGTGGTCGACGCCGTCGGCCCGAACGCCATGGACCCGAGCCGCCGGCGCGCCGTCGCCGAGATCGCGCACGCGACCGTGGCTGCGCACCTGCGGAACCCCACCGTCGCGAAGCGGCTGGCCGTGCTGCGGTCCTGACGCCGTCGGGGCCGGGGTAGCGAACCTCGCACGACCGCGCGCGAGGAGGCACGTCCATGACCACGTACGGCTACTTCCTGTCCAGCGAGGAGTACGGCCCGCAGGACCTCGTCGAGCAGGCCGTGCTCGCCGAGGACGCCGGCTTCGAGGCGCTGTGGATCTCCGACCACTACCACCCCTGGAACGACGCGCAGGGTGAGAGCCCGTTCGTGTGGAGCGTGATCGGCGCCATCGCCCACGCCACCTCGCTGCCCATCACCACGGCGGTCACCTGCCCGACCGTCCGCATCCACCCGGCGATCATCGCCCAGGCCGCGGCCACCTCCCAGCTGCTCGCGGGCGGGCGGTTCCGGCTCGGGGTCGGCACGGGCGAGAACCTCAACGAGCACATCCTGGGCGATCGCTGGCCACCCACCGACGTGCGCCTCGAGATGCTCGAGGAGGCGGTCGAGGTGATGCGCGAGCTCTGGACCGGCGAGCAGGTCATCCACCACGGCCGCCACTACACCGTCGAGAACGCCCGCATCTTCTCGATGCCCGACGAGCCGCCGCCGGTCCTGGTGTCGGGCTTCGGGCCCAAGGCGGTGTCGCTCGCGGCCCGCATCGGTGACGGCTACGTCGGCACGAGCCCCGAGCGAGAGCTGCTCCAGCAGTACCGGGACGAGGGCGGCACGGGCGTGCTCCAGGGCGGGCTCAAGATCTGCTGGGGCCCCGACCGCGACGAGTGCGTCCGCACCGCCCACCGGCTGTGGGGCACGAGCGGCGTGCCCGGCGAGGCGTCGCAGGAGCTGCCGATGCCGGCCCACTTCGAGCAGGCCGCCGAGCTCGTCACCGAGGACATGACGGCCGAGAAGCTGTCGTGCGGCCCGGACGTCGAGGCCCACGCGCGGTCCCTGGTCGAGTACGCCGACGCCGGCTACGACGAGGTCTACGTCGCCCAGATCGGCGGCGCGGGCAAGGACTTCTTCCGCTTCGCCGGCGAGGAGCTGCTTCCCGCGCTGCGTGAAGGGTCCTGAACGACAGCCCGCGAACGGCCCGCGAACCTGGGACCTTTGGCCGGGGTGGCAGCGCGGTGGTCACCCGTACCTTCACTACATGCCCGACCGGGCAGAGAAACCCTCGAGGTGGAGGACCACCGAACATGACACTGCTCGAACAGCGACCGAGTGCGGAGCTGAAGACCGAGATCGACCGCCCGATCCCCGTGACGCGGCGGCGCATCGACCACCTGCTCATCGCCGCCGGCTTCGTGGCGACCGTCGTGCTCGCCGTCGCCGGCGGGCTGCTCACCTGGGGTGCCAACTTCGCCGGTGACTACGTCGGCGACGAGCTCCGCGCCCAGAACATCACCTTCCCGCCCGCCGAGGCCCTCGAGGAAGAGGGTCGTGACGACCTGGTGCGGTACGCCGGCCAGCAGGTCGATCGGGGCGAAGAGGCCGAGGCCTACGCCAGCTTCATCCAGGGCCACGTGGACAACATCGCCGGTGGCCTGACCTACTCGGAGATCCCGGATCGTGCGGCCAAGACCGCCCTGCAGGAGGCCATCGACAGCGGCGCCCCGCAGTCCGAGATCGACAAGCTGACCGAAGAGGCCACCACGCTCAGCCAGCAGCGTGACACCGTCTTCAAGGGCGAGATGCTGCGAGGCACCCTCCTCAACGCCTACGCCTGGTCGACCATGGGCGAGATCGCAGGCATCGCCGCCATCGTCGCCTTCGTCACCGCCGGCGTCATGCTGGTCCTGTCCGCCGCAGGCGTCTTCCACCTCCGGAAGGCCACCCACTGATCAGGGAGTGATCACGGACGGCTCGCCCGGCGAGCCGACCGCACCGAACGAGGGAGCCCGGTGGCGAACAGCCACCGGGCTCTCCCGCGTCCGGGCTCATGCCTACGGGGCGCCCTCGCGGTGCCAGGCGTCCCACCACAGGCGGAGCCGGTCGACGACCGCATCGGGATGCTCGGCGGTGACCCGGCCGCCGAGCCTCCCGGCCCGCTCCTGGAGCTCGGCCCGGCGGACCTCGACGGCCCGGCGCACGGCGCCGACCACGGCGTCGCCGCCATGGCCGAGCGGGTCGGCCTGGAGCGTGCCGGCGAGGACGGCGAGGTCGTGGTCGTCGCCGAGCGCGTCGGACAGCGCGTGCACCTGCTCGATCCACGGCTCGAGCAGCGCCGGGGCCGACCCGTGCAGGAGGCGCAGGTGGTACCAGTGGTCCTTCGTGCGCTTGCGCCACTCGTGCAGATCCTCGGTGGTCGCCTCGTCCCGGCAGCGGCGAGCCGCCCGGCGGGCGCCGGCGTAGCTGCGGCGGATCCCGCCGGCGAGCAGGTCGAAGCCGGAGCCGTCCGCGAGGTCCCAGCCCTCGACGTGGCGCCACCCGACCTCGAGCAGCGACCGGGCGCGATCGAAGGGCGCCGGGTCGGCGGCGAGCGAGTCGGTGACCGTCCGGTGCCGGGCGGCGAGCACCTCCTGCACCGGCGCCGCCGCGTCGCCGGCGAGGCCGCCGGACACGAGGCCGTCGAGCACCTCCACCAGCACCTGGGTGTCGCGCACGGCCGACAGCTGGCGGGCGGCGTCGCGGAAGGCGGCGTTGGTGGGCGCGTAGGCGCGGCCGAGGTGGGGCCGGACGATGCGCGCCACGGCGCGCAGCTGCTTGCAGCGCTTGCGGAGGTCGTGCACCGACTCCTCGATGCCACGGTCCTCCGGCTGGTCGACGTCGGCGAGGGCGGCCTCCACCTCCGCACGTGCGATGCGCCGGAGGCCGGCGGCGACCGGTTCGTCGGCGCGGAGCGCGAAGTCCATGGCCCCACACCTACCCTGTCCGCGACATCGCCCATCCGGGCGGGGGGTAGGGAGGCGCACATGAAGGTCCTGATCGCCGTCGACGAAGACCGCGAGTCCGAGGACGCGATCCACTTCGCCGAGAAGCTCCTGCCCGGGGACAGCCGGGTGGTCGTCCTGAACGTGGCTCGCAGCACCATCACGCCCTACGGCACCATCGGCGGGCTCGGCGCCACGTACGCCGGCAGCCCCGTGCTGAGCGCCGAGGCCGACCTGCGGGCCCAGGAGCTCGCCGACATGGAGGCCGAGCGGGTCGTCGAGCGAGCCGCCCAGGAGCTGCACGCGGACGAGCGCCGGGTCGAGCACGGCGACGTGGGCCCCACCATCTGCCAGGTCGCCGAGGACGAGCAGGTCGACCTCGTCGTCCTCGGCACCCACGACCGCAGCCGCTGGTCGCGGCTGTGGTTCGGTTCCGTGTCCGACCACGTGGTGCGCCACGCCCCGTGCCCAGTCCTGGTGGTCCGCCGATGAGCAGCCCTGACCCGACCCAGCCCCAACCCGACCCGGTGCCGACGCCCGACCCGAACCGGCCACCGATCCCTGATCCGGAGCCGAACCCGGGGCCGGGGCCGCAGCCGCCCGATCCCCGCCCGCCGGTGCCCTCGCCCGGCCCGGACCCCGACCCGATGCCGCCCGAGCCGGCGCCCCCGCCCGGCCGGCCCCGCCCGCCGATCCCGAACCCGCAGGCGTAGCTCTCACATGTGCTCCGCGGCCATCGGGTAGGAAGGCGGCAATCGTCCCCCTCGAACGCAGGAGGCAACCCCGTGGGACTCATCCGCAAGACGCTGTCGATCACGACGCTGGGCCTGGTGGGCTGGAAGAGCAAGAAGGAGCTCCTCCGGGAGACCGAAGCCGAGCTGGCCGTCGCCCGCGCCGAGCTCGACGAGACGACGTCGCTGCGCGAGAAGCTGCAGGAGCGCCTGGCCGACGTCGAGCACCGGCTCACCGCCACCGAGCTCGAGTCGATCCGCGACGCCAAGGCGGCCCGCCGCGACGAGCGGCGCAAGCTGCGCCGGCGCAAGCTGGAGTCGGCCACCAAGGAGGCCGAGGCCCGGGCGGCCCGCGTCCGCAAGGAGGCCGAGGCCCGCGCGACCAAGGCGCGCAAGGAGGCCGAAGCCCGGGCCGAGGAGGCCCGCGCCAAGCTGCACGACGCCTCCCGTTCGGCCCGCAGGGCCGCCAAGAAGGCCCGGAAGCGGGCCGAGCACCTGGCCGAGGACGCCCGAGCCAAGGTCAGCCACTGATCGCCCACGGGCGTCGCCGGACCGGCCGACCGGCGACGTATCGTTGCCCTTGACCAGCCCGAGGGAGAGCCACGTGGCCAACGACCAGCCCCAGCCCACCGCCGACACCGCCACCGGGACGGCCGGTGTGGTCGAACCCGGCCAGGCCGAGTTCGTGGTCGTGGCCAACCGGCTCCCGGTCCGCCGGGCCGACGACGGCAGCCTCGAGCTGAGCCCGGGCGGGCTCGTCTCGGCGATGCTCCCGGTGATGCGCGAGCGCACGGGCTCGTGGGTCGGCTGGGACGGCACCTCCGACGGCGAGGACTACCGGTTCGACTTCGAGGGCATCATCCTCTCCACGGTCGGGCTCACGGCGCGGGAGACCGACGAGTACTACGGCGGAGCCTGCAACGAGACGATCTGGCCGCTGTACCACGACGCCATCGAGACGACGCAGTTCCACCGGGAGACGTGGGCGGCCTACCGCGAGGTCAACCAGCGCTTCGCCGACGCGGCGTGCGCCGAGCTGTGCCCGGGCGGCACCGTCTGGGTGCACGACTACCAGCTGCAGCTGGTGCCGCGGATGATCCGCGACCAGCGCCCGGACGTGCGCATCGGCTTCTACCTGCACATCCCGTTCCCGCCGCTCGAGCTGTTCTCGAGGCTCCCGTGGCGGGCGCAGGTGCTCCAAGGCCTCCTCGGCGCCGACGTCATCGGACTGCAGACCCCGGCCGACGCCCGCAACGTGCTGTCCGGGGTGCGCCGGTTCTGCGGCGTCGACGACCTCACCTTCGCCGCCGACGGCGGCGTCGTGCGGACCGGTCGTGAGACCTCGGTCGTCAAGGCCTTCCCGATCTCGGTCGACTTCGAGGCCATCGCCGAGCAGGCGGCGGCCGACGACGTCGAGCGGGCGGTGAAGGAGCTGCGTCGGGAGCTGGGCGAGCCCGAGGTCGTGCTGCTCGGCGTCGATCGCCTGGACTACACGAAGGGCATCGACCTGCGCCTCAAGGCCATCCGCGAGCTGCTCGTCGAGCACCGCCTCGACCCCCGCAAGACGGTGGTGATCCAGGTGGCGGTGCCCAGCCGCGAGGACGTGCAGGGCTACGACACGGTCCGCAACCGGGTCGAGCAGCTGGTGGGCACCATCAACGGGGACTTCGGCAAGCTCGGACGCCCCGTCGTGCAGTACATCCACAAGAGCCTCCCGTTCTCCGACCTGCTGGTGCTGTACCGGGCGGCCGACGTGCTGCTGGTGACGCCGTTCCAGGACGGGATGAACCTGGTGTGCAAGGAGTACGTGTCGGCGCGGGTCGACAACACCGGCGCCCTCGTGCTGTCCGAGTTCGCCGGTGCCGCCGAGGAGCTGAAGGAGGCGTTCCTCGTCAACCCCTACGACACCGAGCAGCTCAAGGAGCAGATCGCGGCCGCCGTCACCATGGACGAGATCGAGCAGAAGGAGCACATGTCGGCCATGCGGGACACCGTGCAGCGCAACGACCTGGCGGCGTGGGCCACGGCCTTCCTCGCCCTCCTCTCCATCAGCTGAGCGGGCATCGTCGAACTGCGCGAATGGGACGTCAATGCACCATGATCCCTAACCTGCGCTCCATGGCTTCGCTGCTCGACAAGGTCGCGCTCAACCTCCGGGCGGTCGACACCGTCCGGCGGATGGGCCTGCTCCACCCCCGCGCCGCCGTCACCGCCGTGCAGGGCGCCGCCCGGTGGGGGCCCACGCTCGCCGCGGGCTACGCCGCCGGGGCGGCTCGCCGGGGCGACGAGCCCGCGGTGATCGACGACGAGGGCGCGGCGAGCTTCGCCGAGGTCCACGACCTGTCGAGCGCGCTGGCCAACGTGCTGCGCGACCGTGGCGTCGGCCCCGAGTCGCCGGTCGCGCTGCTGGCCCGCAACAGCCGCTGGTTCGTCATCGCCGTCAACGCCCTCGACAAGCTCGGCGCCACGGTGCTCTACATGAACACCGGCTTCGCCGGTCCGCAGCTCGCCGACGTCCTGGCCCGTGAGGGCTGCGACCTGCTCCTCCACGACGACGAGTTCACCGACGCGGTCCTCGCCCACGCCGACGGCGTCGAGCACCTGATCTGCGACCGGCCGGCGGCCGAGCGCCGGGGCGCCGCGGGCGGGGTCGACGACATCCCGTCGCTGGTCGCCGGCGCCGCCCCCGACCACCCGCCGAAGCCCGAGCGGCACGGCCGGCAGGTCATCCTCACCTCGGGCACCACGGGCGCACCCAAGGGGGCGTCGCGCAGCGTCGACAGCATCGGCGCCGATCTGGTGGCGGCCACCGGCATCTTCCAGCGGGTGCCGTTCCGCACGGGCGACGTCCACGCCGTCCCGGCGCCGATGTTCCACTCGCTCGGCAACGCCATGCTGCTCGCCGCCGGCACGCTGTCGCAGACCCTCGTGCTGTCCCGTCGCTTCGATCCCGAGCACCTGCTGGCCCAGGTCGAGGCCCACCGGGTCCGCGCCATCACCGCGGTGCCGGTGATGCTCCAGCGCATCCTCGCCCTGCCCGACGAGGTGCTCGACCGGCACGACACGTCGAGCCTCGAGATCGTGTTCTGCTCGGGCTCGGCGCTGCCCGGATCGCTCGCCACGCAGTGGATGGACCGCTTCGGCGACAACCTCTACAACATGTACGGCTCCACCGAGGTGGCCGCCGCCACCATCGCCACGCCCGCCGACCTGCGGGCGGCGCCGGGCACCGCCGGCAAGCCGCTGTCGGGCGTCGAGGTCCGCCTCTACGACGACCGCGACCAGCCGGTCACCGGCGTGGGGGAGACCGGTCGGATCTTCGTCGGCAGCTCGCTGCGCTTCGAGGGGTACACCGGCGGGCAGACCAAGCCGTCCATCGACGGGCTGCTCTCCTCCGGCGACCTCGGCCACTTCGACGAGGAGGGGCGCCTGTTCGTGGGCGGTCGCGACGACGACATGATCGTGTCGGGCGGCGAGAACCTGTTCCCCCGCGAGGTCGAGGACCTGCTCGCCGACATGGACGGCGTGGAGGAGGCGGCGGTGTTCGGCGTGGACGACGAGCAGTACGGCCAGCGGCTGGCCGCGTTCGTGGCGCTCGAGCCCGGGGCATCGCTCGACGAGGCCGCGGTGAAGGCGCACGTGAAGGCGAACCTGGCGAACTACAAGGTGCCCCGCTCGGTGTGGTTCGTCGACGAGCTGCCCCGCAACGCCACCGGCAAGGTGCTCAAGCGGGAGCTGCGGGAGCGGTTCCCCGACGCGTAGCGGGCGGGCGCCGGTCGCCCAGCGGCCACACGAAGGTGAGCAGGCCGGTCCACAGCACGTGGGCCACCACCGGCGCCACGAGCCCGTCGCGCCACGCGAACAGCGCGCCCCACACCGCGCCCCCGAGGATCGCGGCCAGCACCAGCGCCCACTTCCGCTCGAAGAGCTGCACGGCGGCGTAGGCGGCGAGGCCGACCGCGAACCCGCCGACGCCCTGCAGCACGCCGCGGAACAGCGCCTCCTCGGCGATGCCCATCGCCACGACCGGGCCGACCATGCGGGCCACCGTGTCCTCGTCGCCCAGCCGGTAGAGGTCCTCGACCTGGTCGCCGAAGCTGGGCAGCAGCCGGCTGATGAGGGCGTAGCCGACGTGGGTGGCGACCAGCCACGCCGCCCCCACCGCGACGCCGAGGACGACCTCGACGACGGTGAACGGCCCGGCCACGTCGCCGAGCCGGTCGAGGGCGGCGAGCGCCACGACCGAGGTGGCGAGGAGCGCGCCGGCGGTGATCCAGGTGCGCGGCCACACGCCCCGGCGGTCGGGCAGGAACATGAAGGCCCAGCCGCTGCACGCCACGGCGAGGGCCGCGGCCAGGGCGAGGGCCTCGCCGCTCACCGCTCGCCGACGTCGGTGGTCTGGGCGGAGAACCCGTCCCAGGCGGTGATGCGATCGGCCTGCACGGCGAGCGTGGCTCGGGGTCCGTCGACGTCGACGAGGGCGAGCGCGCCCCGCAGCATCACGCCCCGCTTGCGGTCGGGCCGCCGGCTGGAGCTGTCGTCGAACGTGGCGCACCCCGCGCCGGGCAGGCGGGCGCCGAGCTGGGCCAGGGCGCTGGCCGACACGTCGAAGCGGTCGTCGCAGCGCCAGCGGGCGGGCAGCACCACGGGACCGTGCTCGGCGGTGAGGCCGATGCGGGCGGGTGCGTCGCTCTGCACGAGGCCGGCCACGTCCTCCGGCAGCTCGGGGAGCGGCTGGGCCTGCGTCGGCGCGTGCTCGAGGGGCTCGGCGGGCCCGGGCAGCTCCGGCGCCCAGTCGCCAGAGCCGTCGAGCACGTCGAAGCCCTGCAGCAGGAGCGACCGGTCGATGCGGGTGACGAGCAGCACCCGGTTGTGCGGCAGCCAGCCGGACGGCACCCGGCCGGCCGCCTCGACGTAGCCGAGCAGCTGCTCGAGCTGGTCGCCGGCGAGGCGCAGGGCAGCCGGGCCGGCGATGAGCGCTCCGGCGGGATCGGTGAGCATGCCCTCCGGGTGCCGCAGGTCGACCGACACCGTGGCCCCGCTCACCACCTCGGTGGTGCCGTCGTCGTGCTCGATGGCAGCGGCGGCGGTGCGATGCGCGCGCACCGACCTGGCCTTGAGCGAGCTGCGCGAGGTCGTGGTGATGAACCGTCCGCCGTGCACCACGCCGGCCTGCATCGTGACGTGCGGGCCCGAGCGGGTGGTGACCGCGTACGCCGCGAAGCCGTCGCCCGCGCGGGCGGGTTCGTCGAGCTGGCCCTCGGCCGCCGGCGCCCGCTCGACGGCCGTCATGCCGGCAGGTGCTCCACGGTGCTCTCCTGCGACACGGTCGACGGGTCGAGCCCGAGCCGGCGGGCCAGCCGCTCGGCGAACACGTCGCCGGTGCGGGCCATGGTGGCGGCCATCACGCGCTCGACCGCTCGCCGGGACAGCGCCGGCAGCGGCAGCTCCACGTGGATCGTGATGTCGATCGACAGGTGGGTGAGGTCGGGCCCGCCGTCGACGAGCTCGTAGAGACCGTTGGCTCCGGCGCGCTCGCTGCTGCCCGGTGGCGGCTCGTGGCGGAACTCGATGCGCTCCGGGGCCACGAACGTCATGCGCTCGGTGAACGACGGCGACACCTCCACGCCCAGGGCCCGGATGCCGGCGAGCTGCCAGCACCACCGGTCGCCGTCGACCGAGATGCCCGCGAGCAGCGGGGTGAGCTCGGTGAGCGCGCCGGGGTCGGTGAGGACCTCCCAGACGGCGTGCCGGGGGACCGGCACGTCGCCGCGGGAGACGTTGCGGGTGCGGAAGGTGGCCACGGGAGGTGCTGTACCCGCCGGTCACCGCCCGTCATGCGGCCCCCGACAGGCGTCACACGGCGAGGTGGCGGCGCAGGAACACGTACAGCAGCGCCTGCATGGTGGCCTGCTGGGCGGCGTCGGCAGCGCCGCCGTGGCCGCCCTCGACGTTCTCCCAATAGGTCACGTCCTTGCCGAGCTCGCCGAGCAGCGCCACCATCTTCCGGGCGTGGCCGGGGTGCACGCGATCGTCGCGGGTGGAGGTGGTGAGGAGCAGCGGCGGGTACGCCCGGTCGGGATCGACCTGGTGGTACGGCGACCACTCCTGCATGAAGGCCCAGTCGGCGGGGTCGTCCGGGTCGCCGTACTCGGCCATCCACGACGCGCCGGCGAGCAGGAGGTGGTACCGGCGCATGTCGAGCAGCGGCACCTGGCACACGATGGCGCCCCACAGCTCGGGGCTGCGCACGTACATGTTGCCGACGAGCAGGCCGCCGTTGCTGCCGCCGGTGCACCCGAGCTGGTCGTGGGTCGTCACGCCCCGTTCGACCAGGTCGCGGGCCACGGCCTCGAAGTCCTCGTACACGCGGGGCCGGCGCTCGCGCAGCCCGGCCTGGTGCCACCGGGGGCCGTACTCGCCGCCGCCCCGGATGTTGGCGAGCACGTAGGTGCCGCCGGCCTCCAGCCATGCTCGGCCGAGCGCGGGCGCGTAGGCCGGGAGCCGGGGCACCTCGAAGCCGCCGTACCCGCCGAGCAGCGTGGGCCGCGGCCCGTCGTCGCGGGAGACCTCGAAGTACGGCACCCGCGTTCCGTCGGCGCTGGTGGCGAAGTGCTGGGCGATGGACAGCCCGGCGGCGTCGAAGCGGGCCGGCGCCTGCCGGAGCAGCTCGGGTTCGCCGCCGGCCTCGCCGACCGGGACCCGGTACAGCGACTCGGGCGTGAGGAAGTCGTTCGCGACGAGCCACACGTCGTCGCAGGTGTCGGCGTCCACCGACGACACCTCGAGCGACCACACGTCGGGCAGGCCCCCGAGGGTGGTGACGTGCCAGTCGTCGATCGGCTGGACGGGCGGGGCGGCGACCTCGATGCGGTTGCGCACGTCGTCGAGGACGTTCAGCACCAGCCGGTGCCGCGTCCACGTGTGGCCGGCGAGGGCACGGCGGTCGGTGGGGGTGAACACCGGGATGGGTGGTGCCTCGCCGGCGAGGAACCCGCGCACGTCGGCCACCAGGAGCGAGCCCGCCGCATGGATCGTCCCGGCGTGCGTCCAGTCCTCCCGGAGCGAGAACGTGAACCAGCGGTCGTGCACCGACACGTCGACGTCCACCGGCACGTCGACCCGAACCGGCTCGCCCTCGCCGTCGGGGATGATCCACGTCTCGGCCGTGTAGAAGTCGAGCATCCGCTGGAACACGTGGTGGCGGGCGCCGGGAAGGGTGGCGACCGCGGCGCCGACGACGATGTCGGAGTCGGCGCCCTCGAAGACGAGGGTGGCGTCGGCGAGGGGCGTGCCCCGCCGCCAACGGCGGATCGTGCGCGGGTAGCCGGAGCGGGTGAGGGTGCCGGGGCCGAGGTCGGTGGCGACGTAGACGGTGTCGTCGTCGATCCAGGTGAGCTCGCCCTTGGCGAGCGGGCGCACGAAGCCGCCGTCGGCCTCCTGCACGAAGGCCCGGTCGACGAGGTCGAACTCGCGGGTCACCGACGCATCCGAGCCGCCGGGCGACAGGTCGACCAGCGTGCGCCGGCGGTCGGGCCGGCGGGTGGCCGCGCCGTGGAACACCCACGACTCGTCCTCGGCGGCGCCCAGGGCGTCGACGTCGAGCACGGTCTCCCACGTCGGATCGCCGGCCCGGTAGTCCTCCCACGTGGTGCGGCGCAGCAGGCCGCGGCGGTGCTCGGCGTCGGTCCAGAAGTTGTGGACGGTGGGGTTGGTGGCCGGGTCGCCGTGGAGCGACGGGTAGGCGATGCGGTCGTCGGCCTCGAGCACCTCGAGGATGCGGGTGCGCAGCGGCTCGAAGGCCGGATCGCGGAACAGGCGAGCCTCGGCCTCGGCGTTGCGCGCCCGCACCCAGTCGAGGGCCTCGTCGCCCTCGACGTCCTCCAGCCACATCCACGGGTCGTCGGTCACCGGGGGGAACCTAGGGCGAGGATCCTCACGACAGGCGCGCTCGGCGCCCGCACCGTGAGGATCCTCGTCGAAGGCGCGGCTACGGGCTGGCGGTGCCCGAGTCGGTGCTACCGGTTCCGGTTCCGGTGCCGGTGCCCGTGTCGCCGGTGCCCGTCCCGGTGTCGCCGGTGCCGGTCCCGGCGTCGCCGGTCGTCCCGGTGTCGCCCTCGCCCTCGGCGGCGGGCGGGTCCTCGGCGTCGCTGGCGGTGACGATGGCGCCGGCCAGGGTGGCGGCGAGGGTGGGCATGTGCTGGGCCGCGGCCCGCAGCTGCGCGTAGGCGCCCGGGTCGCCGGCGGCGAAGGCGTCGACGGCGGCGGTGATGGTGGACAGGTGCATCTCGAGGTCGGCCTGCAGCGCCCCGGCCGTGGTGGCGCCGGCGGTCATCTCCTCGAAGAACGCGCCGGCGGCCGGTGCGAACCCGTCGAGGGTCGTGCGCGCCTGGTCGGCCGCGGCCTGGTCGTCGCGCGCCTTGGCGGCGGCGTACTCGACGATGGCGTCGGTGTGCGCGCGCCACAGGTCCAGGAAGACCTGGCGACGCTCGTTCCCGCCGGTGGCGGCGACCGAGTTGGCGAGCGCCACGGCGCTGCCGTCGACGGCCGAGTACGCCGTCTGCACGGCCGGATCGGCCCGCTCGCCGTCGGCCTCGGCCAGCTGCTCCACCACGGTGCCGACGAGGTAGACGTGCTCGACCAGCGAGGACGTGAGCTCGGCCCGGGTCTCCGCCGGGACGCTCGCCGGGTCGCCGGCGAAGTCCTCCTCGTGGGACGACACGATGGCGCTCGCGACGTTGGCGGCCAGCGCGTCCATGTGGCTCGTGGCGGCGGTGAGCAGGGTCGGCGCCTCGCCGTCCTCGGCAGCCATCGAGTCGTAGAGCGCCATCACCTCGGTGACGTGCATCTCGAGCTCACCGAAGAACTCGTCGGCGATGACCTCACCGTCGGTGATCTCCTCGAAGAGGTCGGCCACCGACTGCTGGAAGTCCTCGAAGCCGCCCGCGGCCTCGTCGGCAGCTGCGCCGTCCTCGGCCGCCACCGACATGGCGTACTGCGCGAGCAGCTCGACGTGCTCGGCCCAGGCCTCCTCGAACGCGTCGGGATCGTCGACGGACGGCACCGCCGCCAGCGCCTCGGTGATCGCAGCGGTGTTCTCCTCGACGGCGGCCAGGGCGGCATCGGTGGCGTCGTCCTGCTCGCCGCCCGCGTCGATGGCCGCCTCGCCGAAGAGGGCGAGGAGGTGCACGTGCTCCTGGAACAGCGACGTGAGCTCGGCGCGCAGCTGCGAGGCCGCGTCGTCGGTGGTGGGCTCGACCTCCGCCTCGCCGCCGCCCCCGGCATCGGCGGCCTCGCCGGCCGCCGTGGTGGTGGTCTCCTCCGCCACCGGCGCCGCCTCGCCGGATTGGGCCGGGATCACGTCGTCGTCGCCGCAGGCGGCCAGGCCGAGTGACGCCGCAGCGCCGAGCGCGAGCAGCTTCTTGGTGGTCCTTCGCACAGATGTCTCCATGTGGGGTCGGTGGGGGACGGGGATTTGGCGCGGAACGGACAGATCTCCGCTCGGCGTCCATCTCCGCTCCCGGGTACCGGATAGAACCCCGGACGCGCCGACGGCCCGCCCCGAGGTGGGGCGGGCCGTCGACATCCCCTGCTGGAGGATGTGGGTCAGCCGCTCACGAGGTGGCGGCGACGATGGCGCCCGACAGCGCCGCGGCCGCCATCGGCATGTGCTGGCCGGCGGCCCGCAGGTTCGAGAACGCTGCCGCGTCCCCGGCGACCACCGCATCGATGGCGGCGGTCAGCGTCGAGATGTGCTCCTCGAGGCTGGCGACGAGCGCGTCGGCGGGCAGCTCACCCGCGGTGACCTCCTCGAAGAAGGCGCCGGCCGCGTCCTGGTACCCGTCGAGGTCGGTGAGCGCCTGGTCGACCATCGCCTGGTCGCCGGTGGCCTTCCCGAGGGTGTAGTCGACGAAGAACCCGATGTG
>DASTYO010000164.1:0-5594 GCA_035764875.1 Acidimicrobiales bacterium | reverse complement strand
GCGATCGCGAGCAGCTCCATGCCGCCGACGTTGAACATCGCTGCCTCCGGACGACCCTGCGAGCTCAGGCCGACGTCGACGACTCGGCCTCGTCGGCGCCGGCCGTGCCGCCGTCCCGGAGGCCCTGCTTGAACTCGTTCTGGGCCTGGCCGAGCGAGCGGGCGAGCTTGGGGAGCTTCGCGCCGCCGAAGAGGAGCACGACGACGAGGAGGATGATGAGCAGCTCGGGACCTTGGGGCATGCGGCGACCGTAGGAGGAGCGCGTCGCCAGGGGATGTCCGCCGGGTGCAGTCCGGGTGAACGACCGCCGAAGTCCTCGGGTCGGAGGAGCTCGCCGGCCGGGTGCAGCGGAGCGGCCACCGTTCGGGCGGCTACGCCGTCGCTGCCGCCGGTCGCAGGTCGAACCGGTAGCCGAGGCCGCGGATGGTGATGATGTGGGTCGGGTTTGCCGGGTCAGGCTCGATCTTGCCCCGCAGGCGCTTCACGTGGACGTCGAGGGTCTTGGTGTCGCCCACGTAGTCCGGTCCCCACACGCGATCGATGAGCTGGTCGCGGGTGATCACGCGGCCGGCGTTCGCGAGCAGCACGTGGAGCACCTCGAACTCCTTGAGCGGCACCGGTGTGATCTCGCCTCGGATCCGCACCTCGTGCTTGGCCGGATCGAGCACCACGTCACCTGCCTGCAGCGCGGCGTTCGTGAGGTCCTCGCCACGTTCGCCGGACCGGCGCATCACGGCTCGCATGCGGGCCACGAGCTCGCGTATTCGGTAGGGCTTGGTGACGTAGTCGTCGGCCCCGACCTCCAGGCCCACCACCATGTCGATCTCCGAGCCCTTGGCGGTGACCATGATGATCGGCACGCGGGAGCGCTTCCTCAGCTCCCGGCACACGTCCACGCCGGACACCGACGGGAGCATCACGTCGAGCAGCACCAGGTCGGGGCGCACGACGTCGAACAGCTCGATCGCGCTGGCACCGTCCCGTGCCACCTGCACGCGGTAGCCCTCTCGGGCGAGGCCCACGGTGAGCGCCTCGATGAAGGCCTCCTCGTCCTCGGCGATGAGCACGGTTCCTTCAGACATCCTCACGGCTCCTTGCGATGATCGACCCCGCCGAGGGCGGCCCCCGGCGTGCCGGGACTGATGAGCAGGCCCGCCTGCGTCGCTGATCGGGACCGCCCAGCTCACGTGGGGCGGCGCCGGGTGCGGAACAGGCCGGCCCGAGGTCCTCGGGCCGGCCTGTCTCGCTGCTGGTCGGGTGGTGCTCAGGCGGCGCCGGTGGTCCGGGCCTCCCAGCGGTCCCGCGTCGCGGTGAGGGTCTCGTCGTCGAGATCGACGTAGCCGACCTCGGACACCGAGCTGATGGCGTCGTTCACGTAGGAGTCGACGAAGGCGGCCAGCGCCGGGTTCTCCTCGGCCTTGGCCGCGTTGACGTAGATGAACAGCGGCCGGCTGATGGGGTACGAGCCGTCGGCGATGGTCTCCGCGGTCGGGGCGACGCACCCGTCGCCGCCGTCGATCTCGATCTCCTTCACCCCGCTCGCCTCCTCGGCGAACGCGAAGCCCACCCAGCCGAAGCTGGTGTCGGAGCCCTGGATGCCCTGGATGATGACGTTGTCGTCGGCGGACGCCTGGTAGTCGGGGCGGGTCTCGGCCTCGGCGCCGCGGTCCTCGTTGAACTCCTCGATCACGAGCTCGACGAAGCTGTCGTAGGTGCCGGACTCCTCACCGGGGCCGGTGATGTCGAGGGGCGCATCGGGCAGCTCCGTGTCAGAGCCGAGCTCGGCGGCCAGCTCCTGGGCGTCGCTCCAGTTCGAGAACCCCTGCGACTCCGGGCCGACCAGGGCGTAGATGTCGGCCATGGTGAGGCAGGTCACGTCGTCGTTGGCCTCGTTGGTCATCACGGCGATGCCGTCGTTGCCGATCTGCAGCTCGACGAACTCGACGCCGTTCTCCTCGCACATCTGGGCCTCCTCGTCCTTGATGGCCCGGGAGGCGTCGGAGATGTCGGTCTCGCCGCTGCAGAACAGCTCGAACCCGTCACCGGTGCCGGGACCGTCGACCGAGACGTCGACGTTCGGGTTCGCCTCGGCGAACTTCTCGGCGACCGCGATCGAGATGGGCTCCACCGTGGAGGAGCCGGAGATGTTGATGGTGCCGCTGAGCTCGCCGTCGGCTGCGTCGCCGCCGGTGGTGTCGCCGTCGGTGGTGGCGTCGTCGGTCGTGGCGCTGTCGTCGTCGCCGCACGCAGCGGCGAACAGGGTGAACGACAGCAGGAGGGCGAGCAGGGCTGCCCAGCGTCGGTTGCGGATCACAGGTCTTCCTCCATGCGGGGGGATCGGTTCATCTCGGGGGAGATGCCATGACCGTACGAAGGGCAGGTTGACGCCAGGCCCGGGTCGGGTGGCCGGGAGGTGAACGACGCGGTTCCATCAGGAGAACACCGTCGGGGACCCGGCCGGTCACCACTCCGGGTGTGCGAGTGGCTGGCTGCGGTCGCTCCGCTCGAGCCGGGCCACCAGCACTTCACGTGATCGTGGCGCGCTGTTCGCGCGGCGTCAGGGACGGGTTCAAGGGCGCTTCCTACGTTCGCCGTCCCAGACCCCGATCCAGGAGCACCTGATGACGATCACCCCCCCCGTCAGCCGCCGCCGGTTCCTCGCAGCCACCGGCGCCGCGGGCGCCGGCGCCGCCCTCGCCGGACCGTTCGGCGCGCTCGGCGCCCCCACGGCCGGTGCCGCACCCGCGCCCGCACGTGCCGTCACTCGAGCGGCGGGCGACGGTGGCTACGGGCCGCTGTACCCGACCAAGGACCAGACCACGGGCCTCGAGCTCATCGCACTCCCCCGCGGGTTCGAGTACCTCAGCTTCGGGTGGACCAACGACCCGATGAGCGACGGCACACCCACCCCCGGCAGCCACGACGGGATGGCCGCCTTCCGCATCGGCGACCGCATCCACCTCGTCCGCAACCACGAGAAGGGCAATGGGACGCCCTTCGGCGGTCCGGTCTACGACCCGGTGGCCAGCGGCGGCACCACCACGCTGGTGTTCGATCCCGACCGGGGTCGGCTGGTCGAGGACCACGCCAGCCTCTCCGGCACGATCCGCAACTGCGCCGGCGGCCCCACCCCGGCGGGCACCTGGCTCACCTGCGAGGAGACGACCCTGATCAACGGGACGACCCGCCACGGCTACGTCTTCGAGGTGCCCGCCGAGGGCGTGGGCGACCCCACGCCCCTGCGCGCCATGGGCCGGTTCTCCCACGAGACCACCGCGACCGACCCGGCCACCGGCATCGTCTACGAGACCGAAGACGCCGGCAGCTCCGCCTTGTACCGCTACGTGCCGGTCGACCCGGCGGACCTCGCCGCCGGCGGCGAGCTCCAGGCCATGGTCCTCGACGGCACCACCTCGACCTCGATGTGGGACCAGGGCGACACCGCAGCCGCCACCTGGGTGACCATCGACAACCCCGACTGGGGACCCGGCGAGCAGTCGTGCTGGCAGCAGGCCTCGGCCAAGGGCGCCGCCCGCATCGTGCGCGGCGAAGGCGCCTGGTACGGCAACGACGTCATCTACATCATCTCCACCAGCGGTGGCCCCGCTGGCGAAGGCCAGGTGTTCGCCTACGACCCCGCCGCCGCCACCTTCACCTGCGTCTACGCATCACCCGGCGCCGAGACCCTGAACGCCCCGGACAACGTGTGCGTCAGCCCCCGCGGCGGCCTCGTGCTGTGCGAAGACGGCGGCGGGCGCGAGTACCTCCACGGCCTCACCCCCGACGGCGACATCTTCCGCTTCGCCGAGAACACCGTCGTCGTTCCGCCCGCGTTCCGTGACCAGAAGGGCTACGGCAGCACCAACTACACCGGCTCGGAGTGGTGCGGCGCCACCTTCGAACCCACCAACGGCAACTGGCTCTTCGTGAACATCCAGAGCCCCGGCATCACCCTCGCCATCACCGGCCCCTGGCGCCAAGGCGCCCTGTAGACGACGAACCCCGTTCGGCGCCGCCCCTCCCCCGGGGGCGGCGCCGCCACCCTCATCCACTTCTCCCACGAGGAACCCCCCATGATCTCCCTCACCCGTCTCGGCGGCGCCGCGGCCGTGGCGCTCGTCGCCCTCGGCGGCGCCGGCGCCGTCGCCAGCGCCGACCCGCCCCCGGCCGCACCGGAGGCCAACGCCGCCGTCGAGCCGCTCGTCGTCGCCCACCGCGGCGCATCCGGCTACCGGCCCGAGCACACGCTCGCCGCCTACGAGCTCGCCATCGACATGGGCGCCGACGTCATCGAGCCCGACCTCGTCTCGACCAGCGACGGCGTCCTCGTCGCCCGCCACGAGAACCAGCTCTCCGACACCACCGACGTCGAGGACCATCCAGAGTTCGCCGAGCGGCGCACCACCAAGGTCGTCGACGGGCGCAGCGTCACCGACTGGTTCACCGAGGACTTCACCCTTGCCGAGCTGAAGGCCCTGCGGGCCGAGGAGCGCCTGCCCGAGCTCCGCCCGGACAACACGGTCTTCGACGGCCTCCACGAGATCCCCACGCTCCAGGAGGTCATCGACCTCGCCCAGGCGCACGGCGTCGGCATCTACCCCGAGACCAAGCACCCGACGTACTTCGACTCCATCGGCCTCTCGCTCGAGGAGCCCCTCGTCGAGACGCTCCACGCCAACGGGTGGGACAAGCCCACCGACCCGGTGTTCATCCAGTCCTTCGAGACGACCAACCTGCGCGAGCTGGACGGCATGACCGGCCTGCGGTTGGTGCAGCTCCTCAGCGGCGGCGGCGCCCCGTACGACCTGCGCGCCAGCGGCGACGACCGCACCTACGCCGACCTCGCCACCGCCACGGGCCTGCGGTGGATCTCCTCCTACGCGGACGGCGTCGGCCCGTCGGCCGGCTGGGTCATCCCCCGCAACCCCGACGGCAGCCTGGGCGAACCCACCGGCTTCGTGGACGACGCGCACCGGGCCGGCCTCGTCGTCCACCCCTACACGTTCCGCAACGAGAACACCTTCCTGCCCACCGACTTCCGCGCCGGCGACCCGACCCACCCCGGCTACGACGGCGCCACGGGAGACGCGGCCGCCTACTACCAGGCCTTCTTCGACGCCGGCATCGACGGCATGTTCAGCGACCACCCCGACACCGCCGTCGCCGCCCGCGACGCGTGGCGCGACAGCCGCGGCGGTGGACGATGAACCGGACCGCGGCACTCGCCCTCGCCGGCGCCCTCGCGCTGGCCGCTCCCGCACTCCCGGCAGGCGCCAGCGGCGGCACCGCTGTCGACCGCTCGGCCAAGCCGCTGACCCTCGCCGTCATCGGCGACACCCCCTACGGGGCCGAGCAGGAGGCCACCTTCGACCGGCTCGTCGACGCCATCGACGACGACCCGAAGGTGCGGGTCGTCACCCACGTCGGCGACATCAAGAGCGGCGGCACGGCCTGCACCGACGAGCGGTTCGCCGCCGTCGCCGACGGCTTCGCCGCCTTCGACGACCCCGTCGTCTACACGCCCGGCGACAACGAGTGGACCGACTGCCACCGCCCCGCCGCCGGCGGCTACGACCCGCTCGAGCGCCTCGACC
>DASTYO010000163.1:0-16735 GCA_035764875.1 Acidimicrobiales bacterium | reverse complement strand
GGTGGCGGGCTCGTCGCTCAGCGTCGAGGACATCAGCGACGACATCGTCGACATGCAGGCCCGCATCGACCAGCTCGTCGAGCCCAACCCCCAGCACGCGGCGATGATCCGCCAGCTCGAGCGGGCCTACGACGAGTCGCTCGAGGCCATGGCCGGCGGCGACACCGGCCTGGGCCCCGACCTCCCGAGCGGCGACGACCTGGCCGAGGAGCTCCAGCGCTTCCTCCGCGAGCAGGGCGACTGACTGACCGAACTTGACCGACCAGTCAAGAGCCCTATGATCCCGGCATGAAGATCGACGGGGGCATCGGACTCGACCTGGACACCGCCGGCCAGCAGGCCAAGGAGGCGGAGGACTTCGGCTACGACGGCATCTGGGTGCCCGAGACGTCGCGCGACCCGTTCCTGCCGCTGGTCCTGGCGGCCGAGCACACCGAGCGCCTCGAGATCGGGACCTCCATCGCCGTCGCGTTCGCCCGCTCCCCGATGACGCTGGCGAACACGGCGTACGACCTCACCCAGTACTCGAAGGGCCGGTTCATCCTCGGCCTCGGCAGCCAGATCAAGCCGCACATCACCAAGCGGTTCTCGATGGAGTGGTCGAAGCCGGCCGCGCGCATGCGCGAGATGGTGCTGGCCATGCACGCCATCTGGGACTCGTGGATGACCGGGGCGAAGCTCGACTTCCGGGGCGACTTCTACACCCACACGCTGATGACCCCGTTCTTCAACCCGGGCCCGCACGACTACGGCCACCCCCGGGTGTTCCTGGCCGGCGTCGGCCCGCGGATGACCGAGGTCGCCGGCGAGGTCTGCGACGGCTTCTTCTGCCACGGCTTCACCACCGAGAAGTACCTGCGCGAGGTCACCCTCCCGGCCCTCGAGGAGGGGCGGCGCAAGGCCGGCAAGACGATGGAGGGCTTCGAGATCTGCGGGCCCAGCTTCGTGGTCACCGGCAACACCGAGGAGGAGCTGGAGGCCGCCAAGGTCGGCACCCGCCGCCAGATCGCGTTCTACGGCTCCACGCCCGCGTACCGGCCCGTGCTCGAGTGCCACGGCTGGGGCGACCTGCAGACCGAGCTCAACCGCATGTCCAAGGAGGGCAAGTGGGAGGAGATGGGCACGCTCATCGACGACGAGGTCCTCGAGACCTTCGCCGTCGTGGGCGAGCCCGAGCACATCGGCCCGGAGCTCCAGAAGCGCTACGGCGACGTGATCTCCCGCATCTCGTTCTACGCGCCCTACGCCGGCAACCGCGACCGCTGGCAGCGCGTGCTCGCCGACATGCGCGGCTGACCGGTCACGCGTTGAGGAGCAGCAGCAGGCCCGAGACGGTGTAGGCGATCATCACGGCCAGCAGCGGGTACTGGCTGACCACCGCGGTGCGGGGCGAGTAGCGCTCGACGGCCCGGTCGTGCGCCGCCACCACGCCGGCGACGTGGCCGATCACGATGGCGGCCACCTGCACGTAGGCGATCTGGTCGGCGGTGACCACGGTGTAGTCGACGGTGTCCGCCGCCGTGCCGAACAGGTCCCACCCCTCGCCGAGCGGGTCCGAGAGCAGCGCGACGAAGCTCTGCCCCTCGAACACGAGCAGCGAGAAGTAGTGGGCGATCGTGTAGCCGAGGGCGATCGGGATGAGCGACGGCGCCCACCGGCGCGCCTGGGCGACGAGGTCGAGGTCTTCCCGGGCGAGCACGCCGACGAAGTGCACGGCCAGGACGTACACGAGCGACACGGCGGCGATGGTGAGCAGCAGTCCGAGGGTGCTCACCGCCGTGAGCTCCCACCCGCGCCGGTCGCCCACGACGTCGCCCCACCACCGCGTGCGGGTGACCCCGTCGAACGTGGTGCCGCCGAGCACGACGAGCACCACGCCCAGCGTCCCCGGGCGGACCTCGACCGCTGCGAGGCCGGATCCCGGGATGCGCACGCGGAGGCGGCCATCGGCGTCGCGGTGCAACGGGGACAGGGCGGCGAGCAGCGAGAAGAGCACCGCGAACCCGTCACCGGTTCGGACCCACCCGGCGCCGAAGCGGGCGGCGCCGACCAGCACCGCCACGGTGTGGGCGCTGAGGAAGACGGCGATGGCCGAGAGCGACGCCGGTTCGTGGTAGGCGAGCTCGAGCCACAGGAACGCGAGGAGCCCGAGGGCCGCCGGCCAGTGGCCGGCCCACGCGCCGGACGCCGTGGACACCTCGGGGTCCCGGCCGCGCAGCCGGTCGAGGGCGGCGGCGATCACCCAGAGCGGGTTGAGGCGGCGCCACACGTCGCCGACCACGGGGCTCACCACCTGCATGCCCACCCAGAAGGCGATGTACAGGGCGGTGGGCGCCAGGTTGGCGGACACGTCGTCGGGGCCGAACCAGGCGGCGGCGAGCGTCGTGGCGAACAGGGCCAGCGCAATGGCCTGGGCGGGGAGCGCCAGGCGTCGGGCGGCGGCGTCCACCGCCCCCGGAACGGCGGAGCCGTCCGCGGCGGCGGCCAGGCGCGGCGTGGGCCACAGGAGCCGGAGGGCAGCGAAGGAGATGAGCAGCGCGAACGCGGCGCCGTAGGCGAACAGCCACGGCTCGACCGGCAGGTCGGCCCGGCTGCCGACGCCGTGGGCGGCCGCCGGCGTCGCCCCGGCGACCACGGCGGCCCCGGCGATGGGCGCCACGATGCCGGCACGAGCACGTCCCCTCACGAGACGGCCAGCTCGAGCAGCAGCGAACCGAGGTCGTGCAGCTCGACCTCCCACACCCCGGGCAACGACGCCTCGACGAGGAGCGTCGTCGACGCGCCGGGATCGAGGTGGGCCGAGACGTCGTAGCCGTGCACGTGCACCTCGTCCGCGACGTCGCTGCTGATGATGATGGCGACCGTGTCGCCGAGGGCGACCTCGTGGCGGCCGCCGCCGACGACCTCGCCTCCGCGCACCTCGACCTCGATGACCTCGTCGGCCTGCACCGGCGCGGCGCTCGAGGTCGTGGTGGCGGCGGCGCGGTCCTGGTCCGCGCCGGGCGACGCCTGCGTGGTGGTGGTGGCCTGCTCCGCGGGCTCGGCGGTCGTGTCGGGGTCGTCGTCGCCGCACGCGGCGACGAGCAGGCTGGTCGCGGCAACGAGCGCGGCCGCGCGTCGGAACGGGGATCGTCCCATCGGTGTTGGTGCTCCTCGGTCGGTGTTCGTCGGTGGTCGGGCGGCAGGCGCCGCCCCGGGTCAGCGGGTTGCGCCGACCACCGGAGGAGCACGGAGGCCGACGGCCACCGATGCCGGCGCCCGACGGGGCGCGCACGCAGGGACGAACAGGACCGGGAGGGCGGGCAGCGGCGCCCGGTGGACGCGGCCGCCCCGGAGCACGGCCCGGACGACGCGCCGGACGGCGTGCAGCGCCCGGGTGACGACGGCGGCGACGAGCAGCTGGGCGAGCAGGCCGAGCCACACGCCCCGCTCGGTGAGCACGGCGGCCGGCCCGTGGCCGGCGACGAGTCGCTCGCCGATCTCCTGCACGGCGAACACCGCGAGCTGGGCGACGGCCAGCGTGCGGAACGGGATGGTGGCGGCCACGCCGAGCTGTCGGCTGGTGCGCACCGCCCAGACGAGCGCGGCCACGACCCCGAGGGGCACGGCCACGGAGGCGGCGGCCGGGAGGTAGGCGTGGCCACCGAGGGCGGCTTCGCGCGCGGCGGCGTCAGGGTGGGCGACGGCGTAGCCCAGGACGTGGCCGACGGCGACGCCGGCCACCGCCAGCATCGAGAGCGCCGCGCCCCGAGGACCCATGGGCGGTCACGCTACCGGGCGGGTGTGCCACCGCTTCCAGTCCGCAACCGCCGCGCCGCCGCCTTCTGCGGGTCAGGCGTTCACCAGGTCAGGCGTTCACCAGGTCGAGGTGCCCGTCGAGGTAGCGGCGGCGGCACAGCCCCCGCTGGAGCTTGCCGCTGCTCGTCTTGGGCAGCGTCCCGGGCGCCACCAGCACGACGTCCTTCGCCGGGACGCCGGCCACGGCCCGCACCCGCTGGTGCACGGCGCTGCGGACCGGGCCGAGGCTGCCGCCGTCGGCGGGGCGAGCCTCGGCGACGACGACGAGGCCCTCCTTGCCCTTGGCCGTCTCGACGCCGAAGGCGATGACGTTGCCGGCCCGGACCCCGTCGAGGTCGTGGCACGCCCGCTCGATGTCCTCGGGGAACACGTTGCGGCCGGCCACGATGATCACGTCCTTGATGCGCCCGCAGAGCACCAGCTCGCCGTCGACCAGGTAGCCGAGGTCGCCGGTGCGGAGCCAGCCGTCGTGGAACAGCTCGGCGGTCAGCTCGGGCCGCCCGTAGTAGCCCGAGCACACGGACGTGCCACGGATCTCGAGCTCGCCGACCTCGCGCTCGCGGAGTCGGCGACCGTCTTCGGGGTCGACGATGCGGATCTCGAGCCCGGGCACCGGGGTGCCGAGCCGGGCGAAGCCGCGGGCGTGGTCGGCGCCCTCGGCGACCGGAGCGGCGTACCGCTCGGTCTCGAGCACCCGCCGGTCGACGGTGTCGACCACCATGCCCCGGCCGGGCGGCGGGAACGTGCCGGCGATGGCCACCTCGGCCATGCCGAAGGCGGGGAACGCCGAGCCGGGCGGCATGCCGAAGGGCGCGCCGGCGGCGACGAAGTCCTCCACCGTGCGGGGATCGATGGGCTCGGCACCGTTGAGCACGACCCGCAGGCGCGAGAGGTCGAGCTGCTCGCCGTCCTTGGCGGCTCGCCGCAACGCCCGGGTGGCGAGCACGTAGGAGAAGTTCGGACCGGCCGTGGCGGTGCCCCCGTAGTCGGACATCCAGCGCATCCACCGGGCCGGGGACGCCAAGAAGTCCTGCGGCGCCCCGAGCACGAGGCGGGTGCCGGTGGTCATCGACAGCGAGAGCAGGCCCACCAGCCCCATGTCGTGGTACAGCGGCAGCCAGGAGACGAGCACGTCCCGGTCGATGTCCAGCTCGGCTGCGGCCTCGATGGCGTCGAGGTTGGCGCACACCGCCCGGTGCGGGAGCACCACGCCCTTGGGGTCGGAGGTGGAGCCGCTCGTGAACTGCAGGATCGCGTTCGCCTCCGGGTCGGGCACCGGGGGGACGAACGCCGCGTCGGTGACGAGGTCGGCGAAGCAGACCATCGGCGGATCGAGCGGCTCGGGCGTCACGAACGCGGCGAGGTCGGGGTCGGCCACCACGAGGGCGATGTCGGCGTGGTGGATGCGCTGGCGGGTCTGGGCGACGAACTCGTCGAGCGAGCCCATGCGCATCGGGAGCGGCAGGACGACCACGGTGGCGCCGGCGAGCCACACGGCCTCGATGCCGGTCACGAGCGACCGGCTGGTGGGGCCGAGCAGGGCCACGTGGTCGCCGGGGCGGATGCCCCGGGCCTGGAGGGCGGCCGCCATGGCGGTGGCATCGTCCAGGACGTCGGTCCAGGCCACCGTGGTGTGGAGGTCGCCGGAGATGAACGTCACGTCGTGACCCCGGGCGGCGCCGGCGACGACGCGCTCGGCGAGCGTGGCGGAGGCGGTGCGAGACGGCTGCGAGGGCATGGGCACGGTGATCTGACCACCTGGGTGACGAACCGGTTACGGACTTCCCTTCCCACGTGCGCGAGGCTCCTGACATGAAGCCGATGACCCCCCGCCCGCTCGAGTGGACCGACATCGCCCCGGTGCGGGCGTCCCGCAGCCGGCGCATCGCCGCCCCGTCCGACGCGGTCTGGGCCGCCGTCGCCGACCACGAGGGATGGGTGCGCTGGTTCCCGAACATGACGAAGGTCGAGCCGGGCGATCCGGCCGAGGGCGTCGGCGGCACCCGCACCGTGCACGTCGGCACGGCGCTCGCCGCGGAGGAGGAGTTCCTCGCGTGGGATCCCGGCTCCCGGTTCGCCTTCACCCTCGTCGGCGCCAGCCGTCCCGGGCTGCGGTCGATGAACGAGGACGTGCGCATCACCCCCGACGGCCCCACCGCCTGCACCGTCACGTACACGATGGGCCTCGACCTGCCCGGCGGCCGGTACCTCCGGCCCGTGCTCGCGCCGGTGCTGCGCAAGGTCATCGGCGACGGCCTCGCCGGCCTCGCCGCCCACGTGGGCGGCTGACCGGCGACGGCCCGTGCGCGCCACCGGCGGCGGCCGCCTGGAGTGGGAGGAGATCCCCGGCGATGTCCGCGCCGCGATCGAGGACCGGCTCGGCGCCCGGGTCGTCGAGGCCCGGAACGAGGCGGGCGGCTTCTCCCCCGGCCTCGCCGCCCGCTGTCGGCTGGCCGACGGCCGCCGGGCCTTCCTGAAGGCGGTGTCGCCGGACCAGAACCCCACCGCGTGCCGCATCCACCGCCGCGAGATCGAGGTGGCGTCGCAGCTCCCCGAGCACCTGCCCGTCCCGCGCCTGCTCGCCGTCCACGACGACGGGCGCTGGGTCGCGCTGGCCTTCGAGGAGGTGGCGGGCCGCCAACCCCGTGAGCCGTGGGTCCGCGAGGAGCTCGATCTGGTCATCCCCGCCATCCGGCGGTTCAGCGAGGAGGCGACGCCGACGCCGGCGCCGGGCCTGCAGACCATGGCCGAGCGCTACAGCGCCTCATTCGACGGGTGGCGTCGCCTCGCCGCAGGCGACGGAGATGCCGCCTCGTACGGGCCCGAGGTGGTCGACGCCATCCCCCGCCTCGCCGCGCTCGAGGCGCCCTGGGACGACGCCGCCGCGGGCGACACGCTGCTGCACACCGACCTGCGGGCCGACAACCTGCTGCTCACCGGCGACGGCGGGGTCGTGCTCGTCGACTGGCCGTGGGCCTGCACCGGCGCCGCCTTCGTCGACCTCCTGCTGCTGCTCCCCTCCGTGGGCCTCGGCGGCGGGCCCGGTCCCGACGAGGTCATCGAGCGACACGGGTTGCTCGACGGAGTGGACCCGGACGCCTTCCTGGCCGTCTTCGTCGCCCTCGCCGGCTTCTTCGTGCGCCAGTCGCTCGACCCGGACCCGCCGGGGCTCCCGACGGTTCGGCGCTTCCAGCGGGCGCAGGCCGAGGTGGCGCTGCGCTGGGTGCTGCCGGCGACGGCGCGGTAGGCGCCGCCGCAGGCAGACGGTCACTCCGTGACCACGGCGCGCAGGACGTCCAGCCGTGCCGCACGGCGGGCGGGGAGGATCGCCGCCACCACGCCGGCCAGCGCCGCGAGCAGCACCACCCACGCCAGCGTGACGACGGGGACCGAGAACGCCGTGAGGCCCTCGTCCGCCAGGGCGAGCACCAGGGCCCAGCCGAAGAAGATCCCGATCACCAGCCCGAGGATGGCTCCCTGCACGGCGATGATCACCGATTCCCAGCGGATCGTCGTGCGCAGCTGGCGCCGGGTCATGCCCACCGCCCGCAGGACCCCGAGCTCACGGGTGCGCTCGAAGATCGACAGGGCCAGCGTGTTCCCGATGCCGAGGAGGGCGATGATGATCGCGAGGGCGAGCATCGCGTAGACGAGGCCGAGCATCTGGTCGACGAACGCCGTCTCCTCCTCCTTGTACTGGTTCTGGTCGAGGACCTTCGCGCCCGGGAAGGCCGCGGCCTCCCGCTCCACGGCGGCCAGCGCCTCCTCCTGCGACACCCCGTCGGCGCTGCGGATGAAGATCTGCGCGTCGAGCTGGTCGGTGTAGTTGGCCTCGTAGGCGTCGATGCCGAGCACCCAGTCCCCCGCGGGTTGGTTCTCGCCGTAGATGAGGGCGACGGTGAGCTGCTTCTCTCCCGTGGCCACGAACCTGGTGTGCACGGTGTCCCCCAGGCCGAGGCCGAGGTCCTCGGCGACGTCCTGGTAGACGGCGATCGAGGTGGCGTCCAGGTCGTCGGGCGAGCCCGCGACCGGCTCGACGTCGAACAGGTCGAAGCCGGCGTCGTCGGACGCCAGCACGAACTCGGTCGAGTCGCCGATCTCCACGACGCCGCCGCGCAGCCCGGCAGCCGTCTCGACCTCCGGGAGCTGGCGGATGCGCTCGGTGAGCTCCGGGGACATCCCTCCGCCTCCGCCGAACTGCTGGGGCGAGGTGACCACGATGTCCCCGGTGAACGCCCGGTCCATCACCTCGTTGAACGAGGCCTTGGTGGAGGCGGCGAAGATCGTGATGAACGACACCAGCCCGACGCCGATCATCAGCGCCGCCGCCGTCGCCGCGGTTCGCTTCGGGCTGCGCATGGCGTTCTCGCGTGCCAGGTGGCCGGCGATCCCCCGGGTCTGCGACAGCGGCCAGCCGATCACCCGGCTCATCGGCAGCGAGACCGTCCGGCCGAGGACCGAGACGCCGAAGAACACGAGGAACGCCGAACCACCCACGATGGCCAAGCCGTTCGACGGCGAGCCGAACAGGCCGTAGAGCAGGCCGCCCACGCCGGCAGTCAGGACCAGCACGCCGACGATGACCCGCTCCTTCGAGCCGTAGCCGCTGCTGGTGACCTCGATGTCGCGCATGGCGGCGATCGGCGGGACCTTGCCGGCCTTGCGCGCCGGGCTCCACGCCGAGAGCACCGTGACCACCACGCCCGCCGTGAAGGCGACCACCGCCGTGTTGGCACCGAAGACGATGCCGCCGGCCGGGAGCGCCACGCCGAAGGCGGTCAGCATCGCCTTGAGGCCCGCGGCGACGGCCACGCCAGCGGCGAGCCCCAGAGCCGAAGCCACCACGCCGACGGCCACGGCCTCGGCGAGGATCGACACCAGCACCTGGCGCCGGCTGGCACCGACGGCCCGCATCAGCGCGTGCTGCTTCGTGCGCTGCGCCACCGTGATGAAGAAGGTGTTGAAGATCGTGAAGCCGCCGACGAGCAGCGCGACGACGGCGAAGATCATCATGAACTGGTCGAAGAACGCCGTGGCCTCCGCCATCGCGTCCTGGTTCTCCTCGATGACCTCGGCACCGGTGATCGCCTCCATGTCCTCGGGGAGGACTGCAGCGATGCGCCGCACCAGCTCCTCCTGGGAGACGCCCTCCTCGGCGGCCACGGACACGGTGTCGACCTTGCCCTCGGCGCCGAAGTGCTTCTGCGCCGCCGCGACCGAGAAGATGGAGAACTGCGCACCGCCCGGCGAGTCGGCGCTGGCGAAGCTCACGACGCCCGTGATCGTCACGTCCAACGGGGCGCCGTTCACCAGGATCTGGCCCCGGTCTCCGGCGCGGTAGCCGGTGTCGTCCGCGGTCTTCTTGTCGATCACGACCTCGTCGTCGGCCTCGGGTGCCCGGCCGGACTCCAGCGTCCACGTGTTGAGCTCGTCGACGGGCCAGCTCGCCCCGAGGGTCGGGGGACCCATCTCCGGATCGCCCACCGGCTCCCCGTCCTTGCCCACGACCTGGGCGGTGCTCCAGAGGTCGCCCTGGGCGACGGCGACGCCGTCGACCGCGGCGACGGCGTCGACCAGCGACTCGTCGATGCGGGGCCGGATCTCCATGCCCTCCGGCGTCTCCATGACGGCCGACGAGCGCACCATGCCGTCGGTGTCCTCGTAGGCGCTGACGAACATGTCGTCGAACGTCTTGTCCATCGTGGCGCTGAGGATCATCGTCCCGCTCATGAACGCCACACCGAGCAGGACGGCGAACCCGGTGGTGAGCAGTCGCAGCTTGTGCGCTGCCAGGTTGCGCAGCGTGGTGCGGAACATCTCAGTCCCCGAACTGCTTCATCCGGTCCAGCACCCGCTCGGCGGTGGGCTCGAGCATCTCGTCCACCACCCGACCGTCGGCGAGGAACACGATGCGGTCGGCGTACGAGGCGGCCACGGGATCGTGGGTCACCATGACGATGGTCTGCGCGTACTCGCTCACCGCGGCGCGCAGGAAGCGCAGCACGTCGGCCCCCGAACGCGAGTCGAGGTTGCCGGTCGGCTCGTCGGCGAAGATGATCTTCGGCTTGCTCGCCAGGGCCCTGGCCACGGCGACGCGCTGCTGCTGGCCGCCGGACAGCTCGCTCGGCCGGTGCTTGAGCCGGTCACCGAGGCCCACGGTCCGGACGACCTCGTCGAACCAGCCGCGGTCGCCCTTCCGCCCTGCCAGTGCCAGCGGCAGGGTGATGTTCTCCTCCGCGGTCAGCGTGGGCACCAGGTTGAAGGCCTGGAACACGAAGCCCACCTGCTCCCGCCGCAGCACCGTGAGGTGGTTGTCGTCCAACGTGCTGAGGTCGACGTCGCCGATGAACGCGGAACCTGACGTCAGCGTGTCGAGCCCGGCGATGCAGTGCAGCAGCGTCGACTTGCCCGAGCCGGAGGGGCCCATGATGGCGGTGAAGCGGGAGGCCTCGAACGCCACGGTCACGTCGTCGAGGGCGCGGACCTCGGTGGCATCCTTGCCGTAGATCTTGGACGCGTGGAGCGTCGAGGCGGCGGGGACGAAGCCCCCCGGTACCGCGAGCGCCTCGGCGCGAGGGGTGATCGTGGTCATGGGGCCTCCTCAGCGGTGGCCGTCGTCCGTCGTGTGCTACCTCTCCCAGCGTGAGCGCTCCCGCTCCACGCCGTGTAGGGCCAAACGTCCCGCCCGGGCGCTTCGGCCGATCCGTGGCGGGCCGCGTCCTTGCCCTCCTCTCGCTCGGTGCCCTCGCTGCCGCCTGCGGTGGAGGCGACGGGCGCCCCAGCCGCGACCTCGCTGGCGAGCAGGTCGAGGTCGTGGCCGTGTGGGAGGACGTCGAGGCGGAGGCGTTCGTCGCCGTGCTCGACGCGTTCGAGTCGCGCACCGGCGCAGAGGTCACGTTCACGTCCACCGCAGGGGAGGACATCACCGCGGTGCTCGACCGCCGCCTGGCTGCCGGCGACCCTCCGGATGTCGCCGTCCTCCCCCAGCCCGGGTTGCTGCGCAGGTACGCCCGCACGGGCGCCATCCTCCCGATCGAGGACCTCGTGGGCGACCTGGTGCGCGACAGCTTCGCGCCCATCTGGCAGCGACTCGGGTCCGTCGACGGCGTGCTCCACGGTGTGTGGTTCAAGGCCGCCAACAAGAGCCTCGTCTGGTACTCCCTCAGCGCCTTCGAACAGGTTGGCCTCGTGCCCCCTGACGACCTCGACGGCCTGCTCGCCGTGGCGGAGGCGCTCGCCGGGCAGGGCCGGGCGGCCTTCTCCCTCACCGGCGCGCCGAACGACGCGTGGACGCTGACCGACTGGTTCGAGAACCTGTACCTGCGGATCGCCGGGCCCGAGCGCTACGACGCGCTCGCGGCGCACGAGATCGAGTGGACCCACCCGAGCGTCGTCGAGACGCTGGAGGTCATGGCCGAGCTGCTCGCTCCGAGCCACGTCGCCACCGCCCCGGACGCCACGTTCCCGGACTCCGTCGAGGCGGTCTTCGCCGTCCGTCCGAAGGCGGCGATGGTCGTCGAGGGCGACTTCGTGCCCGGCGTCGTGGCCACGCCGCGGCGCGTGGAGCTCGGCGTGGACGTCGACGTGTTCGACTTCCCGGGCCGGCGCGCCAACGACCGCTTCGTCGTCGGGGGCGGCGACGCCGCGGTGCTGATGCGCTCGACACCGGCGGGCGAGGCGCTCGTGCAGCACCTGGCCTCCACCGAAGCGGCCGCCGTGTGGGCCGCCCGGGGCGGCTTCCTGTCGCCGAACGAGGACCTGGACCTCGCGATCTACCCCGACCCCGTCACCCGCCGGATCGCCCGGTCGCTCCTGGAGGCAGGAGACGGCTTCCGCTTCGACCTGTCCGACCTGGCGCCGGCGGCGTTCGGCGGCACGACGGGCGCGGGGATGTGGGGCGAGCTCGCGACGTTCGTGGCCGAGCGGGCGGACCCTGCGGCCACCGCCGCCCGCCTCGAGGCAGCTGCGGACGCAGCCTGGGCCGGGCAGTGACGCGGCCGGTCAGCGCGCCACGAGGCCATGGCGCACGAGCCACCCGCGCGCCTCGTCCGCGACGCTCGTCCCGGCGTTGACGAGCCGCCAGTTCACGAAGCGCAGGCTCCGCGTGGTGAGCTCCTCGGAGACCTCGTCCAGCGCCCGTCGGATGCGGGGGTCGTCCAGGACCGCGGACCGCACGAGCGGCACGACGTCGTCCAGCGGCTGGAGGTGCCGGTCATCGGCCAACGCCACCAGCTCGCTCCCGGCCAGCGCCGCGTCGGTGCTGAACAGGACGCCGACGTCGACGACGCCGTCGAGGAGCGCCCGACGCACCAGGTCGGCCCCGGCCAGCGGCACGAAGGCCTCGAAGTGGAGGCCGTAGCGGTCGTCGAGCCCGGCGAGGCACCGCGACCGGCGCGGGCACTCCGGCGGGCCGCCGATGGTGGAGCTCGGGGCGAGCGACCGCAGGTCCGAGATCGCGACGAGGTCGTGGGTGCGAGCGAGGTCGGCAGTCACGACGACCACGTTCTGGTTCGACGCCGCCGACGGCTCGAGCACGGCGAGCCCCCACGGCGCCACCGCCGCGTCGAGCGCGGCGACGACGTCGGCCAGGTCGGACCGATCAGCTGCCGACCGCGGTGCGGTCGCATCCAGGACGGACCCCACGTACTCGGGGACGACGTCGACGAGCCCCTGGCGCAGGGCGGGGAGCACGAGCTCGCGGGTCCCGAGGCCGAGCTCCCGGCGCACGCGCACACCTTCGTCCTCGAGCGCCTGCGCGTAGACCTCGGCGAGCAGCTCGCTCTCGGCGAAGTTGAACGACGCCACCACGACGGCCCCGGGATCCGGGACGGCCCGGTCACGGGGTTCGTCCGAGCAGCCAGCGGCCACCAGGACCGCGACCAGCGCCGCGACCAGCGGGCGTCGCACCGCCGTAGTATCGCCGACACCTGGGATGGAGACACCACCCACGCTCCCGCCACGGCCTCGGCCGGCGTCCCGACCGACGGGGACGCGTCGCCGTCCCTCGGGCGAGCCGCCCCCGCTCCCCCGTCCGGTCAGCGCGGCGACGCGGGCCGGCGCCGTCCTGGTCGTCGTGGCGCTGGCGGTCTCCGCCGCGCTGACGACCCAGGCGGGACTGCGGGCCGTCACCCAGCTCGACATCGCGATCCTGCAGGCGATCGAGCAGCTCCGCTGGTCGCCCCTCGAGACCACGGCTCGCGTCGTCGTCGACGCCAGCGCCCGGGTGACCTTCCAGGTGCTGGCCTGGACGGTCCTGGTCGTCCTGCTCGCCGTGCGCCGCTTCCAGCACCTGTTCGCCACGCTCCTGCTCCTCCTGCTGCTGCCGCTCGTCGTCGCGACGATGCGCGAGGTGGTCGGGCGCATGCGCCCGGTCGAGGTCGAGGTCATCGCGGCGTGGGACGGCTACTCGCACCCCTCCCGGCCAGTGGGCCAGCTCGCGCTCGCGCTCACGATCGCCACGCTCGTGCTCGTACCGAGCGGTCCGTGGCGGGCCCGCGCCGCGCGCGGCGTGGCCGCGATCTTGTTCCTGGTTGTCGCAGCGCGCCTCTACACCGCGGTCGACCACCCGTCGGACGTGGTGGTGTCGCTGGCCCTGGGCGTGGCGATCCCGGTGCTGGTGCTGCGCCTGCTCACCCCCGAGGAGGCGTTCCCGGTCACCTACCGCCGCGGGGTGCGCGCCCACCTCGACGTCGGCGGCCGGCGGGGCGAGGCGATCCGCCGTGCCTTCGCCGGCCAGCTGGGGATGGAGGTGCGGGAGGTGGAGCCGTTCTCGCTGCGCGGCAGCGCGGGGTCCACGCCGTTGCGGATCACCACCGCCGACGGTGCGGTCTTCGGCAAGCTCTACGCCTCGGTCCACCTGCGGTCCGACCGCTGGTACAAGCTCGCCCGCACCGTCAGGTACGGGCGTCTCGAGGACGAGCGGCCGTTCAACTCGGTGCGTCGCCTCGTCCAGTACGAGGACCACATGCTGCGGCTGCTCCGCGACGCCGGCATCCCGACCGCGACCCCGCTCGGCATCGTGGAGATCACCCCGGAGCGCGAGTACGTCCTCGTGACGAGGCTGATCCCGGATGCCGTGCACCTCACGGACGGCGAGGTCACCGAGGACGTGGTCGACCAGGCGCTGGACGTCGTGCGCCGGATGTGGGACGCGGGCCTCGCCCACCGCGACGTGAAGCCCTCGAACCTGCTGCTCGCCGAAGGCCGGGTGTGGCTGATCGACGTGGCGTTCGCGGAGGTGCGGCCCAGCCCGTGGCGGCAGGCGGTCGACCTGGCGAACACGATGCTGACGCTCGCGCTGCGCGTCCCGCCCGCGCTCGTCTACGAGCGGGCGACGCGGCTGTTCACGCCCGACGAGATCGCCGAGGCGTTCGCGGCGAGCCGGGCCGTCACGGTGCCCGCCCAGCTGCGGTCGCTCCTGCGCGAGCAGCCCGCCGACCTGCAGGCGGCGTTCCGGGCACTCGCACCTCCCCGCCCACCGGTCGCGATCCAGCGCTGGACCCTGCGACGGCTCGGGCTCACGGCCGCGGTGCTCGCCGGCGCGCTCGCCGGGCTCGCGCTCGTCGTCGCCAACCTCGGCCTGGCGGGGTTGCTGTGACGCTGCTGCGCCGACCGAGGCCGGTCAGGCTCGGCCTCGCGCTCGCGCTCTCGGCCGGCCTGCTGGGGTCCTGCGGCGTCTCGTCGGACGAGTCGGTGCCGTGGTGCGAACCCGACGGCCGCCTCGCCATCATGGCCCAGTCGGTCCCCACGGCGGCCTACGTGCCCTGCGTCGCCGAGCTGCCCACGGGGTGGTCCTTCGACGAGCTGGCCGTGGACGACGACGGCGCGCGCTTCACCCTGGAGTCCGACCGCGCCGACCGCGCGGTGCAGGTCCAGCTCACCTCGCGCTGCGACGTCGGTGAGGCCACCCCGATCTCACCGAGCGACGAAGGCGTGCGCACGTACCACTTCGTGACGTCGATCCAGCCCCGCTACGCCGGTCGCCTGCTCGACGTGTTCCCGGGTGGCTGCGTCGTCACGCGGTACGACTTCGAGCGGGGGCCGCACGTGGCCCTCGTCACCGAGCTGCAGGCGGCCATCGGCCTGTTCACCCGGCTCGAGCTGCGCCACGCCCTCGAGGCCGACCTCGGCGTCAGGCTGGACCCCTGAGGGCTCGCACGACCCGCTCGGTGGCCACCCCGAGCGCGACGCCACCCGCCACGTCGAGCGGGAGGTGGGCGCCGACGTAGATCCGAGCGGCGCCCACGGCGGTGGCCCCGGTGACGAGCGGGGCGCGCCAGCGCGGCCCGACGTGCGGCGCGGCGGCCAGCGCCATGGCGACCGCCACCGCCGCGTGCCCGGACGGGTAGCCGAGGCCGGCCTGCTCGCGCCCGAGGACGCGCGCCGCCTCCACCACCGACGCCGGGCGTCCGCGCTGGGCGAAGGGCTTCACCACCTTCGATCCCGCCCACGCCAGGGCACCGACGGTGGCCAGCCGCCGCCCGAGGCGCGGCCGGCCGGCGCGGGCCACGGCGGCGCCGACCGCGAGGGAGCCGCCGAGGCTGCCGAGCTGCATCGCCGCCCAGACCGGCACGTGCCCGCGGGCGCTCACGCGGTTCAGGCCGGCGAACCACCGCGCCTCCATCGATCGCAGGGACCCCCGCCGCGCTTCGACGACGCCCCCCACGAGCGCGCCGAACGCCAGTCCCGCCACGGTGAGATCGGTGGCCCGCTGGTCCACGCGGCGGCATGGTAGGCCGTGCGCAGCGCGGCACCGCTGGCGCAGTTCGTGACAGCACCGCAGTTGGGGTATGGGGGGCCGATGCGATTCAACCGACGGGCCTCGCTCGACTCCGGACAGGTCCGCACCCGCAAGGGCGGCGCCGCCGCCGTCGGCGGCGGGGCGGGCGTCATCGGCATCCTCGTCGTCCTGGCCATGCAGCTGCTCGGCGGGGGCGGCACCGACCTCGGGGGCGCGCTGTCCGCGCTGGAGGGCACCCGCACGGGCGGCGCCGGCGCCAGCAGCGAGCCCATCGAGGGCTGCGAGACCGGCGCCGACGCCGCCGAGAGCCAGGACTGCCGCATCGTGGCCGTCGTCAACAGCATCCAGGACATCTGGTCCCGGCAGATGGAGGGCTACCAGCCGGCGTACACCAACTTCTTCACCGGCTCGGTCACCACCGGCGGGTGCGGGAGCGCCACCTCGGCCGTCGGCCCCTTCTACTGCCCGGCCGACTCCCAGGTGTACATCGACCTCGGGTTCTTCGACGTCCTCGAGGAGCGCTTCGGCGCCCGCGGCGGCGACTTCGCCGAGGCCTACGTGCTCGCCCACGAGTACGGCCACCACGTCCAGAACCTGGCTGGCATCCGGGCCGAGCGGGGCAGCGGCCCCGAGAGCGAGGCGGTGCGCCAAGAGCTCCAGGCCGACTGCTTCGCCGGCATCTGGGCCCACCACGCCACCACCACCCCCGACCCGGCCACCGGCGAGATCCTCATCGTCGAGCTCACCCAGCAGGACATCGAGGAGGGCCTGAGCGCCGCTGCGGCGGTTGGCGACGACCGCATCCAGGAGCAGGCCACCGGCCGGGTGTCGCCCGAGGCCTGGACCCATGGTTCGGCCGAGCAGCGCCAGCGGTGGTTCCTCACCGGCTACGAGTCGGGCGATCCGAACGCCTGCGACACCTTCGCCGCCGACCAGCTCTAGAAGAAGAAGGAGGAGGAGGAGGAGGAGGAGGGAGTTGTGAGGCCCTGCCGAGCAACTCCAGGAAACCCGGAGGCCGCCCAGCGGCCGCAGGGTTTCACGGGACGATGTTGACGAGCTTCGGCGCCCGCACGATGACCTTGCGGGGCTCGCCCGACAGGTGCGGACGCACCTGCTCGCTCGACAGCGCCAGCGCGCGCGCCTCGTCCTCGGAGATGTCGGGCGACACCTCGAGGCGGTCGCGGACCTTGCCGTTCA
>DASTYO010000162.1:0-16431 GCA_035764875.1 Acidimicrobiales bacterium | reverse complement strand
GTGAAGCCCCTGCTGCTGCGCGCCGACCAGCTCGACGGCGCGCTCGCCGCCGGCGGCGAGGAGCGCGACGCGCCCGCGCCGGTCGAGCTCGGCGACGACGCCGCCGTCACCGGCCTGCCCGACCTCGGCGCCATCGTGATCGAGCCCCACTCCCACCCCCGGCGGGGCACGCGCCTCACCGTGCTCGAGCTGGCCGCGTGGCTCGCCGGCGAGCCGCACTCCGACGACCCGGGGGTGGTGTCGCCGGTGCTGCGCGTGTACGTGCGCGAGCTGGCGGCGGGGGTCGACGAGGAGCAGCGGCAGGGTCTGCGCGAGGTTGCGTCGCCGCTCGCCGGCACCGGGGCGTTCGACGACCAGACCGAGCACGCCCGCTGCTGGATCCTGGCCGACCGGCTCCTCCGGGTGCACTCCCCCGCCTGGCTGGAGGCAGCCGGCCTGCGCGAGTCGGCCGACCGCCTCCGCGGCCTGGAGTCCATCGCCGCCGACACCCAGCTCGTCCGGGGCGTCCACATGCTCGGCGGCGCCGTCCTCACCGCGAGCCGCCGCCTCGAGACCACCCGGGCCATCGCCGGCGAGCACGCCGACGCCGTCGACGCGCTGGCGTGGGACCTGTGGGAGGACATCGCCCTGCGCACCGGCTGGGCCGCCACGGCGGAGGCCGTCGTGCACGGCGTGCCCGGAGCGCTCACCTTCGCCACCGACCAGCGCGTCATGGAGTGCTCGCGCGACTTCGAGCAGCGGGCGATGCTCGAAGCGTCGACCCGGGGGCTCGGCGACGAGGTGTGGGCCACGGCGCTCACCGAGGTGGCGGCCATCGCGTGGCGCAGCGGGTGGGAGGCAGCCGAGGCGTTCGTGCACCACGAGTCGACCTTCTCGATGCGCACCACGCTGCGCCGCACGCTCCAGGGGATCCTCGGCGACGAGGACGACGTGAGCCTCGACATCCTCCTCGACGAGGTCGACCGCAGCGCCCGCGACACCATCGCCCGGCTCCTCCTCGTCGGCGACGACGAGAGCGACTACTGGGACAAGGCCGTGGCGGCCGCGGCACGGGTGGAGGGCGGCCGGGCGTGGCTGCACGCCCTCGACGAGGCCCGCGACGTGCTCGGGCACACCCTGTTCGACGAAGCCGTGCAGACCGCCCGCCAGCAGCTCGGCGACTGGTCGGCCGCCGCCCCGCAGCTGGTCGCCCGGGCGGTGGTGGCGTCGATGACCCGGGAGGCGTGCAGCGTCGCCGGCCGCAGCGTCGTGGCCCGGGCCGCCGCCGAGTCGCTGGCCCGCGGGGGCTCGGAGGCCGACGCCGAGGCGGCCGCCTGGGCCGCGGCCGCGCCCCTCGTCGACGTGCTCGGGCGCGACGCGGTCGCCGTCCTCGACGAGCTGGTGCAGATCCGGCCGTAGGCGGTCAGCCGGTGCCGGCCTCGTGGGCCATGGCGGCGTCGCGGAGGCGATCGGTGGCGGCGCGGAGCGCGGCCTCGGCGTCGATGCCGGCGGCGCGGGCGTGGGCGACGAGGCCGAGCAGCACCGATCCGAGCTCGCCCTCGGGGTCGACGGGCGCGGGGAGCTCGGCGCCGACGCGCTCGGCCTTCGACAGCACCTTGTGGGCGTACAGGAGGCCGGGGAGCGCCTTCGGGATCCCCTCCATCACCGACTCGCGGCCCTTCTCCTCGCGCTTGATCTGCTCCCACCGGTGGGTGATCGAGTGCTCGTCGTCCGACGCCTCGCCGAACACGTGCGGGTGGCGGCGGTGCAGCTTGTCGTGGATGCCGCGGGCGACATCCGCGAGGGTGAACGCGCCGGACTCGGCGGCGATGGTGGCGTGGAACACCACCTGGAACAGCAGGTCGCCGAGCTCCTCCTCGAGGTGCTCGACGCCCTCGCCGGTGTCGGGGTGGTAGCCCTCGATGGCCTCGACCACCTCGTAGGTCTCCTCCACCACGTAGCGGGTGAGGCTGGCATGGGTCTGCTCGCGGTCCCAGGGGCAGCGCTCGCGCAGGGTCCGCACGAGCTCGGTGAAGCGCACCAGCTCGGCCGCCACCGGCACCCCCACCTCGGGGATGAACACCGAGGTGAGGTGGTCGGCCTCGACGGCGCGGTCGAGCTCGGCCCAGGGCACCGCGACGACGCGCTCGTCGGGGAGGCCGAGCCGCTGGAGCACCACGGCTCGCTCGGGCTCGTCCTCCTCGAAGGCGAGCTTGATCTCGGACAGCACGTGGTTGGCGTGGCAGTGGGCGACGAGGAGAGGCCCGGTGGCGCCGGCCGCATCGACCGCGAACCGGTGGCCGTCGACCAGGCGGACGCCGGCCTCGACCGGGTCGACGCCGAGGTGCGCCCACGCCAGGTCGAGGAACGACATGCCGGGCACGACCTCGACCTCGACGCGGTCGTCGGCGAGCAGGGTGGCCGCGGAGCGCTCGAGCACGTACGGCGAGCCCGGGACGGCGTAGGCGACCTCGCCGTGTGCCTCCGCGGCCTCGACCAGGTCGTCGACGATGGCCGCGTAGACGTCGGCGAAGGTGGCCGCCGTCTCGTAGTGGTGGTCGAAGGACGGGTCGGACGCCCAGGGCCCGGCGGCGGGGTGGCGGTGCGTGCGCAGGAACCGGACGGGTGCGGCAGCCAGCCGGTCGCGGGCGCCGACGGTGGTGAGGTCGGGCCCGGCCGGGCCGAGGCCCACCACCGTCACCCGGGGGCGGCCCTGCCCTGCGGCCGAGCCGGCCACCGGCTCAGGCCCCGAGCTCGGCGCCGCCGCCGATGGGCGCCGGCAGCGGTCCGCTCGGCGGGCGCACCTGGGCGATGCCGCCCTGGAGCAGCTCGACGGTGCCGTAGCGGGGGTTCACCTCGACCTCGGGTGCCTCCAGCCCGGCCTGCATCACGACGCCGAGGCGGTCCTGGTAGACGAGGTCGGTGGCGAGCTGGCGGCGGAAGTCGTCGGGGAACTCGGCGAACACCGAGCTCCCGTCGGGGCCCTGGAAGCCCTGGTCGAGCTCGTCGAGCATCGCTTGGATCTCGTCGTCACCGGGCTCGCCGAGCGCCTCGCCGTCGACCCCCAGCTCGGCGAGGTCGATGTCGCCTGAGTCGGCCTGGGACCGCACGTCGGCGAGCATCAGGCGCGCCTGCTCGGAGACGATCTCGTGCGAGAGCACGAAGGCGACCAGCTGCGCGCTCCGGCGGCCGGGGGCGCCGATGTCGCGCACGCCGATGGCCTGCAGCATCTCGGCGTTGGCAGCCCAGCTCTCGACGTCGTCCCGCAGGTCGGCGTTGGTGATCTCGAAGCCGCCGACCTTGGCGGCCGGCGCGCCGCCGAGCGTGGGGCTGCCGAGCTCGCCGTCGCCGGCGCAGGCCCCGGCGAGGAGGGCCAGCAGGAGCGTGGCCACCAGCAGGCGGAGGGAGCGGGGTCGACCGTTCGTGCGCACGGCGGTCGATGCTAGGAGGCGGGCGCGTCCGCCGATGAACCGCTCTGCTCCGGCGGCAGGAGGTGCCGCAGGAACGTGACCAGGTCGACGGTGGGGTCGGACCCCTTGGCCATCGGCACCTCGAGCAACCCGGAGTCGGGCTTGTGCACCGCCTTCGGCGCGATGCGCTTCAGGCGCACGGTCTGGCTCGTCTTCAGGTGCACCGGGCTCACGCGGGCCTTGTAGGCCGGCCCCATGAACCCGTCGCCGGTGACGACGGTGACCTCGGTGACGCCCACGCGGTGGCACTCGGCCCGGAGGCGGGCGACCTGGAGCAGGTTCTTGGCTGCCTCGGGGATGGGGCCGTAGCGGTCCTCCCACTCCCGGGCGATGTCGTCGACCTCGGCGTCGGAGGTGACCGCGGCGAGGCGCCGGTAGGCCTCGAGGCGCAGCTCCTCGCGCTCGACGTAGTCGGGCGGCAGGTGGGCGTCCTCGAGGGTCTCGATCTTGACCTCGGCCGGCTCGCGGACCGGCTCGCCCTTCAGCTCGGCGACGGCCTCGGTCACCATCTGGCAGTACAGGTCGTAGCCGACGGCGGCGATGTGGCCGGACTGGCCGGTGCCGAGCAGGTTGCCGGCGCCGCGGATCTCCAGGTCGCGCATGGCGATCTTGAAGCCGGACCCGAGCTCGGTGGACTCGCCGATGGTGCGGAGCCGCTCGTACGCCTCCTCGGACAGCACCATGTCCTGGGGGTGGAACAGGTAGGCGTAGGCCCGGCTCCCGGACCGGCCGACCCGGCCCCGGATCTGGTGGAGCTGGCCGAGGCCGAGCAGGTCGGCCCGCTCGACCACGAGGGTGTTCACCGTGGGCATGTCGATGCCCGACTCGATGATCGTGGTGCAGACGAGGACGTCGAAGCGGCCCTCCCAGAAGTCGATGACCACCTGCTCGAGGCTGCCCTCGTCCATCTGCCCGTGGGCGACCGCGATGCGCGCCTCGGGCACGAGCTCGCGCAGCTCCTGGGCCTTCTGGTCGATGTCGCGCACGCGGTTGTGCACGTAGAAGACCTGTCCCTCGCGCAGCAGCTCGCGCCGGATGGCCTCGGCCACGGCCCGCTCGTCGAACTCGCCCACGTAGGTGAGGATGGGCTGGCGGTCGGCCGGCGGCGTCTCGAGCAGGCTCATGTCGCGGATGCCGGTGAGGCTCATCTCGAGCGTGCGCGGGATGGGCGTGGCGGTGAGCGTCAGCACGTCGACGTTCGCCTTGAGCTCCTTGATGCGCTCCTTGTGCTTCACGCCGACGCGCTGCTCCTCGTCGACCACGAGCAGGCCGAGGTCGTGGAAGGAGATCTCCTTGTTGAGCAGCCGGTGCGTGCCGACGACGATGTCGACGGCGCCGGTGCGCAGGCCCTCGACGACCGACTTGGCCTGCCCCGGCGTCAGGAAGCGCGACAGCACCTCGACTCGCACCGGGTACTCGGCGAACCGCTCGGAGAAGGTCTGGAAGTGCTGCTGGGCGAGCAGCGTGGTGGGCACGAGCACCGCCACCTGCTTGCCGTCCTGCACCGCCTTGAAGGCGGCCCGGATCGCCACCTCGGTCTTGCCGAACCCGACGTCGCCCACCACGAGGCGGTCCATGGCGGCCTCGGCCTCCATGTCGCCCTTGATGTCGTCGACCGCCTTGAGCTGGTCGGGCGTGGGCTCGTAGGGGAACGCCTCCTCGAACTGGCGCTGCCAGGGCGTGTCGGCGCCGTAGGCGTGGCCGCCGGCGGCGAGGCGCTTCTGGTACAGCACCACCAGCTCCTGGGCGATCTCGGTGACCGCCGAGCGCACCCGCGCCTTGGCCTTCGACCAGGAGTCGCCGCCGAGGCGGGTGAGCGACGGGGTGTCGCCGCCGGTGTAGTGGCGGACGGCGTCGATCTGGTCGGATGGGACGTAGAGCTTGTCGCCGTCGCGGTACTCGAGCAGCAGGTAGTCGCGCTCGACGCCGCCGATGGCCCGCTTCACCATGCCGCCGTAGCGGGCCACGCCGTGCTGGTGGTGCACGACGTGGTCGCCGACCTGGAGGTCGTCGAAGAACTTCTGGGCGTCGCGGCGGCGGGGCCGGGCCTTGCGGTGGCTGCGCCGGCGCCCGGTGAGGTCGGCCTCGGCGAGCAGCGCGAGGCGCACGCCCGGGAGGATGCAGCCACGCTCGACGGGCTGCACCACGATCTCGCCGCCCACGCCGGCGTCGGACAGCAGCTCGCGCATGCGGGCCGCCGAGCCCTCGCCGTCGGCGGCCACGACGATGCGGTAGCCGCTGTCGCGCAGGTCGCGCAGCTGGGCCCGCCGGCGCTCCTCGTCGCCGGCCGTGACCTGGAACGTCATCGCCTGGACGATGGGCGAGTCGGGGCCCTCGGGCGTGCTGGTGAGGTGCCACGTCGCCGCGGTGGTGTGCGACAGCACCCGCTCGAAGGGCAGGTGCAGCGGCGGGAAGTCGTGGGCCTCGCCGTCGGACACCGCCCCCCAGGTCTTGGCGAGCGTCTGGGCGAGGTCGGCCTCCTCGGCGAGGAAGTCGGCGGCCCGGTCGCGCATGCGGCGGGGTTCGACGAGGAGGATCTGGGCGTCGTCGGGCAGCAGGTCGGCGAGGACCCGCTCGTCCGGGCTGAGCCAGGGCAGCCACGACTCCATGCCATCGAACAGCTGACCCTCGGCGAGGCGCTCCCAGTGCTCTCGGCCCCAGGGCTCGCGGGCGATGAGCTTCTCGGCCCGCTCGCGCACCTGCTCGGTGGGCAGCAGCTCGCGGCACGGGAGGATCTCGGCGACCGCGATGTCGTCGGTGGTGCGCTGGTCGATGACCGAGAACTCGGTCAGGCGGTCGACCTCGTCGCCCCACAGGTCGATGCGCACCGGGCGGTCGGCGGTGGCCGGGAACACGTCGACGATCGAGCCGCGCACCGAGAGCTCGCCGCGGTGCTCGACCTGGTACTCGCGCCGGTAGCCGTACTCGACCAGGCGGGTGACGAGCGCCTCGATGTCGACCTGGTCGCCCTTGCGGACGCAGACCGGCTCGATGTCCTCGACGCCCGGGGCGAGGCGCTGGATGAGGGCGCGCACCGGCGTGACGATGACCTGGGGCAGCTGCTCGGGGTCGGTGCGCCCGGCGCCGAGGCGGTGCAGGGTGTGCAGGCGCCGGCCCATGGTCTCGATGCCGGGGCTCACCCGCTCGAAGGGCAGGGTCTCCCACGCCGGGAGGTGCTCGACGGCGTCGGGGCCGAGCAGCGCCTCGAGGTCGTTCACCAGCCGCTCGGCGTCGGCGGTGGCGGGGGTGGCGACGACGATGGGGCGCCGGCTGGAGCGGGCGGCGAGCCCGGCGATGACCAGGGCGCGCGCGGGTTCGGGCACCGCCAGCACCGCGTCCTTGCGGCCGAGGACGGCCAGGATGCCGGGCTCGTCCCGGACCACGGTGGGGAGGTGCCGCAGGTCGTCCGTGGGGGCGAGCGACGGGGCGGCAGTCACTCGCCCGAGGCTATCCAGGCAGGCCTCGATCTCGTTCCTTGCGCGCGGATCGACGAGGGAGCGTCGATCTGCGCGTCAGGAACGGTCAGTCACGTCGGTTGTAGCGCTCCATGGCCCGGTCGACGCCGTCGGTGAGGATCAGCTCGACGGCGTCGGCGGCCTCGGCGATGGTGACGTCGAGCGCCTCGCGCTCGCGCTTGCCGGGCTTGCGCAGCACGTGGTCGGCGCCCTGCTGCGTGGAGGGCGGCTTGTCGACGCCGATGCGGATGCGCACGAAGTCGTCGGTCTGCAGGTTGGCCTTGATCGACTTGAGGCCCTTGTTGCCGGCGAGGCCGCCGCCGACCTTCACCTTGAGGCGACCGACGGGCAGGTCGAGCTCGTCGTGCACCACCACGACCTTGGCGGGATCGTCGATGCCGTGGCGCAGCACGAGAGCGCGGGCGGCCCGTCCGGCCTCGTTGTAGTACGTGGTGGGGAACGCGACCACCAGGCGCTTCATGGACGGTGAGGGCCGCAGCTCGGCCACCTCGGCGTGCTCCTTGCGCGAGTGCACCAGCCGGTCGCCGTGGCGCTCGGCGAGCAGGGCGACGCAGTCGGCACCCACGTTGTGGCGGGTGCGGGCGTACTGCAGCCCCGGGTTCCCGAGGCCGATCACCAGCAGGTCGGCGGGGGTCCCCCGCCGATCGGCGGCCGCGGCGAAGGGATCGGACACGGTGCGTTCGCGACGACGGATGCGCAGCACCCGTCAGGCGCGGGTCAGGACTCCTCGCCGCCCTCGTCGGCGGCAGCCTCGGCGTCCTCGCCGCCCTCGGCCTCGGCGGCCTCCTCGCCCTCGGCGGCCTCGCCCTCGGCACCCTCTTCGCCCTCGGCCTCCTCGGCCTCCGGCTCCTCGATGGCGGCGGGCAGGGACGCCGTGACGATGGGCTCGTCGGGGTCGATCTCGAGCTCGACGCCGTCGGGCAGCGTGATGGCGCTGACCCGGACGGGCTCGTCGAGGGTGAGCTCGGCGGCGCTGACGACCAGCTCGTTCGGGATCTTGCCGGGCTTGGCGGCCACGGGCAGGGCGAAGAGCTGCTGGTCGACGACGAGGCCGGCCAGGTGGTCGCCCTCGGTGTCCTCGAGCACGATGGGCACCTCGACGCTGATGGTCTTGTTGACGTCGATGAGGATGAAGTCGACGTGGGTGACCTCGCGGCGCACCGGGTGGCGCTGCATGTCGTAGACCATCGTGAGCTTCTTCTCACCGTCGACGTCGAGGTCGATGAGGGCGTTCATGCCCGCCTCGGTGGTGAGGGCGGCGCGCAGCGCGCTCCACTCGACGGCGACCGCCTTCGGCTCGGTGTCGAGGCCGTACACGACGCCGGGGATCTTGCCCTCGGCGCGGAGGCGGCGGGAGGCGCGGGTGCCGGTGGGGCGCCCGGTCTCGGCCGTGAGGGTGATCTGGTCTGCAGCCATGGGATTGCGTCCTACGAGGGTCGGGTGAGACGAACGGGACAGTGTACGAGCGCGGCTGGAGCTGCTCCAACCCTGCGGGCGGTTGCTGGCGCCCGCTTCAGCCGCCCCAGTGTGCCGACACTGGAAACTGGACGCGGATGCTGCGCACGAAGCCCATGTGCGCAGCTTCCGCGCTCCAGTTTCTTTGGGTGGTTGCGCTGCTCTAGGTCTGGTTCTTGCCGCCGAAGAGCTCGCTGACGCTGGTGTCCTCGAAGACCGCGTCGATGGCCTTGGCGAGGATGGGGGCGATCGAGTGCACCTCGAGCTTGTCGAACTGCTTCTCGGGTGGCAGCGGCAGCGTGTTGGTGGCGATGAGGCGGCCGATGGGCGAGTTCTTGATGCGGTCGACGGCCGGGCCGGACAGCACGGCGTGCGTGCAGGCGGCGTGGACCTCGGAGGCGCCGTGCTCCATCAGCTGCTCGGCGGCGGCGCACATCGTGCCGGCGGTGTCGATCATGTCGTCGATGAGCACGCAGCAGCGACCCTCGACCTCGCCGACGACGTCCCGTGCCTCGACCGCGTTCTTCTCGCCCTTGACCCGGCGCTTGTGCACGATGGCGAGGTCGGCGTGGAGCTCGTTGGCGTACTGCTCGGCCACCTTCACCCGGCCGGCGTCGGGCGACACGATGACGAGGTCGTCGCCGAGCCCGCGCATGGCCTCGATGAGCACCGGGCGGGCCTGGAGGTGGTCGACCGGGCCGTTGAAGAAGCCCTGGATCTGGCCGGAGTGCAGGTCGATGGAGACGATGCGGTCGGCGCCCGCGGTGGCGAGCACGTCGGCGACGAGCTTGGCGGTGATGGGCTCGCGCCCCTCGGCCTTCCGGTCCTGGCGGGCGTAGCCGTAGAACGGGCAGACGGCGATGATGCGCTTGGCCGAGGCCCGCCGGGCGGCGTCGATCATGATGAGCTGCTCCATGATCGCGTCGTTGATCGACAGGCCCTCGGCGGAGCTGTGGCTCTGGATGATGAAGACGTCGGCGCCGCGGACGTTCTGACCGAGCTTGGTGTGGATCTCGCCGTTGGCGAACTCGGCGAGGTTCGTCTCGCCGAGCGGCTCGCCGAGGATCTCGGCGATCTCCTGCGCCAGGGGCAGGTGGGCACGCCCCGACAGGAGGTGCAGCTTCTTCTTGCTCACGAGCTCCATGGACTGCCTTCCCCTACCTCGGTGCGCCGGGGCCAGCATAGTGAGGGCCCGTGACGTGGCCCGAAGGGACCTCGTCGCCCGGCCCGAGGGCCGCCCACGGTCCGACGACGGCGTCGTCGCCGATGCGGGCCCGGTCGGCCACGGTGTGGGTCACCACGGTGCGGGCGCCCACCACCGTGTCGACGAGGTGGGTGCCGGGCCCGATGTCGCTGCCCTCGCCGATGGTGCAGGAGCCCCGCAGCATGGTGCCGGGGTACACCGTGACGTCGCGGCCGAGGTCGACGGTGGCGTCGACGTAGGTCTGGTCGGGGTCGACGAGGGTGACCCCGGCGCGCATCCAGGAGTGGTTGATGCGACGGCGCAGCTCGGCCTCGGCCGAGGCGAGCTGGACCCGGTCGTTGATGCCGTGGGTCTCGTCGGGGTCGTCGGCGACGAGGGTGGTGACGCGGTGGCCGGCGTCGGCGAGCACGCCCACGACGTCGGTGAGGTACAGCTCGCCCTGGGCGTTGTCGGGGCGGAGGCGGCGCAACGCCGGCGCCAGCAGCCCGCGGCGGAAGCAGAAGATGCCCGTGTTGATCTCGTCGATCTCGGCCTCCTCCGCGGTGGTGTCGGCCTGCTCGACGATGCGCTCGACCCGGTCGTCCCGGCCCCGCACGATGCGGCCGTAGCCGGTGGGGTCGTCGAGGCGGGCGGTGAGCACCGTGCAGGCGGCGTCGCTGGCCCGGTGGTGCTCGACCAGCGCGGCGATGGTGGCGGGGCGGAGCAGCGGGGTGTCGCCGGTGAGGACGAGGACGTCCTGGGGCTCGTCCCAGCCGTCCTCGCCGAGGCCGGTGAGCCCCACGGCGGTGGCGTCGCCGGTGCCCCGCTGGACGGTCTGCTCGACGAAGGTGAGGGGACGGTCGCCGGCGTCCTCGATGAGCCGCTTCGTGACGGCCTCGCCGCCGTGGCCGACGACCACGGCCACCTTGTCGACGTCGCAGTCGGCGAGCGCGTCGAGCACCCAGACCACCATCGGCTTGCCCACGAGCACGTGCAGGGGCTTCGGGCGCTCGGACCGCATCCGGGTGCCGTGGCCGGCGGCCAGCACGATCGCCGAGAGCGTGCGTTCGTTGCCCAGGTCGTCCATGCCGTCTGGTCTAGTGGCTGCGACCGCCGTCCGCTCGCGTTCCCGGGGCAGGGTTCGAACCTGCGACATACGGCTCCAAAGGCCGTCGTTCTGCCAATTGAACTACCCGGGAGTGCTCGCGGAGCGTAGTTGGCTTCCCCTCGGGGTCCTTCTCTACAGTCGGTCGCCCTATGGGTTCTCTCGTGAAGAAGCGCCGCAAGCGCATGCGCAAGAAGAAGCACCGCAAGATGCTGAAGCGCACCCGCTTCCAGCGCCGCTCCGCCGGCAAGTAGCCGAAGAAGACGATGTGAGGCGCCGTCCCGCCGGGACGGTGCGCCGACGACCGCCCCGAGCCCCGCTCCGGGCGGTCGGTTCGCGTCAGGCCCGCGGCTCGGCGGGGAAGGGCTGGGCCGGTACGGTGCGGGCGACGATCCGTCCCGGGCCCGGGTGGACCCCGGGGACGAACCAGGTGGATCCGCTGCCGGCGAGGACGGGGGTCTCCCCGGTGTCGTCGCCGAGCTCGTCGCGGAACGCGGCCAGCCGGGGCTCGACCCGGAGGGCGGCGGGCTCGAGGTCGTTGGGGCCCTCGGCGGTGGGTCCCCCGAGGTCGTCCCAGGCCCGGTAGACGGCGGCGGTGTCGCACCCGTAGCCGGGCGTGGCGAGGGTGACGACCTGCTCGACGAAGGGCAGCGGCTCGAGGACGTCGCCGATGCCCGTGACCCGCGCCCGCCCGCCGCGGAGGCAGAACGGCACGTCGGCCCCGATGGAGGCGGCGAGGCCGACGTCGTCGACGCCGGCCCAGCGGAAGACCGCGGCCGCGTCGGCCGACCCGCCCCCGAGACCGCCGCCGTGGGGGATGCGCTTGTCGACGGTGACGTGCGTGGCCAGGCCGACGGCGCGCAGCGCCCGGGCCACGAGGTTGTCCCCGCCCGCCGACAAGCCGCCGGCGGTGGGGCCGGTGAGCACGATCGTCGACTCCCCCGACCCGACGGGCTCGGCGAAGGTCAGCTCGTCCGCCAGGTCGAGGCTCACCATCTCGGCATCGATGAGGTGGTAGCCGTCGTCCCGCACGCCGGTGACGCGCAGGCGCAGCGTGAGCTTGGCGGGCGCCACCACCGTGGCGGGCGCGGGGTGGGTCATTCGACGAGCAGCGACTGGGTGGCCCGGCCGATGGGGCCCTCCTCGTCGAACAGGAGGCTCTCGGCCAGGCCCACGCCGTCGGGCCCGATGCGGGTGACGGCGTCGAGGCAGACCCACTCCCCCACGGGCAGGCGGTGGAGGTTCACGGTGAGGTCCGGGTTGAGGAAGATCGCCTCGCCCATGTCGAACCACTTCGACACGCCGTTGCCGAAGTCGGCGGCGGCGACCACCCGCTCGAGCGGGGTGGCGTCGCGCCCGTCCACGATCGGGGTGGCGAGCCGGATCCAGTCGGTGGCCGGGCCGGGGTCCTCGAAGCGGCCGGCGACCACCCGGTGCTCAACCCCCTCGCGGGCGAACATCACCTGGTCGACGGTGCCCCCGACCTTCACCCCCCAGCCCTTCTCGGGCGGGTCGGGCTGGGGCACCTCGTCGCTCACCGGGTGCGGGAAGGGGTGCCGCCGGATGGCGCCGAGGGTGGCGGTGAGGCACACCTTGCCGTCGGGGCCGGCGAGTGCGGCGTCGGCCATGCAGATGCGCCGGCCAGGGCGCCGCACCTCGGCGATGACGGTCAGCTCGTCGAGCGGCACGGGTCGGGGCAGCTCGGCAGTGAACCGGGCGGGGAAGAACTCGACCTGCCCGCCGTCGTCGTCGCCGAGCTCGTCGCGGGCGAAGTCGGCGATGACCTGCTCGAGGATGCCGGCCACCAGCGCCGCGGGCGGGCCGCCGTGCAGGGCGCCGGCGTCCCACGGCCCCCGGGCCAGCTCGGTGGCCCGGTAGCGGTCGTGGTCGATCTGCTCGAACAGCGAGGTGGCTCCCACGCCGGCCATCGTGCCACCCGTTCCGAACTGGACGCGATCCCTGCGCATCGCCGGCAGCCCGGTGCGCAGGATCCGCGTCCAGTTTCGGACTCGGGTGCGCAGGATCCGCGTCCAGCTTCCTCAGGTGCTGGCGGCGAGGCGGAGCCAGTCGTCGAGGGCCAGCTCCTCGGCCCGGCGGGTGGGGTCGATGCCGGCGACCTCGAACGCCTCCGGCGGGACGAGGCCGGCGAGGCTGCGGCGGAGCATCTTGCGGCGCTGGCCGAAGCCCGCGTCGACGAGGGCGAACACCCGCCGGCGGGCGGCGTCGTCGCCCGGCGCGTCCCGGCGCTCGAAGGTCACGAACGCCGAGTCGACGCGCGGGCGGGGGTGGAACACCGATGCCGGCACCCGGCCGGCCACGCGCGCGCCGGCCCACCAGGCGACCTTCACCGACGGGATCCCGTAGGCCTGCTCGCCGGGTCGGGCGGCGAGGCGCTCGGCGACCTCCCGCTGCACCAGCACGACGCCGCCCGACACCGCCGGCGCCTCCTCGAGGATGCGCAGGAAGATGGTGGTGCCGACGTTGTACGGGAGGTTCGCGGCGAGCCGCCACCGGGGCGACCCGGCGAGGAGCTCGGTGAGGTCGACGTCGAGGGCGTCGCCGTGCACCACGTCGACCGGCGGGTCGGCGTCGGCGACCACGTCGCGGAGCACCGGCACGAGGTGGCGGTCGAGCTCCACCGCGGTGACGTGGGCGCCGAGCTCGGCGAGGGCCAGGGTCAGCGAGCCGAGGCCGGGGCCGATCTCCAGCACGTGGTCGCCGAGCCCGGCGCCGCTCGCCGCGGCGATGCGACGGGCGGTGTTGGGGTCGACGAGGAAGTTCTGCCCGAGCGCCCGGCTGGGCGCCAGCCCGTGCTCGTCGAGCAGGGCCCGGATCCGGCCCGCGCCGAGGGTCACGGACGGGTGGTGGTGGTCGCCAGCGTGAGCGGCACCGTCGAGGAGGTCGTGGACGAGGTCACGACCGAGATGCCCTTCGCCGGTCCGGTCTCGGGCCGGTCGTGGGGCACGACCACCGTCGCCACCGCGCGCGTCGTGGACGCCGTGGTGCCGGACGCGTCGCCGGGATCGGCGGTCAGGTTGTCGAGCACCAGGAGCGGCACGGCGACCATGGTGGCCGCCACGGCCACCCAGAGTCGACGCCGACCCGGCGGCGCGGGGGTCTCGTCCTCCACGGCTCTCCTCCAGGTCGGACACGGCGACGGTACGGGGTGCGACCACGCAGAGCAACATCTCGACGCCGGATCGGCGTCGGATCCCCACGTCGCGTGCGGGCGCCTACTCGGCCAGGCGGTAGCAGTCGGTGGCGTTGCGCCAGGACGCTGCGGCCACGTCGGCCACCGAGCGCCCGGTGGCGTCGGCCACGCCGGCACCCACCAGCGGCACCCACGCCGGCTGGTTGGGCCGCCCGCGGTTCGGCACGGGGGCGAGGTAGGGGCTGTCGGTCTCCACCAGGACGCGCTCGAGCGGGCAGCGGGCGGCGGCAGCCCGCACGTCGTCGGCGCTCGGGAACGTGACGATGCCGGAGAAGGACAGGTAGGCGCCACGAGCGAGGCACTCGTCGGCCTCGTCGGGACCGCCGGTGAAGCAGTGGAAGACGGTGCGAGCGGGCGTGCCCTCGGCGTCGAGGACGGCGAAGGTCTCCTCCCACGCCTCGCGGGTGTGGATGACCAGCGCCTTGTCGTGGGCGTGGGCGAGCGCGATCTGGGCGGCGAAGGCGTCGCGCTGGGCGTCGCGGGGCGAGTGGTCGTAGTGGAAGTCGAGACCGGCCTCACCCACCGCCACGCACGACGGGTGGGCCAGCAGCTCCTCGATGCCCGCGACGCCGTGCCGGGCCTCGTGGGGGTGGACGCCTGCGGTGGCCCACACCCCGTCGTGCTCGGCGGCGAGGGCCAGCGCGGCCTGCGACGAGGCGAGGTCGACGCCGACGTGGACGAACCGGTGCACGCCGGCGTCGCGGGCCGCGGCGAGCACGTCGGCGGCCGTCCCGTCGTCGGGCAGGTGGCAGTGGTCGTCGGTCCAGCGCAGGCCGGCGGGGTCGACGTCGCGGCCGGGCGGGGCGCTCATCGCCGGCTCACGACTTCAGGCGGGGGAACAGGGGGGCGCCCTTCTCGACGGGCAGGCCGCCGGGGTACTGGCCCCAGGCCGCCGCGTCGGGCAGGCGCTGGTCCTCGGGCGCTCCCGGGAGGCCGATGCGCCGCCAGATCTCGCGGCACGACGACGGGACCGCCGGCGACGCCAGGATCGTGACGATGCGCAGCGCCTCGAGGGCGTCGCCCATGATGCGCTCGACGTCGGGGCCGGGCTCCATCTTCCAGGGCTCGTTCGCCTCGAGGTGGGCGTTGGTCTCGCGGATCAACCGCCAGGTGGCGTCGAGCGCGACCGACGGCTGCACGCGCTCCCACGCGGCGGCCGTCTCGGCGTAGGCGTCGGCGGCGACGGCGGCCAGCGGGCTGCCCGGGTCGGGGGCGGGACCGACGCCGTCGCACTTCTTGGCGACGACCGTGGCGACGCGCGACAGCAGGTTCCCGAGGTTGTTGGCCAGGTCGCTGTTGTAGCGGGCGACCATGCCCTCGTAGCTGAAGTCGCCGTCAGGCCCGAAGGGCTGGTCGTGGAGGAAGTGGTGCCGGAAGCCGTCGACGCCGAAGTCCTCGACCAGCTCGGCCGGCGTGATCTGGTTGAGCTTGGTCTTCGACATCTTCTCGCCGCCCACCAGCAGGAAGCCGTGGACGTGGAGCGAGTGGGGCGGCGGCAGCTCGGCGGCCATGAGCATCGCCGGCCAGTACACGGTGTGGAACCGCAGGATGTCCTTGCCGAGCAGGTGGTGCACGGACGGCCACCACTTCTCGAACGCGGCATCATCGGCGCCGTAGCCCGCGGCGGTGGCGTAGTTGATGAGCGCGTCGTACCAGACGTAGAAGACGTGGTCGTCGTCCCAGGGGACGGGCACGCCCCAGTCGATGCTCGAGCGGGTGATGGAGATGTCCTCGAGGCCCTGGCGGACGATGCCGAGCGCTTCGTTGCGCTTGCCCTCCGGCTTCACGGGCGAGGGGTCCTGGGTGAGCCACTCGGCGAGGCGGTCCTCGAAGGCGGAGAGCTTGAAGAACCAGTTCTCCTCCTCGAACCACTCGGCGGGGCGGCCGTGGATCGGGCAGTTGCCCTCGACGAGGTCGGCCTCGGCGTAGTACGCCTCGCAGCCCACGCAGTACCAGCCGGCGTAGGTGTCCTGGTAGATCCAGCCGTTGTCCTTGATCGTGGTGAGCAGCTTCTGGACGGCCGCGTGGTGCCGGGGCTCGGTGGTGCGGATGTAGTCGTCGTTGGAGATGTCGAGCAGCTCCCACGCCTCGGCGAACCGCGCCGTCGTGCGGTCGGCCCACTCGAGAGGCTCGCAGCCGTTCTCCTGCGCGGCCCGGGCCACCTTCAGGCCGTGCTCGTCGGTGCCGGTGAGGAACAGCGTCTCGTCGCCGAGCAGCCGGTGCCAGCGGGCCAGCGCGTCAGCGGTGACCGTGGTGTAGGCGTGGCCGATGTGGGGGGCGTCGTTGACGTAGTAGATCGGCGTCGTGACGTAGAAGCGGCCGGGCATGGCTTCCGATCCTACGGGCGGTCCGGGCGATCCACCGAGGCCGTTGGTGGCGCCGGGGGTTCGGCCGTCAGCTGTGCACTCACGTCCCCCGTGCGCTCCGGCGCGCTGCGCCCAGCAGCAGTCGCCGCTCCGCAGCCGCCACCACCCGCCGGGCCGCGTCCACGGCGTCGGGGTTCACGGAGATCGAGTCGATCCCGAGGCGCACCAGGTGCTCAGCGAACGCAG
>DASTYO010000161.1:0-12558 GCA_035764875.1 Acidimicrobiales bacterium | reverse complement strand
GTGAACAGCTCCTCGAGCTGGTCCACCACCAGGAGCACCTCCGTGCCGGCCGGGCACACGTGGTGCAGCGCAGCGTCGAGCGCGCCCCGGGCCGCGAGGTCGTCGATGGCGGCGACCCCCGCCTCCGTGGCGATCCGCCGCAGCGCATCAGCCAGCTCGGCGAACGGCGCGGGCCCGGGGAGCATCGTGGTGACGAACCACCGCTGCGATCCGGCCACGTCGCCCCTGCGGACCCGCGGGAGCAGGCCGGCTCGCACCGCGCTCGACTTGCCGGTGCCGGAACCGCCCACCACCAGCACCAGCCGGCTGGCGAGGCCGTCGCCGGCGAGCCGGCGAAGCAGCTCGTCGATCAGCGCAGCCCGACCGTGGTAGTCCTCGGCGTCGCCCTCGTCGAAGGCCCGCAGCCCCTTGTACGGGTTCACCAGCGGGCGGCGCACCCCCTCGCCGGTCAGCGCCCCGACCAACCGGTCGACGAGCTCACCGACGGCCGGGCGATCCCCCGCCAGCACGGGGTCGAGCACCGAGCGAGCGGCCTCCGGCTCGTTCGGGCCGAGGGCCGCCCGCGCGAGGAGCGCCAGGTCGTGCACGTCGTCCCGACCGGTCGTCGCCATGCCCGGCACGGCGAAGTCGGTGAGGTACGCCTCGCCGGCCGAGTCGAACAGCACGTTGCGCGGGGTCACCGCGCCGTGTCGCAGCCCTGCCTCGTGGGCGGCCGCCAACGCCCCGCCGACGCGACCCACCATGGCGGTGACGTCGGTGACCGCGAGCGCTCCGCGCTCGAGGCGGTCGGCCAGCGAGCCGCCGTGCAGGCGCCGCAGGACGATGCACGCCTGCCCCGGCTCGCGCCAGTGGTCGTGGATGGGGACGACCGCGGGGTGCCGGAGCCCGGCGACGCGCCGCAGCGTGGAGTCGAACGCCCGGATGAGCTCGGGATCGTCGGCGACCTCGGCGTTCAACGACCGGAGCACGACATCGCGCTCGACGCCCGGCAGGTCGGCGGCGTGCACGGTGCCGTCCTGGCCGCTCCCGAGCCGCTGCCCCAGCCGGTAGCCGCGCACGGACGGACCGGCGGGCGCCGGCAGGAGCAGGCCCTCGTCTTGGCGCAGGATGCGCTCCTCCAGCTCGCGGAGCGCCGGACCCGGGTCGAGCCCGAGCTCCTCGGCGAGAGCTCGCCGGTGCGACTGGAACGCCTCGAGCGCCTCGCGCTGCCGGCCCGCCCGGTACAGGGCCACCATCAGCTGTGCCCGGATGCCCTCCCGCCACGGGTGCGCACGCGCCGCGGCCTCCAGCTCGGGCACCAGCTCCGCGGCCCGGCCGCAGGCCAGCTCCGCGTCGAAGCGCTGCTCGATGGCGGCGAGCCGCAGCTCGGTCAGGCGCTGCGCCTCCGGCTGCACCCACTCCTCGTCGTCGAACTCCGCGTAGGGGTCGCCCCGCCACAGGGCGAGGGCGTCGCGGAGCAGGGCAGCGGCCGCGGCGTCGTCGCGCTGCCGGGCGGCCCGGGCGGCGTCCACCAACGCCTCGAAGCGGGACACGTCGAAGGCCTCGTCGCGCACGTGCAGCGCGTAGCCGGGCGCCCGGGTGACGACGTGCGCCGTCCCGTCCCGCTCGAGGACCCGTCGGAGGCGGGCGACGTAGCTGCGCAGCGTCGTGGCCGCGGCCGGGGTGGGTTCGCCGGCGAAGACCGCCTCGGCGAGGCGGTGGACCGACACCACCTCGCCGCGGTGGACGAGCAGCATCGCCACGAGGCGCCGCTGGCGAGGCCCTCCGACGTTGAGCGCCTCACCGCCCACGCTGATCTCCAGAGCGCCGAGCGCGTGGAACTGGATCATGCCCCCCTCCTGCACCGGTTCGAGGTCCCGTTGCAGCGTCATCGCACCCCGTGGCAGTCCTGTGGCTGCACCCGCCGCCTCCCGCCCGTCCGATCCCCCCGAGATCATGCGGCACGGCTCCGCCCGGCGCCACTCCCTCTCAGGCGAGCTGGCGGCCCAGCACCCAGCCGAGCGCAGTGGCGGCGAGGCCGCCGGCCAGCGACAGCACGACGTACGACGCCGCCAACGTCCAGCGCTCCGTGCGCATGAGGGTGAACGTCTCGTACCCGAACGTGGAGAAGGTGGTGAACGCGCCGAGGAGGCCGACGGCCACGGCGGTGGATGTGGTGGGCGACCAGCGGGACGTCGCCGGGCCGGCGAGCACCACCGCGAGCACGAAGCAGCCGACGATGTTCACGGCGAGCGTGGCCCACGGGAACGACCGCACCCCGACGGCCACGCCCACCCGCCAGCGGAGCAGTGCACCGACGGCCCCCGCGACCGCGACGGCGAGCGTGGTCACCCGACGAGCGACATGCCGCCGTCCACCAGGAACACGTGGCCGGTGGCGTACTTCGTGCGGATGAGGGCGAGGGTGGCCTCGGCGCAGTCGGCGGGCGTGGCGCTGCGGTGCACCGGCGCCATCGCCGACACCGCCTCGTGCAGCGGTCCCCAGTCGGCGGTCCACGGCGTCTCCACCAGGCCGGGCGCCACGGCGTTGACCCGCACCGGCGAGTGCGACTTCGCCAGCAGCACGGTCATGTGGTTCAGCGCGGCCTTGGTCATGGCGTAGGCGATGGACGAGCCCACCGGGCGCACGCCGGCGAGCGACGTGATCGACACGACGTTGCCGTCGTCGCTCGCCTTGAGCAGCGGCATCGCTGCCTTCGTGAGCCACCACGTGCCGAAGACGTTCACGTCGAAGGTGCGGCGGAAGATGTCGTCGGTGAGCGCGTCGAGGTCGTCGTGGGGGATGACGGTGGTCCAGCCCGCGTTGTTGACGAGGTAGTCGAGCTTCCCGAAGCGCTCGACGGTGGCGTCGAGCAGCGCCCGGCACTGGTCCTGGTCGCTGATGTCGGCCTGCACGTACGCCGATTCGGTGGGCAGCGACTCGGCCACGGCCGTTCCGGCCTCGACGGAGGTCGCCGAGTTCACCACCACGTGGGCGCCGCCGGCGGCGAGGCGCCGGGCGATCTCCTCGCCGATGCCGCTCGACGAGCCGGTGACGAGCGCGACCCGCCCGGCGAACTCCTGGGATCCCTGTGCGTCGGCCATGGCCGTTGCCTACCACCCGTGTCGCCCGTGCCGCCCCCGGTGCGGTTGGCGGGTCGCGCTCCTAGCCTGCGGCCATGGACATGGAGCATCGACGACTCGGACGTTCCGGCCTCAAGGTGAGCGTGCTCTCCTTCGGCAGCTGGGTGACCTTCGGACCGCAGCTGGACACCGGCCTGGCCGCCGACTGCATGGCGGCCGCCTTCGACGCCGGCGTGAACTTCTTCGACAACGCCGAGGCCTACGCCGGCGGCGAGTCGGAGCGGCTCATGGGCGAGGCGATCCAGCGCAACGGTTGGAAGCGCCACGAGTTCGTCGTGTCGTCGAAGTACTACTGGGGCATCCACGAGGGCCCGAACAGCCGGCTCACCCTCAACCGCAAGTACCTGCTCGAGGCCATCCCGGCGTCGCTCGAGCGGATGGGCCTCGACCACCTCGACCTGATCTTCTGCCACCGGGCCGACCCCGCCACGCCCATCGAGGAGACCGTGTGGGCGATGTCCGACGCCATCGACCGGGGCTGGGCGCTCTACTGGGGCACCTCCGAGTGGAGCGCCGACGAGATCCGCGCCGCGCACGAGATCGCCGAGCGGCACCACCTGCACAAGCCGGTGATGGAGCAGCCGCAGTACAGCCTGGTGGCGCGCCGCAAGGTCGAGAAGGAGTACGCCCGCCTCTACGAGGACATCGGCCTCGGGCTCACCACGTGGTCGCCGCTGGCCTCGGGCCTGCTCACCGGCAAGTACCTCGACGGCGTCCCCGAGGGCTCCCGGGCGGCGCTCGAGGGCTACGAGTGGATCCGCGAGCGGGTGACCGACGAGGAGGCTCAGGCCAAGGTCCGTGAGTTCGTCGCAGTCGCCGAGGAGCTCGACTGCACGCCGGCGCAGCTGGCCATCGCGTGGTGCGCCCGCAACCCCAACGTGTCGACCGTGATCACGGGCGCGAGCCGGGTCGAGCAGGTCGTCGAGAACATGCGCGCCCTCGAGGTGCTCCCGCGTCTCGACGACGAGACGGCCGAGCGCATCGAGCGGATCTTCTGAGGCCGGCGGGCGGCGTGGGCGTCGACATCGAGTTCATCGAGTTCGAGCCCGACGCGCCCGACGCCGTGCTCGCCGCCATGGAGGAGCTCGCCGGCGGCGGCGGGTGGATCACGCTCGACCCGGCCATCGACGAGCGCTTCCCGCCGCCCACCCAGTCGGTGCTCGGCCGGCTGGTGTCGGGGCGTGGCCCGGTGGTGCCCCGCGCCACGTGGGTGCCGGCCGACACCCACCGCCGGCGACCCGAGCCGGTGTCGGTGGGCATCCTGCACGCCACCGGTTCGCGCGCCGTCGAGCGGCTGGCCGAGAAGGGTATCGACGTCCCCGACCGGTGGCGGGTGGTGGCCGACCACTCCAAGCGGGGTCTCGTCGCGTGGGTGCCCGTCGACGTCGACCACCGGGAGGTGCTCACCTGGCTGCTCGCCGCCGCCCGTGGGCTCACCCGCATCCCCCTCACCGGTCGATGGCGGGCCGCGGTGCACCGCGGGTAAGAATCCCCGGCCGTGGGTCAGATGGACGAGCAGGCCACCTTCGAGCAGATGATGGCCCTGGAGCAGCACGGGCCGGACACCTACGTGGGGGTCGGACCCAGCTACCCGTGGGGTGGCCTCTACGGCGGCCAGATCGTGGCCCAGGCGCTGCGGGCCGCCGGGCTCACCGTCGACGAGCAGTACCGGCCGCACTCGCTGCACGCGTACTTCATCCGCCCCGGCGACCCGTCCGAGCCGATCCGCTTCGAGGTCGACCGCATCCGCAACGGCCGGTCGTTCACCACCCGCCGGGTGGTCGCCCGCCAATCCATCGGCGCCATCTTCAACCTGGCCGCATCGTTCCAGCTCGCCGAGGACGAGGCCGACGTGCAGGCGATCGCGATGGACCCCGCCGCCGGCCGTCCCGATGACCACCTCTCCGACAGCTGGAGCCACGTCTTCGACCGCCGATCGGTGGGCGACGTGCGCGTCAACGACGACGGCCGCTCCCTCGCGTGGATGCGGATGATGGAGCCGGTCGGCGATGACCCGGTGCTGCGGGCCTGCGCGCTGGCGTACCTGTCCGACGACCTTCCCACGGAAGGTGCCATCACGCTGCATCCGGACCGGCGCATGCTCGGCGATGCGGGCGAGTTCGATCGGACGTTCATGAACGCGAGCCTCGACCACGCCATCTGGTTCCACCGCCCGATCGATCCGTTCGACTGGCACCTGCACGAGTTGCGGGGCCACAACCTCAACGGCGCTCGCGGCCTGGCCATCGGCGAGATCATGAGCGCCTCCGGCGTCCACGCCGCGACCGTGGCCCAGGAGGTCCTCCTCCGCCGCGCCCGCCCCTGACGGCTGGGCTGCCCACCTCGCCACCCGTTCCTGACGCGCAGATCGACCGTCCACGGTCGATCTGCGCGTGACGAACGGGGTTCAGCGAGGGGCGGGCTGGGCGCCGCGGACGAGGCGGCCGGGCAGCTGACCCGTGGCCGCGCCGTCGGCGTAGGTCTCGACGCCGGCGACGATGGTGTGCCGGTAGCCCGATGCCCGCTGCAGCACGCGGCGGCCGCCGGCGGGCAGGTCGTGGTGCATCTCGGGGCGGTGGACCTGCAGGCGGTCGAAGTCGATGACGTTGATGTCGGCGCGCATCCCCGGCGCGAGGACGCCCCGGTCGAGCAGGCCGACCGTGCGGGCCGTCTCCCGGCTGTGCTGCTGGACCAGCCACTCGAGGTCGAACAGCTGCCCGCGGCGCCGGTCTCGACCCCAGTGGGTGAGCAGGAACGTGGGGAACGAGCCGTCGCAGATGGTGCCGACGTGGGCGCCGCCGTCGGAGAGCCCCGGCACCGTGCGGGGGTGGGCGAGCATCTCGCGCGTGGTGTCGAGGTTGCCCTCGGCGTAGTTCAGGAAGGGCACGTAGAGCATCGCCGCCCCGCCATCGCCGAGCAGGAAGTCGTAGGCCCACTCGGCCGGCGTCACCCCGGCCCGGGCGGCGCGGCCGGCCACCGAGTCGGCGGGGTGCGGCTCGTAGTCGGGCGGGTCGGCCATCGGGAACATCAGCTCCCACTTGCCGACGAGGCTCCCGCCCAGCTTGTTCCGCACCCGGTCGGACTCCTGCGCCTCGAGCACCCGGCGCCGCAGCTCGGGGTCGGCGAGCGCGGCGACCTGTTCGGCCAGCGGCTGGCCGGCCACCTCACGCCACACCGGGTTGGTGAGGAACGGGTGCAGCGTGCAGTCGTACCCGAGGAGGATGCCCACGGCGCGGGGCGCAACCTGGGCTCGCAGGTCGAGCCCCTCGTCGACCGCGGCGTCGGTGCGCTTCAGCAGCTCGCGGAACTGATGGGGGGCGAGCGGGCTCTGGGCGAGCGAGAACGACATGGGCCGGCCCGAGGCCCGCATCATCGCGAGGACCGTGCCGAACTCGTGGTCGAGGTCGAGGAAGTCGCCCACCAGCTGGAGCACGCCGGTGCCGGTGGCGCCGACGGCCTCGGCGATCCCCACGAGCTCCTCGCGGGCGGCGGTGAGCGTCGGCGTGTACTCGCCGGTGCTGGTGCGGTGGTTGCGGGTGCGCGAGGTGGTGAAGCCGAGGGCGCCGGCCTCCACCGCCTCGGCGACGACCCGGCCCATCTCGGCGATCTCCTCGGGCGTGGCCGCCTCCTCGTGGTGCGCGCCCCGCTCGCCCATCACGTGGAGGCGCACGGCGGCGTGCGGCACCTGGGCGGCGACGTCGAGGTCGTGCGGTCGGCGGTCGACCTCGTCGAGGAACCCGGCGAAGTCGTTCCAGCCCCAGCGGAGCCCTTCGGCGAGGGCGGCGCCGGGGATGTCCTCGACGCCCTCCATGAGCTGGATGAGCCGCTCGTGGTCCTGGTCGTGGACGGGTGCGAACCCGACCCCGCAGTTGCCCATGACCACGGTGGTGACGCCGTGCCAGGACGACGGCTGCAGCCGCTCGTCCCACGTCGCCTGGCCGTCGTAGTGGCAGTGGATGTCGACGAAGCCCGGCGTCACCAGCGCGCCGTCGGCGTCGATCTCCTGCGCGCCGGCGCCGTCGACGCGGCCCACCTCGGTGACGATCCCGTCGGAGACGGCGACGTCGGCCGTGCGCCGGGGCTCGCCGGTGCCGTCGATCACGGTGCCGCCGCGGATGATCAGGTCGTGCTTCGCCATGGGGCCAGTGTGCCAGCGGTCACCCGTCGGCGGGCACCCCGGCATCGTCGTCCCGGTCCTCGGGCCGCCACCACGAGTCGTACACGGTGCGCTCCTGCGTGGGCCGCTCGAACAGGCTCCCGGTGGGCGTCTGGAGGAACGCGTCCAGCGGCACGTGCTCCTGGCGCAGGAACCCCCGGTCGGGCAGCACGCCGTCGCGCACCAGATCGATGACCGCCACCACCGACGACGCGGTGGTCCAGGCGATGGCCCGCGCCGTGGAGCCGGCGACCTCGCGCGGGTACAGCGCCCGGGCGTACTCGATGCGCCGGAGCTCGCCCCGCATGGTGCCCTCGGACGACACGTGGATGTACACGACGTCGTCGTCGACCGGCGGCTTGGCGTGGGTGAGGATCTCGCCGGCGAGCTCGCGCCGCTCGCGCAGCAAGAGCTCGTGGAAGAAGAAGTTCATCAGCTCCATGTGGCCCGGGTACCGCATGGTCTTGTAGTCGAGGTTGTCGACCCGCCCGGCGTAGGTGTCGCACATCGTCCCGAGGCCGCCGGACGTCGTGAACGCCTCCAGCCGCTGGCCGGCGACGTGCACGACCTCCCGCCACTCCATGGGCGACACCCACTTGCGCACACCCTCCTCGATGACCTCGCAGTCGTTGAGGTACTCGTTCACGACGCCCTCGGGCGACCAGTTGAAGGCGTAGCCGAGCAGGCCGGTGGGGTGCTGGGGGAGGGCGCCGACCCGCATGCGGATCGAGCGGCAGTGATCGAAGGACTCCACCTGGGACGCGGCCACGATGCCGACGAAGCCGGGCGCCAGCCCGCACTGGGGCGCCATCAGGCCCTTCGACGTCTCGGCCAGGCCCATGATCGCCTCGGTGGTGCCCGTGTCCTCGGTGAGGTCGAAGTAGTGGATGCCGAGCTCGTGGGCGACCTCCGCCACCAGGCGGTTGCGGTGGTACGGCAGGCACGACAGCACGGCGTCGGCCCCGTCGAGGCCCGCCCGCAGCGCGTCGGCGTCGGCGACGTCGGTGCCGAGCACCGGGTAGGCCGTGGCATGGAGCGGCGGGCGGACGTCGTGGCCGGTGACCTCGTAGCCGAGCTGGTCGAGGAGGCGGGCGGCCAGCGCTCCGACCTTGCCGAGCCCGAGCACGGCGATCGACCGCAGGCTCACTGCGTGCCGCCCTCGACGTCGAACACGATGCCCTGGGCCAGTGGCAGCGCCGTGGACCAGTTGACCGTGGCGGTCTGGCGCCGCATGTAGCCCTTCCACGCGTCCGACCCGGACTCGCGGCCGCCGCCGGTGTCCTTCTCGCCGCCGAACGCGCCGCCGATCTCGGCGCCGGACGGACCGATGTTCACGTTGGCGATGCCGCAGTCGGACCCGGTGGCCGAGAGGAACCGCTCGGTCTCGCGGACGTCGGTGGAGAAGATGCACGACGACAGCCCCTGCGGCACGTCGTTGTGCAGGGCGATGGCCTCGTCGAGGTCGCGGTAGCGCAGCACGTAGAGGATCGGGGCGAAGGTCTCGGTGCGGACCAGGTCGGTCTGCGCCGGCATGTGGACGATGGCCGGGCGCACGTAGAACGACTCGTCGGTGCCCACGTCGAAGACGCGCTCCCCACCGGTGACGATGCCGCCCTCGGTGCGGGCCCGGTCGAGCGCGGCATGCATCGCGTCGTAGGCCGCCCCGTCGATGAGCGGGCCGACGAGCACGCCGTCGTGCAGGGGGTTGCCCACGGGCAGCCCGGCGTAGGTGCGCTCGAGCGCCGGCAGCAGCCGGTCGGCCACGTCCTCGTGGACGATGAGCCGGCGCAGGCTCGTGCAGCGCTGCCCGCAGGTGCCGACCGCCGAGAACACGATGGCCCGCAGCGCCATGTCGAGGTCGGCGGACGGGGCGACGACCATGGCGTTGTTGCCGCCGAGCTCGAGGATGCTGCGCCCGAGCCGACCGGCGACGGTGGTGGACACCGCCCGGCCCATGCGGGTGGAGCCGGTGGCCGACACCAGGGGGATGCCGGGGTGGGCGGCGAGGGCCTGCCCGACCTCGGCGTCGCCGACGGCCAGCTGCACGAGGTCGTCGGGCGCGTCGCCGAACCGCTCGGCCGCCCGCTGGAACACGCCGAGGGTGGCCATGGCGGTGAGCGGCGTCTTCTCCGACGGCTTCCAGATCACCGGGTCGCCGCACACGAGCGCGAGCGCGGCGTTCCACGACCACACCGCCACGGGGAAGTTGAACGCCGTGATGACCGCGGTGGGTCCGAGCGGGTGCCAGGTCTCCCGCATGGTGTGGCCCGGGCGCTCGGATGCGATGGTGAGCCCGTGCAGCTGGCGGGAGAGCCCGACGGCGAAGTCGCAGATGTCGATCATCTCCTGCACCTCGCCGAGGCCCTCCTGGCGGATCTTGCCCGCCTCGAGCGACACGAGGGCGCCCAGGTGCTCCTTCTCGGCGCGCAGCTCCTCGCCGAGCAGGCGGACGAGCTCGCCCCGGCGGGGCGGTGGCACGTCGCGCCAGGCCTCGAAGGCGGCGCGGGCCCGGTCGACGATGCGGTCGACCTCGCCGGCGTCGACCGTGGCCACGGTGGCCAGCCGGCTGCCGTCGACGGGGGAGTGGACCTCGAGGTCGCCGCCGGCGAGCTGGTCGTCGTCGAGGCCGGCGGCGGACAGGATGCGCTCGCGCTCGTACATCGCTCCTCCTCAGTCCACGAGTGCCTGGTAGATGGTCGCCTGCAGCTCCCGCCGGATCGGGTACGTCGACGAGGGCAGCAGCTGGGTGAGGAACACGAAGTGCATGCCCTCGACGGGGTCGATGCGGAACGCCGTGGACGCCGCGCCGCCCCACCCGAACTCGCCGACGGAGCCCATCGACCGGTTCTGCTGGGGCGACAGGTTCACGCTGAAGCCGAGCCCGAAGCCCATGCCCTCCATGACCGTCTCGGTGAAGCCGACCTGGCCCATGTCGTTCAGGTCGCGGCCGTCGGGCAGGTGGTTGCTGGCCATGTACCGCACGGTGCGGTTCGAGAGCAGCCGCACGCCGTCGAGCTCGCCGCCGTTGGCGAGCATGCAGGTGAAGCGGTGGTAGTCGTTCATCGTCGACACGAGACCGCCGCCGCCCGAGAGCATCGGGGGCCGGCGGTGGTAGATCGACCGGTTCCACGGGTCCATGACGCTGGTGGTGCCGCCGTAGAAGAGGTGGTTGGTGGTGAACCGGTCGAGGCGGTCCTCGCCCTCGATCCAGAACGACGTGTCGACCATCTTCAGCGGCTCGAAGATCTCGTGGGCGAAGAACTCGTCGAGCGGCCGGCCGGTGACGACCTCGACGATCGCCCCGCACACGTCGGTGGACATCGAGTAGCACCACCCCGTGCCCGGGTCGAACTGGAGGGGCAGCGAGCCGAGCAGCTCCATCTCCTCGGCGAGGCTGCGGGTCGACGGGGTGAAGTCGCCGATGCCGTGGGTGCGGTAGAGGGCGTCGAGGGGGTGCTGGTGCTGGAACCCGTAGGTCAGGCCCGACATGTGGGTGAGGACGTCGTGCACCGTGACCTCACGGGCTGCTTCGCGCGTCGTGTAGTTGGTGTGGTCGCCCGCCACCCACACCCGGGGCTCGGCGAACGACGGGAGGTACTTGGAGACGGGGTCCTCGAGCAGCAGCTTCCCCTGCTCGTACAGCATCATCAGGGCGACGCTCGTGACCGGCTTGGTCATGGAGTACACGCGCACGATCGAGTCGTCACGGATGGGGCGCTCGCTGTCGCGGTCGGCGAACCCGTACAGGTCGTGGTGCACGATCTCGCCACCGCGTGCGATGAGCAGCTGGACGAACGGGAAGCGCCCGTCGTCGACGTAGGCGTGGGTGAGGGCATCGACGCGGGCGAGCCGGTCGCGGTCGAACCCCGCCTCGGCGGGGTCGATGGTGGGTTCGATCGCCATGGCGGCGGACCCTAGGCCCGTCCTCCCGGTCGAGGTCGGCCATCTTGACCGGCCCGCCGAGGAACGGCTCAGATGCGAGCCAGGACGCACGAGCACCCAGGGGGAACACGATGGCCACCACCGACGAAGTCCGCGTCACCGAGGCGGTCGAGCAGCTGCTCGCCGACTGCCACCCGAAGGACCACGACAAGGTCACGTTCCGGGGCGCCGTCTACGACGCCGGCCTGGCCTGGATCCACTTCCCCGAGGGCTGGGGTGGCATGGGGCTGGCCCCCACGTACCAGCGCATCGCCGACTCGATGCTGCGGGAGGCGGGCGCTCCCGGCCCCGACCAGACCCAGTTCTTCGGGCTCGCCCTCGCCGGTCCCACCGTGGTGAGCCACGGGAGCGACGACCTGAAGGGGCGCACGCTGCGCCGCATGTACACGGGCGAGGACGCCTGGTGCCAGCTGTTCTCCGAGCCCGGCGCCGGCTCCGACCTGGCAGGCCTGGCGACGAAGGCCGTCCGCGACGGCGACGAGTGGGTCGTGAGCGGCCAGAAGGTGTGGAACACCATGGCGCACCTGGCCGACAAGGGCATGCTCGTCGCCCGCACCGACCCCGACCAGCCCAAGCACAAGGGCCTCACGTACTTCATGGTCGACATGCACGCGCCGGGCGTCGACGTCCGTCCGCTGCGCCAGATCACGGGCGAGGCCGAGTTCAACGAGGTGTACCTCGACGAGGTGCGCATCCCCGACGCCGACCGCATCGGCGACGTGGGCGACGGCTGGCGGGTGTCGATGACGACGCTCATGAACGAGCGCACGTCGATCGGCGGTGGCGGCGGCAGCGGTCCCCGGCCGGCCGGCTCCGGCCCCATCGCCGAGGCCGTGCGCATCTGGCGCGAGCTGCCCGAGGAGCAGCGGTCCCCCGCGAAGAAGGCCCGCCTCATGCAGCTCTGGAGCCAGGCCGAGGCGCTCCGGCTCACCAACGTCCGCGCCGGTCAGGCCCGCAAGGCCGGCAACCCGGGGCCGGAGTCGTCGATCTCCAAGCTGATGCTGGCCCTGGTCAACAAGGACATCTACGCCTTCTGCGTCGACCTCCTCGGCCCGGCCGGCCAGATCGACTTCGACTACGAGATGCGCCGGGCCGATGCCATCGGCCTCGAGGGCCCTCCCGGCTCCGCCCGCAAGATGTTCCTGCGGTCCCGGGCGAACTCCATCGAGGGAGGCACCTCCGAGATCATGAAGAACATCCTCGGCGAGCGGGTCCTCGGCCTGCCCGGTGAGCCCCGGGTCGACAAGGACCTGCCCTGGAGGGACGTCCCCCGCTAGGCACCCCTCTCGAAATGGACGCGGATGCTGCGCTCGCGTGCGCAGCATCCGCGTCCAGTTC
>DASTYO010000160.1:0-5588 GCA_035764875.1 Acidimicrobiales bacterium | reverse complement strand
GGCCGGCCGAAGCCGCCGAGGAACGGCAGGCGGATCGCCGGCACGGACGTCTCGACCGTCACCCTGATGCGCTCGCACCGCACGAACGACGCCGACGGCGGGTCGACCACCACCTCCACCGGACGGCGCCGGCCGTGGTCGGCCATGGTGGCCGCCGCGACCTCCGTGGCCCCGGCCCGGACCGCCTCGGGCGTGACGGCGCGCCCCGCCGACTCCACCACCCACCGGGCGGCCTCGCGGGCCGCGGCGTCCGCGGCGAACTTCGTGTCGACGACACCCCAGATGTTCACGATGAGCAGGGCCCCGGCCACGAACACGAGCAGCCCGAACGGCAGCACCTCCATGCCGCCCGCCTGGCCGCGCTCGCCGTGCCGCCTCATCGGTCCTCCTGGAACACCTCGAGGCGGGCGCGCATCGTGCGGGTGAAGCTGGTCGGGCTGTAGCCGGACCAGCGCACCGGCAGCAGGATCGGCAGCGACGCCTCGACCGTGACCGCCACGGTGTCGCCGACGAGATCGCCGTCGGCGTCGACCACGGCGAAGCGGAACTCGGCGTCGTCGCCGTAGTCGCCGAGCCGGCGCCGGCCCTCCTCGGCGTAGGCCGCCATGCGGGCGTCGGTGAGGTCGTGCCCCTCGTTGGCGGCGTCCTGGGCGAGGTCGGCGGCGACGGCGGTGACGGTGGTGCGGGCGTAGAGCCCGAACAGCACCTGCACGGTGAACAGCAGCAGGATCAAGAAGACGGTGAAGCCGAAGGCGGACGCGAAGACGCCTGCGCCCCGCTCGGGGGCACCGCCGCGGGTGCGCCGCCGGCGTACGGCCGGGGGCACGGCGGCGGTCAGCCGGCCGAGCCGTCGGAGCCGATGATGTCCACCTGGTCCTCGGTGTTCTGCGCCGTGTCGCTCCAGATGCTGTCGAAGGTGACCCACATGGCGGCGCCGAGCAGGGCCATGATCAGCACGGCGATCGCCGTGGAGATCACCCCCTCGCCGCGCTCGCCCCGCCGCCGGGTCCTGGTCGTCGTGGTGGTGTGCATGTCGTCCTCCGTGAGGGTGGTCGTGCGGATCAGGAGGCGCTGAACACGCGCAGCGCCTCGAGGAAGGGGATGGCGATGAAGATGGCGCCCGGCACGAGCGCGGCGACCGTGACCGGGATCCAGACCTGCTGGCTGCGCCGCTCGATCTGCTCGATGAGGTTCCGCTGGACCTCGCGCCGGATCGACCGGGCCTCCTCGGCGATGAGCCGCCCGAGGTCGCCGGCCTCGCGGTTGAGCGCCAGCACGGCGACCAGCCGACTGAGCGCGTCGAGGTCGGTGACCACGGCCCACTCGCGCAGGGCGTCGACCTCGGGCACGCCCTGGCGCGTGCGGGCGACCACGCGCCGCAGGTCCTGGCCGCTCGCCCCGTGGCCGCGCACGGCGAGCCGCTGCAGCGCGGCGCCGAGCGAGAAGCCTGCGGAGAGGAGCATCCCGAGCTGCTCGGCGACCACCGGCAGCTCCAGGAAGAGGCGGCGCTTGCGGCGGTCGGACTCGACCGCCAGCTGCTGCTCCACGAACAGGAACGCCAGGGCGGGCGCCCCGAGGAGGAACAGCAGGACCACCACGGCGGGCGGGCGGACAGCGGTGGCGGCGAGCACGCCGCCCACTGCGCCGACGACCGACCAGCCGAGCTGGCGGACCCGGAAGTCGGTGGGGTCGAGGTCGCTGTGGATCCGTTCGAGCCGGACGGCGAGCTCCTCGTTGATGCCCACGAGCCGGGCGAAGCGCTCGCCGACCGTGCGGGCGAGCGGCCCGACGACCTCGGCGAAGGAGTCGACCGACAGCATCCCTCGCCCGCCTGTGGAAGTGGCGAGGCCCCCGGGCTCGTACGGGCGGAGCCGCTCGACGAGCGAGCGCCGCGCGAACCAGCGCTGCCGGCTCAGGACCAGCGTGGCGCCGGCCCACAGCAGCAGGCCTGAGGCGATCGTGAGGCGGGTCACCGGTCGAACACCCGCTGCTCCTCGGGGATGGTGAGGATCCGGCCGGCCCACAGCCAGCAGCCGACGACGAGCAGCACGGCGACCAGCGTCAGCGTCTGCCCGGTGGCGGACTGGAACGCCTGCCGGCCGTTGCCCACGGACATCCCCGCCAGCGCCATGCCGAACGGCGCGAAGACCACGAAGCGGCGAGCGAAGCGCGCGCCGGCCTGCTTCGCTCGGGCGTCCTTGCGGCCCTGGGTGTCCTGGATGCGGTCCTCGACGAGCGCCTCCAGGCGCCGGTCGAGGTCGCTCCCGCCGACCGTGTGCGCGACGAGGAGCGTCTCGCAGGTGGCATCGGCGGTCGGGTCGGCCAGCCCGGCCTTCAGGACGCCGAGGGTGCGCTCGAAGTCGGTGGAGATCAGCCACTCGCGGTGAGCCGCGTCGAAGGCCGGGACCATGTCGTCCGGCGCCCGGCGGCCGACCTCGAACAGCGCCTGGGGGATCGACCGACCGAGTGAGCTCGTGAGGATGCGGATCTCCTCGATCAGGCGCGGCCAGGCGTCCTGGGCGCGGGCGCGCCGGTTCGCCCGGCGCACCCGGTACGACGCGAGGGGCGTGGTGGCCGCGCACAGCCCGACCGTCAGGGCCGGGGCGATGGCCCCGAAGATCGCGTAGGTCACGGCGGTGCCGAGCACGAGCAGCAGCGCCATGACGGCGGCGAAGTCGCGCAGGCGCACGTCGCCGAGCCCAGCCTGCACCAGCCACTCGTGCACCACCGGCCGCCGGGCTCGGCGCCGCTCGAGGCCCGGCGCCAGGCGCAGGCCGCGCCAGCCGAAGGCGACGGCCGTGTAGGCGTAGAAGACGCCGAGCGCGGCGGCGAGCGGCAGCAGCACCGCCGTCATCGGACGCCCTCGGCGACCTCGCCCCGCGTGGCGCCGTCGACCCGGCGCTGGCGGGCCTGGTCGGGCACGCCGAGCAGGGCCCGCAGGTCGTAGCCGGCCTCCTCGAGCGCCCGGGCGGCACGCCCCGGGAGCAGGCCGGTCCACGTGAGGGGCTGGTCGCGCCGCTCCCGTCGGAACAGGTCGGTGACGGTGAAGTGGGTGGCGTCGTGGCCTGCCGCCTGGTCCTCGACCGCGACGATCTCGGTCACCCGGGGACCGTCGGGTTCGCGTGTGCAGTGGACGACGACGTCGACGGACTCGGACACCAGGTTGTTCAGCGCCGCCATCGGGATCTCGCTCGAGGTGTCGGCGAGCTGGCAGATGAACCGCAGGCGCGAGAGCGCTTGGCGGGCCGACCCGGCGTGGATGGTGGTGTAGCCCTTGACGCCCGACGACAGGGTGAGGAGGAGCGGGCGCGCCTCCCGGTCGCGGACCTCGCCGACGATCGCCACATCTGGCGCCATGCGCAGGAACCCGGCGACCAGCCGACGCAGGTCGACGGCGGGGCGGTCGGCCCGCGCGGCGCGCGTCTGCATCGACGCCACGTTCGGGAGCGGGACATCGGCCTCGAAGACCTCCTCGGCCACCACGACGCGCAGCGCAGGGTCGAGCTCGGCGGCCGTGCAGGACAGCAGGGTGGTCTTGCCGGAACCCGGAGCGCCGGCGAAGACGACGGTGAGGCGGGCCCGGGCGCAGGCCCGCAGGAACTCGGCCGCCTGCGCGGTCAGCATCCCGCTGCCCACCAGCTGCTCGAGGTCCTTGAACGCGACCCCGGTGAACTTGCGGATGTTGACCATCACGTGCCCGCCGCGGGAGACGTCGCCGTGCACGATGTGCAGGCGGGCGCCGTTGTCGAGCTGCGCGTCCTGCAGGCCCTCGGTGGGGTCGAGCTTCCGGTGGGCGCCCGAGGCGTCGTCGAGGATCTTCGTCAGCGTGCGGATGACGTGCTCGTCGTCGTGGAAGACCTCGTCGTGGTAGCCCGAGGGGCCCCGGTGGCGCTTCACGAAGATGGCGTCGGGCGCGTTGATCATCACCTCCCACACGTCGTCGTCGGCGAGCAGCGCTTCGAGGGGCCCGTAGCCGACGAGGTTGCGGAAGGCGCGCTCGACGAGCAGGTCGGGATCGGCGAGCGGGTGCGAGCGCAGGCCGCGGCGGTAGTCGTCGGACCAGCGGGCGACCGCCTCCTCGACGAGGTCGCGCAGGCGGGCTTCGGCCGCCGCGTCGTCCAGGTCGAGGCGGATGCCCTTGGCCTGCTCCAGGACGGTGCGCTCGATGAGCTCGAGCGGGGTCGAGTCGGCGTCGAGATCGGTCATCCGGCGATCTCCTCGTCCCACGAGCCCAGCGAGCCGGCCTCGACGAGCTGGGGCTCGGCGGAGGCGGCGCCGGTCCGCTCGCCGACGGCGTCGAGGCGGGCGCGCACCGCCCGGCTGACGGGCTCCACGATGGCGTCGGGGAGCGGCACCCCGTCGCGCAGCACCTCGTCGAGCTGGCGCCGCTCGGGCAGGAACACCGGGCTGAGCACCGGCTGGCCGGGGTTGGACGCGGCCAGCAGCTCGTCGATGGTGCGGGCCACCTCGGCGCGGGCGGTGCGGCTCCGTGGCGCCCGGTTGACGACCGGCACCAGCCGGCCGGGCTCGACGCCGGCCGCCATGCACTCGCGGGCGACGCGCAGGAGGGAGTGCGCTCCCTTCGGGCCCGGTGCCCCGACGACGACGACCACGTCGGCGGCCTCGATGGTGGTGCGGGCGAGCAGGTTGCGGTCCTCCACGTCGGCCGATCCGGTTGCGGACTCGCCCTCGAGGTCGTCGTCGACGTCGGCGACGACGAGCGTGAAGCTGCGGCGGAGCCCGTCGAGCGCCGACCGCAGCGCCCGGGGTCGCAGGGCCGTCCAGTCGCGATGGCGCCGGAGCCCGAGCAGCAGGCGGTACCGCCGGGCGACGACGTCGAAGGTGAGGGCACGCACGTCCTCGGGCGTGGGGACGCCGCCGCGATGGGCCTCCACCAGCTCGAGGACGCCGGGGATGACGTCGCGCGCGTCGTGCAGCAGCGCCTGGTCGGCGTGCAGCGCGAGGTCGGCGAGGACGACCGTGTCGGCGTGCGCGGGGTCGGCCGCTGCGCCCTGCGCCACCGCCATGGCGACGACCGAGCGGCCGGTGCCGCCGGGTCCCGTGACGGCGACGACCGCTGCCCGGAACCCGCCGCGGTGCTCGTGTGGAAGCGCCACCTGGCCCGGGAGGTCGTCGGCGCGGCCGATGGGCGTGGCGTGCTCGGCGAGCACGCCCTCGAGCTCGGTGCGCCCGAAGTCGCTCGGGAGTGTGTCGAGCGCGCCGATGGCCGCCCAGTCGCGGGCCGATCCGTCGACGACGACGATGGGGGCGCAGCCGTGCTCTCGGGCCAGCTGCAGCAGGTCGCGGTCGACGCCGGGGATGCCCCCGTCGACGAGCAGGGCCGAGAAGGGGCGACCGGACTCGAGGCGGGCCCGCACCTCGTCGGCCGACACCGTCTTGACGAAGTCCATCGCCAGCGAGCCGGAGGTGGCCCACCGGGCGACGTCGGAGAACCAGCGCGCCCGGGCGCGGGCGAGGCCGAGGGCGACGTAGCGCTCGGTGGCCATCAGCGCTCGGCCTCGGCGCCGTCTTCGTCGGCTGGATCCGCGGGTCGCGTGGCGCCGGGCCGGTACTCCCGCCCGACGTCC
>DASTYO010000159.1:0-17426 GCA_035764875.1 Acidimicrobiales bacterium | reverse complement strand
TCCGGACGGCACGTGCGACCTGCGCATCCACCGCCGATTCCTCGAGGAGGTCGAATAGATGTCGGGACACTCCAAGTGGGCGACGATCAAGCACAAGAAGGCCGCGACCGATCAGAAGCGCGCCAAGGTCTTCGCCAAGCTGATCCGCCAGGTGGAGGTGGCCGCGCGCGAGGGCGGCGGTGACCTCGACGCCAACCCCACGCTGCGGACCATGTTCCAGAAGGCCCGCGACAACTCGATCCCCCTCGACACGATCGAGCGGGCGGTCAAGCGGGGCACCGGCGACCTCGACGGCGTCGTCTACGAGCAGATCACCTACGAGGGCTACGGCCCCAACGGCGTGGCGATGCTGGTCGAGGTGCTCACCGACAACCGGAACCGGGCGGCGGCCGACGTGCGCAACGCGTTCACCAAGAACGGCGGCTCGCAGGCCGAGCCCGGTGCCGTGGCCTGGCAGTTCGACCGCAAGGGCGTGATCCTGGTGCCCGCCGAGGTGGACGAGGACGACCTGATGCTCGTGGCCCTCGACGCCGGCGCCGAGGACATCACCGACGAGGGCGGCATCTGGCAGGTCACCACGCCGCCGTCCGACCTCCCCGACGTGCGCCAGGCCATCGAGGACGCCGGCATCCCGGTCGAGTCGTCCGAGGTCACCATGCTCCCGCAGAACACCGTGCCCATCACCGAGCCCGACAAGGCCAAGCAGACGCTGCGCATCGTCGAGGCGCTCGAGGACCTCGACGACGTCCAGAACGTGTACGCCAACTTCGACATGTCCGCCGAGCTCATGGAAGCGGCGGCCGTCTGATGGTCGCCATCGGCGCCGAGGCGCCGGACTTCGCCGTCCCGGGCACCGACGGCACCGACGAGGGCCGGCGCACCTACCGGCTCTCCGACTACCGCGGCCAGCCCGTCGTGCTCGTCTTCTACCCCGGCGACAACACGCCGGTGTGCACCCGCCAGCTCAACGAGTACACCGCCGAGATCGGCGCCTTCCACGACGTGGGCGCCCAGGTGCTGGCGCTGTCGCCCCAGGACGTGGCCAGCCACGACGCCTTCGCCGACAAGCAGGGCGGCTTCGGGTTCCCCCTCCTCGCCGACACCGACAAGGCGGTGGGCGAGGCCTACGGCATCCTCGGCCCGCTCGGCTTCTACCGGCGCTCGGTGTTCGTGGTCGACGCCGCCGGCAAGGTGGCGTACTCGCACCGGGCCATCGCGGGGCTCACGTTCCGGCCCACCGACGAGCTGGTCCGGGCCGTCGAGGCAGCCAAGACCTAGGCGGGCATGCCGGCCCAGATCGTCGCCCGCAACCTGTCGTTCGCCCACGGCCCGGCCGTGGTGCTCGCCGACGTCTCGCTCACCGTCGCGAGCGGCCACCGGATCGGCGTGGTCGGCCCGAACGGGGTCGGCAAGTCCACGCTCCTGCGCCTGCTCGCCGGCGAGCTCCGCCCCGAGCGGGGCTCGGTCGACCTCGTGCCGTCCACCGCCCGGGTCGGGCACCTCACCCAGGAGCTCGACGTGCGGCCGGGGGAGAGCATCGCCGGCGTGATCGCCCGCCGCACCGGCGCCGACATGGTGCAGCGCGAGCTCGACGCCTCGATGCACGCCCTCGCCGCCGGTGAGCCCGATGCCGCCGATCGCTACGCCGCCGCCCTCGACACCTGGATGCACCTCGGGGTGGCCGACCTCGACGCCGCCATCGGGGAGACCCTCGACCGGGTCGGGCTCGGCGCCGACCGGGCCGGCCAGGCGGCGTCGACGCTCTCCGGCGGCGAGCGGGCGCGCGTGAACCTGGCCTCGGTGCTGCTCGCCGGCTTCGACCTGCTCGCCCTCGACGAGCCCACCAACGACCTCGACCTCGCCGGGCTCGCCCTGCTCGAGGACTTCCTCGTGCGCTCGCCGGCGGGCTTCGTGCTGGTGTCGCACGACCGGGCGTTCCTGGAGCGGGTGGTGACGAGCGTGGTGGAGATCGACGAGCACAGCCGCACCGCCACCCGGTACGACGGGGGGTGGCACGCCTACCTCGACGCCCGGGCTGCGGCCCGCCGGCACGCCGAGGAGGCCTACGCCGGCTACGTCGAGACCCGGGACACCCTGCGGGGCCAGGCCCAGCAGACCCGCGAGTGGTCCGCCAAGGGGATCGGCAAGGTCAAGCGCTCGGGCGAGACCGACAAGTTCATCCGCCACTTCAACAAGACGTCGTCGGAGAAGCTCGCCGGCAAGGCGGCCCGCGCCGAGAAGGCGCTCGAACGGCTCGACGTGGTCGACAAGCCGTGGGAGGGCTGGGACCTGCGGCTCGACTTCGCGGCCAGCGGCCGCTCCGGTGACGAGGTGGTGGCGCTGCGCGACGTCGTGGTCGACCGTGGCGCGTTCACGCTCGGGCCGGTCACGCTCGACGTCAGGTTCGGTGAGCGGGTGGCGCTGGTGGGGCCGAACGGGTCGGGCAAGACGACGCTTCTGCGCGCCATGCTCGGCGACATCGAGCCGACCGCGGGTGCCGTGCGCCGCGGGCCCTCGGTGGTCCTGGGCACGCTCGACCAGCACCGGGGGCGCTTCGCCGGCGGCGAGTCGCTCCTCGACGCGTTCGTCGCCGAGACCGGCATCACCGCCACCGAGGCCCGCTCGCAGCTCGCCAAGCTGGGGTTGGGCGCCGACCACGTCGCCCGGCCCACCTCGGCGCTGTCGCCGGGCGAGCGCACCCGCGCCGTGCTCGCCGCGTTCGCGCTGGTGGGAGTGAACCTGCTGGTCCTCGACGAGCCCACCAACCACCTCGACCTGCCGGCCATCGAGCAGCTCGAGTCTGCGCTCGACGGCTTCCCGGGCACGCTGCTGCTGGTCACCCACGACCGCCGCCTGCTCGAGACGGTGTCGCTCACCCGGCGGATCGAGCTGGCCGGCGGGCAGGTCGTCGCCGACGCCGAGCTCTGATCTCCGACGCGAATTTCGTGGACGGGTGACGCCAGGTGTCACGCATCCACGAAATTCCCCTGGGGTGGGGGCTACTGCTCGTCGGCGACGCCGAGGAGGCGGGCGCGGGAGACGGCGCGCATGCCCCGGCTGAGGCCGAGGATCGCGAGGATCCACGCCAGGCCGCCGATGACCCAGGTGACCCGGGTGCCGCCGAACAGGGCGCCCGTCGACTGCGAGTACGCCACCATGATGAGCGGGAGGCTCACGAGGCCGGAGGCCTGCTGGGCGGCGGCCGTCGACTTCACCCGGGCCGAGAGGCGCAGCACGAGCGACAGGGTGAGGGCCAGGAACGGCGGCACCACCCACGCCATGAGGATCCACCACTGGGTGGTCGGGAAGAACCAGCCGCCGACCTCGGGGCCGACGATGAGGTTGACGATGAGCGAGTAGACGCCGAAGCCGACGACGGTGGTGGCGTAGCCGGGGAGCAGGGACGCCACGAGCTTGCCCAGGTAGATCTCGCGGATGCCGGCGGGGGAGTGGGCGAGGAACTCGCCGGTGCCCCGCTCGCGCTCGCCGACGATGGTGGCGGCGCCGACCGCGGTGGAGATGGTGAGGGGCACCACCACGGCGACCGGGGCGAACAGGAACACGGCGAGGGCGTAGGACGCCTGGCCCTGCGCGGAGCCGGCGTCGCCGCCGGTGGCCGCCTCGATCGAGGCCTGCGCCCGGTCGGGCAGCACCTCGAGGGTCTGGCTGATCTGCTCGACGGCGTCGACGCCGGCGATCGAGGTGAGGCTGAACAGCAGGATCGCCGGCACGACGCAGAAGAAGATGGCGCCGAGGCCGACCATCGGGCCCCAGAAGTCCTTGGCCTGGAGCAGCTGCTTGAGGTCGGTGCGGGCCACCGTGCCGATCTGGGCCCAGCGCAGGGCGCCGGTCTCCCGGCGCACCGGCCGGCGGTGCAGGCCCTGGCCGATCGGCGGCGGGGCGAGGGGTGCGGTGTCGGTCACGGGTGCACCTCGCCGATGCGGTTGTCGCCGCTGCCCCGGCGGACGGCGAAGTACAGGTCCTCGAGCGAGTGGCGCTCGGCCTCGACCCGGGTGACCCGCACGCCCCGCTGGGCGAGGGCGAAGACGAGCTCGGGGATGCGGCCCAGGTCGTCGACCGCGACGGTGGCCGGACCCTCGTCGCCGGGCGGCGGGAGGCGCACGTCGCGCACGCCGGGCTCGTCGGCGAGGGCGGGTAGGGCGGTGCGGTCCTCGGCGTCGACCAGCACGGTGAGGTCGGGCCAGTAGCGGCGCACCAGCTCCTGGGGCGGGCCCTGCACGAGCGACTGCCCGTCCTGGAGCATCACGACCTGGTCGGCGAGGCCCTCGGCCTCGAGCAGCAGGTGCGTGCACATCACCACCGTGGCGCCCTCCTGGGTCATCTCGCGGATGAGCTCGAGCACGGCGTAGGACGACTCGGGGTCGAGGCCCGACGTGGGCTCGTCGTAGAGGACCAGGTCGGGGTCGTGGAGCACGCTGCGGGCGAGGGCGAGGCGGGTCTTCATGCCCGTGGAGTACCCGCCGACCTGCTGGTCGAGGGCGCCGGCGATGCCGAACCGGTCGGCCGCGGCGTCGATGCGCCGGCGGGCCTCACCCCTGCGCCCGAGCCCGTAGAGCTCGGCGGCGTAGCGGAGGTTGTCGAGCCCGGACAGCCGATCGTAGAGGGCGGGCTTGGCCGAGACGATGCCGATGCGGCGCCGGACCTCGGGACCATCGGCCGTGGGATCGAGGCCGAACACGCGCACGGTGCCGGCGTCGGGGCCCAGGGCGCCGGTGATGACCCGGGTGCAGGTGGTCTTGCCGGCGCCGTTCGGGCCGAGGAGCACGGTGATCGAGCGGGCCGGCACGGTGAACGACAGCCCGGCCAGGGCCGTCTGGTCGCCGAACGTGCGGTGCACGGCGTCGAGGGCGACCACGGGCGCCGCGGCCGCCGCGGGCGGCGGGGCCTGCTCGGGCGCGACGGCAGGGGAGGCGGACAGCAGCACGGGGCGTTCATCGGCAGCGATGGCACGCCAGTTGAGCAGACCTGGGGGCATCCACGAGCGCGTCGGACCCCCTCAGTAGAGTCGAACCCGTGTTCGTGTGGGGCATCGACCCCGGCCTCTCGCGCTGCGGCTACGCAGTGCTCGACACCGCACGTGCCGTCGCGCCTGGCCGCCGGTCGGGCTTCGCCACCGCCCGCGTGGTGGCGCTCGGCGTGCTGCGCACCTCGCCCGACCTGCCGGTGCCCCGTCGCCTCCAGGCGCTCCAGGCCGACGTGCGCGAGCTGCTCGCCGAGTATCCCCCGGGCGCGGTGGCCATCGAGCGCATCCTGTTCTCGGTGAACGTGCGCACGGCCATCGGGGTCGCCCAGGCGGCCGGGGTCGTCATGGCCGAGGCCTCCACCGCCGGGGCCGAGGTCACCGAGTACTCGCCGAACGAGATCAAGCAGGCCGTCACCGGCGACGGCGCCGCCGACAAGACCCAGATCGAGACCATGGTGCAACGCCTCCTCCAGATCGACCGGCCCATCCGCCCGGTGGACGCCGCCGACGCCGCCGCCATCGCCCTGTGCCACGTGGCCCGGGCGCCCATGCGGGCCCGCATCGCCGCCGCCGGAGCCGCCGGAGGCCGCCGGTGATCGGCTCGCTGCGGGGCACGCTGCTCGACCGGGCGGACGAGGAGGTGCTGGTCGAGGTGGGCGGCATCGGCCACCGGGTCACGGTGAGCCCCACCACCGCCGTCTCCCTCGGCGACCTCGGCGAGGAGGTGTTCGTGTGGGTGCACCACCACATCCGCGAGGACACCCAGGCCCTGTACGGCTTCGCCACCGCCGACGCCCGCCGCTGCTTCACCGCCCTGCTCGGCGCCCACGGGGTGGGACCGTCGCTGGCCCTGGCCATCCTCTCCGTGCACGGCCCCGCCGACCTGGCCCGGGTGCTCGCCGAGGACGACGTCGCCGCCCTGTGCCTCGTTCCCGGCGTCGGCAAGAAGACCGCCACCCGCCTGCTGGTCGAGCTGAAGAGCCGCCTCGACATCCCGCTCGACACCGGCGTGCCCGGCAGCGCCGTGGGGTCGGGCGGCGCCCCGGGCGTGGGCGGCCAGGCCGCGGCCCGCGCCGACGTGCGCGAGGCCCTGGCCGGCCTCGGCTACGGGCTCGACGAGATCCGCGACGTGCTGGCCGACCTCCCCGACGGCGACGACGCCGGCGTCCTGCTCAAGCACGCCCTCCAGCGCCTGTCCGTGGCCCGATGAGGGAGGAGCTGCTCTACCCGGGGGCCACCGACGCCGACCTCGACGTCGAGGGCGGCCTGCGCCCGCGCACCCTCGCCGACTTCGTGGGCCAGGCCCGGCTCAAGGAGCACCTCGGCATCATCCTCGAGGCCGCCCGCCGCCGCGGCCAGGCGGTCGACCACCTGCTCTTCGCCGGCCCGCCCGGGCTCGGCAAGACCACGCTGGCGGCCATCGTCGCCCACGAGATGGGCGTGCGCCACGTGCCCACCTCCGGCCCGGCCATCGAGCGGGCCGGCGACCTCGCCGCCATCCTCACCCAGCTCGAGGAGGGCGACGTCCTCTTCGTCGACGAGATCCACCGCCTGCCCCGAGCCGTCGAGGAGGTGCTGTACCCGGCGATGGAGGACTTCCAGCTCGACATCGTCATCGGCAAGGGGCCGGCCGCCCGCTCGATCCGCCTCGACCTGCCGCCGTTCACCCTGGTCGGCGCCACCACCCGCACCGGCGCCATCACCGGCCCGCTGCGCGACCGCTTCGGCCTGGTCGAGCGGCTCGACTTCTACCGCTCCGACGAGCTCGAGGCCATCGTGGCCCGGGCCGCCACGATCCTCGACGTGCACCTCGAGCCCACCGGTGCCACCGAGATCGCCCGCCGGGCCCGGGGTACGCCCCGCATCGCCAACCGCCTGCTCCGCCGGGTGCGCGACTACGCCGAGGTCCGCGGCGACGGCACCATCGACCAGGCCACGGCCGCGGCCGGCCTCGCCACCTTCGGGGTCGACGAGCGCGGCCTCGACAAGGTCGACCGGGCCATCCTGTCGGCCATCTGCGAGCGCTTCGGCGGCGGGCCGGTGGGCCTGTCCACCCTCGCCATCAGCGTGGGCGAGCAGACCGAGACGGTCGAGGACGTCTACGAGCCGTTCCTCATCCAGCAGGGCCTGCTGATGCGCACCCCCAAGGGGCGGGTGTGCACGGCCACGGCGTGGGAGCACCTCGGGCTGGTGCCGCCCCGGTCGGCCGAGGCCGACGGGCCCCCGGCCCTGTTCGAGTAGCCGATCAGGGGATGACGATGTCGAGGATCGGCCCGATGGGCTCGCGCACGCACGTGGCCACCGGGACGACCCGCACGCCGGCGCACAGGATGTAGTCGTCGTCCGAGGCGCGGATGCTGGTCGGCACGGTGTCGGCGGTGGCCGCGCTCGCCCCGAGGGTGCCGACGGCGACCAGGGCGGCAGCGGCGGTGATGCTGAGGCGGCGGCGGGTCACGGGGTACCTCCGAGGGGGTCGGTGCCCGACGGCTCGGTGCCGCCGGCTGCGAGGGCGCGGGCGAGGCCGTCGGCCACGGAGCGCAGGCCGGGACGGGGGTCGAGGCCCGCGAAGGCGGGTCCGAGGTCGGACGCGACCGGCATGTCCCGGGCGTCGTCGGCGGCCCGGTCGACGCCCGGGCGGCCGGTGAACACGTCGGCCGGGCCGGCGGTCACGGCCGGCGCCGCGGGCGCCGGCGCGTCGGCGGCGGCGTCGGGTGCCGATGGCCGACCCGCGGGGGCAGGTGCCTCGACGGCGACGGGGGCGTCGACCGCGGCGGGCTCGGTGGCCGGCTCGACGACGGCCGCCCGCTCGACGTCGACGGGCGCCGCCGCCTGCACCTGCTGGTCGGCCGGGGCGGGGGCGAGCACGAGGGCGGCGGTGACCGCGCCGGCGAGGACGGGACCGCCCACGGCCGCGGCCTCGACCCAGCGCTCGGAGAGCCGGTGGCGCAGGGTGCCGAGCCGGGTGGCGGCCGCCCCGAAGAGGGGCAGGCCCCACAGGCCGCGGCCCTCGCCGGCCACGGCGGCGAACTCGCGCCGCAGGGCCTTGCGGGCCCGGTGCAGCAGCGCCTCGACCGTGGTCACCGGCACCTCGAGGTGGTCGGCGATCTGGGCGTACGACAGGCCCTCGCCCTCCCGCAGCAGCAGCACCTCGCGGTGGCGGGGACCCACCGCCATGAGGGCGTCGCGGACGTGGCCGGCGTCGACGGCGTCGAAGAGGTGGTCGAGGTCGGGCTCGACCGCGCCGAGGTCGGGCTCGCAGGTGAGCTCGACGCGGGACAGCTTCCGGTGGCGGTCGATGACCAGGCGCTTCGCGATGACCGTCATCCACGGGTAGAAGCGCCGCTCGCCCGTGAGCGAGTCCATCGAGCGCAACGCCTTGACGAAGGCCTCCTGGGCGATCTCCTCGGCCTCGTGCACGTCGCGCGTGTGGCGCTGGCAGAAGCGGTGGAGGCGGCGGAAGTAGCGCCGGTACAGCTCGTCGAACGCCGAGGGATCGCCCGACTGGTACCGCTCGACGAGGTCGCGGTCGCGGCCCAGATCGACGTCGTCTGCGCGTAGCGCCATGCTCCCTCCGACCTCGGCTGGCTGCGGTCACGGTCCGGGCGGGGGACAGCGACCCCTCCGGCGGGTACTTCGACGCCCATCCCGGGGTTCCCTCCCGGGTCGGCCCGCGCCCTACCGTCGCTGCCGTGGAGACGGCCCGCTTCGACTACCCGCTGCCGGACCGGGCGATCGCGCAGCACCCCGCCGATCCCCGCGACGCGGCTCGCCTGCTGGTCGACCGCGGCGCCCACGAGGCTCCCGAGCACCTCCACGTGCGCGACCTGCCCGGGCTCCTCGGCCCCGGAGACGTGGTCGTGGTGAACACCACCCGGGTGCTCCGGGCCCGGCTCCACCTGCGCAAGCCGACGGGCGGGGCGGTGGAGGTGCTCCTCCTCGAGCCGGTGGAGGGCGGCGCCTGGGAGGCGCTGGTGCGTCCCGGCCGCAAGGTGCCGCCCGGCTCGGTGCTCGCGCCGGCGACCGACGGCGGCCCGGCGCTCGAGGTCGAGGTCGGCGACCGGCTCGACGACGGGCGCCGCCTGGTGCGGCTGCGCACCGACGACCTCGTGGCCGCGCTGGAGCACCACGGCGAGGTCCCGCTGCCGCCCTACATCACGGAACCCCTCGCCGACCCCGAGCGCTACCAGACCGTGTACGCCGACGAGCCGGGGTCGGTCGCGGCGCCCACCGCCGGCCTGCACCTCACCGAGGCCGTCCTCGACGGGATCCGGGCCGCTGGCGCCGAGGTGGTCGGCGTCGACCTGTGGGTGGGGCTCGGCACCTTCCGCCCGATCAGCGCCGACCACGTCGAGGACCACGAGATGCACACCGAGCGCTTCGTGGTGCCCGAGGCGACCTGGCAGGCCTGCCAGCGGGCCGACCGCGTCGTCGCCGTGGGCACCACCACCGTGCGGGCCCTCGAGAGCGCGGCCGCCCTCGGCCGCCTGTCCGGCCGCACCGACCTGTTCCTGCGCCCCGGCAGCCGCCTCGCCGTGGTCGACGTGCTGCTCACCAACTTCCACCTGCCGCGCTCCAGCCTGCTCGTGCTGGTGGAGGCCTTCGCCGGCCCCCACTGGCGGGACCTGTACGACGTCGCCCTCGCCGAGGGCTACCGGTTCCTGAGCTTCGGCGACGCCATGCTGCTCGGGCGCGACGGCGCCGGCGTGGGCCGGCCGCAGGAGGCGGCATGACGCTGTCCGTCGAGGTCGAGGCCACCAGCGGCCCGGCCCGGGCCACCACCATCACCACCTCCCGGGGCACGGTCACCACGCCGTGCTTCATGCCGGTCGGCACCCGGGGCACGGTGCGCGCCGTGGAGACCGCCGACCTCGAGGCCCTCGGCGCCCAGATCGTGCTCGGCAACACCTACCACCTGCTGTTCCGCCCCGGTCCCGACGTGGTCGAGGCCATGGGCGGGATCCACGGGTTCAGCGACTGGTCCGGCCACGTGCTCACCGACAGCGGCGGCTACCAGGTCTTCTCGCTCGCCCCGAAGGTCGACGACGACGGTGTCACCTTCCGCTCGACCTACGACGGCGACGAGTACCGGCTGACCCCGGAGGGCGCGGTCGACGTGCAGCTGCGCCTCGGCGCCGACATCCAGATGGTGCTCGACGAGTGCGCGCCGCTCCCGAGCCCGCCGGAGGTGATCCGCACCGCGCTCGAGCGCACCGCCGACTGGGCGGCCCGGGCACGCACGGCATTCCTCGACCGGGAGGTGCCGGGTCGGTACCAGTTCGGCATCGTGCAGGGCGGCGTCGATCCGGCGATGCGCACCGAGAGCGCCCAGCGCACCGTCGACGTCGGCTTCGACGGGTACGCCATCGGCGGGCTGTCCGTCGGGGAGTCCCGCGACGAGATGCTCCCGGCCCTCGACGCCGCCATCGCCGAGCTCCCCGCCGACCGTCCCCGCTACCTCATGGGCCTCGGCGACCCGGTCGGCATCGTCGAATCGATCGCCCGCGGCGTCGACCTGTTCGACTGCGTGCTGCCGACCCGCTTCGGCCGTCACGGCACGATCCTCAGCTCCGAGGGGCGGTACAACATGAAGAACCGGCGCTTCGCGACCGACGCCGGGCCCCTCGACCCGGCGTGCGACTGCCGGGTGTGCGGGCGCTACAGCCGGGCCTACCTGCGCCACCTGTTCAACGTCAACGAGCCCACCGGCCCGCGGCTCGCCACCCTGCACAACCTGGCCTGGATCCTCCGCCTCACCGACCGGGCCCGGGTGGCCGTCGCCGACGGCACCCTCGACGCCCTCCGGGCCGAGGTCGCCGCGGTGTACGAGTGAGGGGTGTACGAGCAGGGGGGTCTACGACCCGCCCGAAGTGCACCACTAGCATCGCCCGGTCCGTCCCCGACGCAGATTGGTCGCCCCGGTGGAGCTGCTCGTCCCGATCGTGATCCTCGGCCTGCTGTGGGCGGTGCTCATCCTCCCGCAGCAGCGTCGGGTCAAGGAGCACCGGGCCTTCGTCGACTCCGTGCAGGTGGGCGACGCCATCGTCACCACCTCCGGCATCCACGGCACCATCACGTCCCTCGACGGCGACGACGCTCGGCTGCGCATCGCACCCGACGTCGAGATCACCATCGCCCGTCTGGCCATCGGGCGGCCCGTGCCGCCCCCGGCCCAGCCGGACACCCCCGCCCCCGACCACGAGTAGCCCCTCCATGCGCCGCAACGGCTTGCTGTCCCTCATCTTCATCGTCGTGCTCACCGTCGGCGGCCTGGTCTGGACCCTCGCCGCCGACAACGAACCGCTCCTCGGCCTCGACCTCCAGGGCGGCGTCTCGGTGGTGCTCGAGCCCACGGAGGACACCGACGACGAGGCCCTCGGCCAGGCGATCTCCATCATCCGCCAGCGCGTCGACGGCATCGGCGTCGCCGAGCCGGAGATCACCCGCCAGGGCGATGCCATCATCGTCCAGCTCCCCGGCATCGACGACCGCGAGCGAGCCCTCGAGCTCGTCGGCCAGACCGCGGAGCTGCGGTTCCGGCCCGTGCTCCAGGCGCTGCCGCCCGGCCTCGACGAGCTGCCCGAGGACACGACCAGCACCACCGCGCCCTCCGGCGAGGGGCCCGAGGACACCACCACGACCACCAGCGCCCCCGCCGACGGCGCGGAGGAGTCCGGCTACGGGCTGGCGCCCGGCGAGCTGGCGGCGCCGCTGCAGACCGAGGGCAGCACCACGACGTCGGCGCCGGCGACCACGACGACGAGCGCTCCACCCACCAGCGCCCCGCCCACCGCCGGCCTCGACGACCTGTCGCTGACCCCGCCGGAGGAGGACGTCCCCGACCAGCCCGTCACCCTCGCCCAGTACGAGGACGGCCAGGAGGTGGCCCGCTTCCGCCTCGGCCCGGCCGAAGCCACCGGCGACATCCTGCGCACCGCCAGCGCCGAGCTGTACCAGCTCGGCCAGTGGCAGGTCGGCGTCGAGGTCCGCGGTGACAGCATCGACGAGTTCAACCGCATCGCAGGCACCTGCTACAGCGGCGCACCGACCTGCCCCACGAAGCAGCTGGCGATCGTGCTCGACGGCCGGGTCGTGTCGGCGCCCTCCATCAACGCACCCGCCTTCAAGGCCGACGAGATCTCCATCACCGGGCAGTTCACCGAGGACGAGGCCAAGGACCTGGCCCTCGTGCTGCGCTACGGCGCCCTGCCGGTGGAGCTCGAGGCCCAGCAGACCCAGGCGGTCTCGGCCTCGCTCGGCGACGACGCCCTCGACGCCGGCCTGATCGCCGGCTTCATCGGTCTCGGACTGGTGACGCTCTACATGGTCGCCTACTACCGGTTGCTCGGCCTGGTGGCGATCCTGTCGCTGCTCCTCGCCGGTGGCCTGCTGTGGGTCGTCGTCGCCTGGCTCGGTGAGTCCCAGGGACTCGCGCTCACGCTCGCCGGCGTCACCGGCATCATCCTGTCCGTCGGTGTGGCAGTCGACTCGAACGTCGTGTTCTACGAGCACCTGAAGGAGGAGGTGTCGAAGGGCCGCACCCTCCGAAGCGCGGTCGACGGCACCTTCGCCTCGGCGTTCTCCACGATCGTCAAGGCCGACGTCGCCTCGCTCATCGGTGCGGCGGTCCTGTACTTCCTCACCGTCGGCCCGGTGCGAGGCTTCGCCCTCTTCCTGGGCATCTCCACGACGCTCGACCTCATCGCGTCGTACTTCTTCATGCGGCCGGTCGTGCTCATGCTGGTGAAGTCCCGTCGTCTCGAGGGCAGCCGCCGGCTGTTCGGCATGCCCAGACCCGCCCACCCGGCCGAGGAGGTGGCGCCGGCATGAGCGTCTTCAAGAAGCTCGCCAGCTACGAGAACGACATCGACTTCGTCCGGCTGTGGCGCATCGGCGCGGCGATCTCCACCGTGCTGATGGTGGTCTCGATCGGTGCGCTGGCGATCCGGGGCCTGAACCTCGGCATCGACTTCGAAGGCGGCACGTCCTGGGAGGTCGAGGCGCCGGATGCCTCGGTCAGCGACACCCGCGACGCGCTCCCGGCCAGCGCCCAGGGCGCGAAGATCCAGGTGATCGGCGCCGACGTGGTCCGCGTGCAGGCGGAGCCGGCCGACGAGGAGGAGGTCCGGGCCGTCACCGAGTCGCTCGCCGAGCTCGCGGGTGTCGACCGCACCGCCGTGAGCGTCTCCACCGTGGGCCCCACGTGGGGCGACGAGATCTCGTCGAAGGCCCAGCGCGCCCTGGTGTGGTTCTTCCTCATCGTGGCCGCCTACATGGCGATCCGACTGGAGTGGAAGATGGCGGTCGGCGCCCTGGTCGCGGTGGTGCACGACATCGTCTTCACGGTCGGCTTCTACGCCCTGTTCCAGCTCGAGGTCACCCCGGCCACGGTCATCGCGATCCTCACGATCATGGGCTACTCGCTCTACGACACCGTGGTGGTCTTCGACAAGGCGCACGACAACGCGGCCCGCCCCGGCACCGCCCAGCGGATGACCTACACCGACCTCATGAGCCTCTCGATGAACCAGGTGCTCATGCGGTCCCTCAACGCCACGATCACGTCCCTCCTGCCGGTGCTGTCGATGCTGGTCATCGGCTCGTTCATCCTGGGCGCCGTGACCCTCGAGGAGTTCGCCGTCGCCCTGGCCGTGGGCCTGGTGATCGGCGCCTACTCGTCGATCTTCGTGGCGGCGCCCGTGGTCGCCTGGCTGAAGGAGCGCGAGCCGCACTGGCGGAGCCTGCGGAACCGGCTCGCCACCCAGGAGGCCCGCCAGTCGGGCCAGCCGGTTCCGGTCGCCGCTGCGGCTCCGGGTGGGACCCGCGGCACCTCCGCCGCCGGCGCCCCGCCGCTGTCCGGCCGGGCCATCCCGCCCCGGCCCCGCAAGAAGGGCAAGCGCCGCTGACATGTCGGACCTGCCGCCGCCCCCACCGCCGCCACCGCCGCCGCCCGGGCCGCCGGGGCCGCAGCCCGGTCCGGCCCCGCTCGAGCCGATCGGGCCGTGGCCCCGCTTCGGTGCCCGCATCATCGACAACCTCGTGCTGCTGGTGCCCAACTTCATCCTCGCCGCCCTCCTCACCGACGAGACGGCGGGGTTCGGCGGTGGCCTCGGCGCCGGCGAGAACGTCCTCTACCTGCTCCTGTCGACGGCGCTGACCTACGCCTACGCCGTCTGGCTCGAGTCGACGCGGGGCCAGACCGTGGGGAAGATGGCCCTCGGAATCAAGGTCATCGGGCCCGACGGTCGGCTGCCCACGCCCGAGGCCGCGCTGCGCCGCAACGCCTGGCTGCTGCTCGCCATCGTGCCGGTGCTCGGCGGGCTGCTGTCGTTCGTGGCCGCGGTCGCCATCGGGGTCACGATCGCCAACGACCCGTTCAAGCGGGGCACCCACGACAACTTCGCCGGTGGCACGGCGGTGGTCCGGTCCCGCTGACCCCGATGGCGCACTGGCTCGACGCCCACCTGCGGGACATCCCCGACTTCCCGGAGCCGGGCGTGGTGTTCAAGGACATCACGCCGCTGCTCGGCGACGCCGCTGCCTTCCGGCGCGCCGTCGACGAGCTCGCCGCGCCCCACGAAGGGGTCGGCATCACGCACGTGGTCGGGGTCGAGGCGCGGGGGTTCCTGTTCGCCGCGCCGGTGGCCTACCGGCTCGGCGCGGGCTGCGTGCCGTTCCGCAAGCCCGGCAAGCTGCCCTACGAGACGGTCGAGCACACCTACGAGCTCGAGTACGGCACCGACACGCTCACCGCCCACGTCGACGCGGTGGCCCCGGGAGCCCGGGTGCTGGTGGTCGACGACGTCCTGGCCACCGGCGGCACGGCCCGGGCGGCGTGCACGCTGCTCGAAGACCTGGGCGGCGAGATCGTCGAGTGCGCCTTCCTGCTCGAGCTGGCGTTCCTCCACGGCCGCGACGCCCTCGCCGGCGAGCGGGTGCGGGCCCTGCTGACCGTATCCTGACCCCGTGGCATCCACGGTCGATCGGGTCCTGCCCTGGCGTCGGAGCTCCCCGCCGCCCGCCGAAGAGGTCGCGCCCCTCCTCGCCGCGTTCCGCGAGCGCCACGGCCGCTCCGCCCGCACCGACCTGATCACCCGCGCCTACCTCACGTCGTCGGCTGCCCATGAGGGCCAGATCCGCAAGACGGGCGAGGCCTACATCCACCACCCCATCGCGGTCGCCCAGATCGTCGCCGAGCTCGGCCTCGACGACGTCACCATCGCCGCCGCCCTGCTGCACGACGCGGTCGAGGACACCGGCATGTCCATCGCCGACGTCGAGGCCGAGTTCGGTCCGGAGGTCGCGGCGATCGTCGACGGCGTCACCAAGCTCGACCGGATCCACTTCGACACCAAGGAGCAGCAGCAGGCCGCCACGGTGCGCAAGATGATCGTGGCGATGTCGAAGGACCTGCGGGTCCTGATCATCAAGCTGGCCGACCGGCTCCACAACATGCGGACCATCGCCGGCATGCCGCACTTCAAGCAGGAGCGCACCGCGCGCGAGACGCTCGACATCTACGCGCCGCTGGCCCACCGGCTGGGCATGCAGGAGGTGCGCCAGCAGCTCGAGGACCTGAGCTTCGCCGCGCTCCACCCGAAGCGCTTCGCCGAGATCGACCACATGGTCTCCACCCGCACGCCCGAGCGCGACCTCTACCTGCACCAGGTCATCCACCAGGTCGAGGAGCGGCTGGAGGAGCTGCGCCTCACCGCCGAGGTGACCGGCCGGCCGAAGCACATGTGGAGCATCTACGAGAAGATGGTCGTGAAGGGCCGGGAGTTCGACGACATCTTCGACCTCGTCGCCATCCGGGTCGTCGTCGACTCGGTGAAGGACTGCTACGCGGCCCTCGGCTCCATCCACGCCACGTGGAAGCCGGTGCCCGGGCGGTTCAAGGACTACATCGCGATGCCCAAGTTCAACCTCTACCAGTCGCTGCACACGACGGTGGTGGGGCCCCAGGGCAAGCCGCTCGAGGTGCAGATCCGCACGCGCGAGATGCACGCCCGGGCCGAGCGGGGCGTGGCCGCCCACTGGCAGTACAAGTCGAACGACCAGCCCAACCAGCGCAGCCACGAGGACGACCTGGCCTGGCTGTCGCGCATCGTGGACTGGCAGGAGGAGTCCACCGACCCCGACGAGTTCATGAAGAACCTGAAGGTCGACCTCGAGCAGGACGAGGTGTTCGCCTTCACGCCCAAGGGCCGGGTCATCACCTTGCCGAAGGGCGCCACCCCCATCGACTTCGCGTACACGGTGCACACCGAGGTCGGGCACACGTGCATCGGCGCGAAGGTCAACGGCCGGCTGGTGCCGCTGCACTCCGAGCTCAGCTCGGGCGACACGGTGGAGATCGTGACCTCCAAGGTGGAGGGCGCGGGGCCGTCCCGCGACTGGCTCCAGGTGGTGGTCAGCCCTCGGGCCCGCAACAAGATCCGCCAGTGGTTCTCGCGCGAGCGCCGCGAGGACGCCATCGAGACCGGCCGCGAGGACCTGGTCAAGGCCCTGCGGCGGGAGAACGTGCCGATCAAGACCGAGCCGGTCACCAAGGCGCTCCAGGAGATCGCGACGTCGGCGAACTACGCCGACCTCGACTCGCTGTACGCGGCCATCGGCGAGCACCACGTGTCGGCCAAGTCGGTGGCCGGCCGGGTCGTCAAGGCCCTGCACGACACCGACGTGATGGAGCCCGAGCAGCTCGCCACCAACCTGGTCCACGACCGGCGGCCGCGGAACCGGGCCCGCCGCTCGAAGACCGGCGTGCACGTCGAGGGCCTCGACGACGTGATGGTGCGGCTGTCCCGCTGCTGCACCCCGGTGCCCGGCGACGAGATCGTCGGCTTCATCACCCGGGGTCGTGGCGTGTCCGTCCACCGGGCCGACTGCGCCAACGCCGTCTCCCTCGGCGCCGGCCAGCGCGACCGCATCATCGACGTCGAGTGGGACAACGAGTCCGCCGGCGTCTACGTCGCCGCCATCGAGGTCAAGGCCCTCGACCGGGCCCGCCTGCTGCGTGACGTGACGGCCGCACTGTCCGACCACCACGTGAACATCCTCGCCTCGTCCACCACCACGGGCAGCGACCGGGTGTCCACGATGCGCTTCGAGTTCGAGCTGGGCGACCCGGCCCACCTCGACTCGGCGCTCTCCAGCATCCGGGCCATCGACTCCGTCTACGACGCCTACCGCGTGGTGCCCGGCAAGGGGGCCTGAGCCGCCGGCCGGGACCTTCGGCCCTGGCCCGCGGCGATCCTCGGAAGGACGATCTGCGAGACGGGGAGGTCGGCGATGTTCGGGGGACGGCGCTCGATGTCGGCGCTGGCGGTTGTCGGGCTGGTGCTCGCGCTGGCCGTGGCACCTGCGGGAGCGGGCGACGACAAGCCGGTGACGATGTTCCGGCAGCGACCGGGTGTCCACGATGCGCTTCGAGTTCGAGCTGGGC